>LCBT01000003.1 GCA_000997385.1 Candidatus Daviesbacteria bacterium GW2011_GWA1_41_61
TTTAGATTACTCAGGTAACAATAACACTGGTACATGGGTAGGTGGAGTAGGTACTGCTCCAGGAGTTAGAGTGTCACCATATGATTTCAAAAATGCTGGTAATTTTGATGGAGTTAATAGTTATGTGGATGGGATTGGGGCGAGTTTGCAAAATTTGCCCAATGTTACGATTGCAGCATGGGTTAACCCAACTGCAACGCCTGTCTTCGGTAATGTTGTGGCAAAGTATTCTTATGCCAATGGGGGGATGATTTTAAGGATAAGTCAAATCAGCAACGGAAGACTAACGCCCCATATCTACACTGATACTTGGCATACTTGTTCGGGTTCTGTAATTCCGCTAAATGTTTGGACGCATGTAGCAATAAGATATGATGGTACGACACTTAAAGGCTATGTAAACGGTCTAGAGGATTGTACTACTACTCCTGCCGTTGGAGGAAATTTATCGTTAAATCCAACGGCATTTTTGATTGACACTACTGGAGGAGACCATTTTCCCGGTCTCATTGATGATGTCAGGATTTACAACCGGGCTTTATCTCCTGATGAAGTTCAGGTTTTATATGGGACTAATCCTCCTGGCTCAGGTTGTCTGCCTTCTTAACTTTGACGCCTTGACATAAAGATGACTTGGTGTTATATTATCCGTAATATGATACGCACGACTGTCAGATTAGATGAAAGTATTTATAAAGAGGCACGAAAAAAAGCTATAGATGAGCGGATAGCTTTTACAAAAGTTGTCAATCAGGCTTTAAAAACTTATTTACACACTAAAAAAGTTGCTGCCAAAACCCCGGAGTTTAAATTAAGAGTATACCACTTAGGTCGTATTAAAACCGGTTTAAGCAGGACAGACCTCTATGAAAATATCTGAGCCGGTGCTTGTGGATACTAATATATTGGTGTATGCCCACAATCAGGATTCACCTTTCCATTCCCAAGCCTCGTATTTTATTCGTTCAATTTTAGCAGGGGAAATTAAAGGGGTATTAACAGAGCAAAACTTATTGGAATTTTATGCAATTGTTACTGATCCCCGTAGGGTCACGAACCCCTTGTCTGCAACTGAAGCTATAAATTTAATAGATGATTACCTTAGCTCATCTTTTGAAATAATTTTACCAACTAAAGGCTCAATGGAAATTATCTTATCACTTTGCAAGCAGAAAAAAATTTGTGGCAGTCAAATCTTTGATGCCTTTTTAGTGGCCACTATGTTATCCAATCAAGTTAAAACTATTATCACTCTAAATTCTAAAGATTTTATACACTTTACCCAAATACAGATACTTGACCTGAGAAGGTTTGACAACCACAACTGATAATCCTTACACTAATATTAATGCCCAAGACATCTAAAACAAAGGGTTTTACCTTGATAGAACTTTTGGTGGTAGTGGCCATTATAGCTATCTTGGCAGTGGTCTCCCTAGCTTTGTTTGGTAATGTTCAAAAAGCAGCTCGGGATGGAGTCAGAAGGTCTAATATTGATACTCTGGCTAAAAATTTAGAGACCAGGTTTGATTATGGTTCTTCTTTATACCAGCAGCTGGATCCCAATGAGATTTAGCCTCAATTGGAGTCTATAATGGTACCTTTCATCCTGTCTCTTGTGACCCTAATGGTACCTTAGATGATGGTTTAGTTGGATATTGGAAGATGGATGAAAGTAGCTGGAATGGAACATCAGGAGAAGTAAAAGATTTTTCAGGATATGGAATTGGTGGTACAGCGGTAAGCGGAGCAAATACTATCCTTCGTACACCTGCTCAAACAAATAATACTCGTACTGGAACCTTTAGCGACAACACCTATGTGACTTTGGGCAACTATCAGTTTGATACTCTCACTAATGCCACTATGAGTCTGTGGTTTTACTATACTGGATCATTTGATACCAACAGATTACTTTTTAACAGGCATATTAATGGGGCGGCCGACTCACGGCAGCCAATTTTTGTTAGCTACCCTGGAGGCTACAGTAACAAGTTGGTTTTTGAAAATATAGTTAATGGCAGTAATCGCAGTGTTGTTAGTGATAACGCCATTTCTCCTAATACGTGGTATCATGCAGTTTTTGTATGTGGATCAGTGGGTATGAGAATGTACCTTAATGGAGTTCAGCAGGTAAGCACAAACTCTACAACTGATTGTTTAGTCACGATAAGTCCCACTAGTGCTACAACCCTTGGAGGAGGAGGTGGAACAAGCTTTGCTGGTCAAATTGATGATTTGAGAGTCTATAACCGGGCTTTGTCTCCTCAAGAAATTTCCAGCCTCTGGAGTAGTGGTTTAGGCTGTCTGCCTTAAATCTTGTACCGCTTGTGTTATTATGAATTTATGCCTTTAGCTCATCTTTATCATAAAGTAGTAAAAAAATTGGTCCAACCTCCTGCCCCTTCTGTCTTCCACCCTTTGCCCGGGATGGAGGATGTTTTAAAAAGTATTACCAATGGGCTGCTGGTTTGTGATTTGGAAAAAAGGGTTTTACTGACCAACCCTGCTTTGGAGGAGATGGCTGATCTCCCTCATAATAAGATGACTACTTCAGGTTTTTTAAAACTGTTTGAGTGTACTTTAGTTAATCTGGACAAACGTCTGGATGAAGTGTTATCCAGTGGGGTGGCTGCCTATATAGAAGATCTCTGCCTTGGTAAATTTATCTATGAGATGTTTATTAATCCCGTTAGAAGCTTTGGAGGGGAAATTGCCGGAGCAGCTTTAGTCCTTCATGATGTAACCAATATTAAGGAGATTGACCGGGTGAAAACGGAATTTTTGTCAATTGCTGCCCATCAACTGCGTACTCCTTTAGGGAGCATGAGATGGAATGTGGAACTGCTTTTGACCGGTGATATCGGGGAAGTGTCTAAAGATGTCAGGGATGTCCTGATGCAGGTTTATCAAGGGACCCAGCGGATGATTGTTCTGGTGGGAGAGCTGTTGTTAGTCTCCAGAATTGAACAAAGCCGGGTTTTTGACCAGCCAAGTGAAGTGAACGTCTTAGTTGTTATTAAAGATGTTATGAAAGAGCTGGAATTTAGCAGTCAGGAAAAAGCTGTCAGCGTTGAGTTGAAAACTGATAATAAATCTCTTCCCACTTTGTATATTGATTCCCAAAGATTCCGTGATGTCATCCAAAACCTCTTGTCAAATGCGGTAAAATATAACCAACCCGGAAAGAAGGTAAGGGTGACTGTCAGGCATCAAGATAAACAGGTCCTTTTGGAGGTGGAAGATCAGGGAATTGGTATTCCTAAAAAGGATCAAGGGAAGATCTTTTCTAAGTTCTTTAGGGCTGATAACGCTGCTAAAAGCCAAACTGAGGGCAATGGTTTGGGGTTGTTTATTGCCAAATCTTATGTTGAGTCTTGGGGAGGCAAAGTCTGGTTTGACAGTAGGGAAGGTCAAGGGACTGTCTTTTATTTAAGATTGCCGGAGAAACCGATCAATCATATCTTGGACAAAAATTTAGTAAAGGAGAAAACAGATGGCTGATAAAAAATATATCTTAGTTGGCGAGGATGATAAGTTCTATGCTAATATCTATAAAATCAAGCTGGCTAAAGAGGGCTTTGATGTAGAAGTGGTGGGAGATGGGGAGCAAGTTTTAACCTCTGCCAGGCAGAAAAAACCAGATTTAATCCTGTTGGATTTGATTATGCCTGTCAAAGATGGCTTTGAAACTTTAAAAGAGCTCAAAGCTGATCCTAAATTAAAAGATATTAAAGTAGTGGTCAGCTCTAATTTAGGGCAGGAGGAAGATATTAAAAAAACTGTTCAGCTGGGAGCTGTAGATTATTTAACCAAAGCCAACCTCTCTATCCAGGAGGTGGTAGATAAGATCAGGGGGTATCTAAAATAGTGGCTATTTCTGATCAACAGTTAGAGCAGATTTTAAAAGAGAGCCAGTTGTTAGGGGAAGACCAGCTAAAAAAGTCTTTGGAATTAAGCCGCAGCCGAAACATTCCCTTGTGGGAGGCTGTTGTTTCCCTGGATCTGATCTCTGATGCCCAGATGGGGAAGTTAGCGGCAGATTTTTTAAAAGTTCCCTATATCTATCTATCCCAAGTTTCTATCCCTGTCCACCTTTTGCAGATCATCCCTGAAGTAGTGGCTAAAAAGGAGCAAATTATTGCTTTTGAAAAAAATTCCCAGGGACTCAAAGTAGCTATGGCTGATCCTTTAAACCTGGAGATCCAGCAATTTATTGCCAAAAAAGCGGGAGAGAAAGTTATTCCTTACTATGCTACCGCCAAAGATTTAAACGAGGCAATGCGTCTTTACAGTAAGGAACTGCAAAAGACCTTTGATGAGATGCTCCAGCAACAAGTGGAGGCAGTGGAGAAAGGTCAGGCTCAGGATGTGCCTATCGCCAAAATTGTTGATCTGTTGGTGGAGTATGCTTATCAGAATAAGGCTTCCGATATCCATATTGAGCCGGCAGAGCAGCAATCTTTAGTCCGTTTTAGGATTGATGGGGTGCTTCATGATGTTTTAAAGATGCCGATTGCTCTTCACAGCCAGGTAGTTACCAGAGTTAAGGTGCTTTCTAAACTTCGAACTGATGAACATATGAGCGCTCAGGATGGCAAGTTGCAGATGAGCTTGCCTGAGGAAGAGCTGGATATTAGGGTTTCTATCGTCCCGATTGTTGATGGGGAAAAAATCGTTATGAGATTGCTTTCTTCCCGGTCCCGACAGTTTTCTTTAGGAGACCTGGGGATGAATGATAAGGATCTGGCCAAAGTTAAAGCAGGTTTTAAAAGACCCTACGGTATGGTGTTGTCAACTGGTCCAACTGGTTCGGGGAAAACCACCACCATCTATGCAATTTTAAAGATTTTAAACACCCGGGACAAAAATATTGCCACTATTGAAGATCCGGTGGAATATGATATGGAAGGAGTCAACCAAATTCAGGTCAACCCTAAAACTAACTTAACCTTTGCTGACGGGTTACGGGCTATCTTGCGTCAAGACCCGGACATTATTTTTGTCGGAGAGGTCCGTGATAAGGAAACCGCGGGCATTGCCACAAACTCGGCGATGACCGGACATTTGGTGCTGTCAACTTTACATACCAATAACGCTGCCACTACCTTACCCCGTTTGATAGATATGGGGATTGAGCCATTTTTGGTGGCCTCCACCGTTAACGTTATTGTCGGGCAAAGGTTGGTGCGTCAAATTTGTCAAAAGTGCCGGCTTTCCCAGATGATGTCTCTAACCGAGCTGAGTAAACAGATTCCCAAAGAGCTGATTAAAAAACACCTGGGTGATAAAAGTCAGTTACGGATTTATCAGGGAAAAGGCTGCCCTGTTTGTCATAACAGCGGTTACAGCGGCCGGATAGGAGTCTTTGAGGTGCTAGAGGTCACAGAAGCCATCAAAGAGCTGATTGCGGCCAAAGCTGATGCTGATGTTTTGAGTAAAAAAGCCATTCAAGAGGGTATGTCGACCATGTTAGAAGATGGCCTGCAAAAAGTAGCGCATGGTATTACTACCATAGAAGAAGTCCTCCGGGTTACTAAGGAGTAACTTGCTAAACTGCCATTTCTTGGGTAATCTGAAAGTAGATGAAATTTTCTGCCTCAAGACAATTTTTTAGTCACCCCACTTTTTTAGATAAATTAATGTTTACCAGACATTTAGGGGTGATGTTAAGAAGTGGTATCCCCTTAGCTGAGGCTATCTCTACTTTAGAGGAACAAACTAAGGGTAAGTCTTTTCAAGAAGTTCTACACCAGATTTTACAGCAGATCAACAACGGACAGACTTTAGCTAAAGCTTTATCGCTTTACCCTCATGTTTTTGACTCTTTGTATATTAATTTAATTGAGATCGGTGAAAAATCCGGAAAACTTGAGGAGAATTTAGATTATTTAGCCTTGCATCTGAGCAAAAATTATGAATTTAGGAAAAAAATACAGGGGGCGATGTTATATCCGGCGATAGTTCTGCTTTCGACCCTGATTATCGGTCTGGGCTTGTCCTTTTTTGTCTTACCCAAACTGGTGGACCTGTTTGCCTCTTTGGATGTGACCTTGCCTTTATCTACCAGAATCCTCCTTTTTGCTGCCGGTACCATGAAAAACTATGGAGTTTTTATTGGCTTGGCTCTTACAGCTTTATTCCTTTTAACGTCCTTTTTGCTTCAACTGCCCAAAATCAAACCACTCTGGCATGTCTTTCTGCTAAAGATTCCGCTATTTGGGGGTCTTTTACAAAATGTGGAGCTTTCCACCATCTGCCGTAATTTGGGGATAATGTTAAAAAGCGGTTTGCCGATTACTACGACTCTGGAAGCCGAGAGCAAAGCTTTGACCAATTTAGTTTATCGAGAGTATTTACAAAATCTTTTAAAATCTGTGGATAAGGGCAAAACCATGGAAGAGACTCTTTCTGCCCAAAAGTTTAGCTTGATTCCCCATTATATGATTAAGATGATTGGGGTAGGAGAAAAAACCGGCAAACTGGAAGATACTTTTATCTATTTAGGGGATTTTTTTGAGGAAGAGGTCGATAACACCACCAAAAATTTAGCCAATATTTTAGAGCCGGTTCTTTTGATAATCATCGGTTTAGTAGTAGCCTTTGTGGCCCTGGCCATTATCTCCCCCATTTATGAACTGACAGGATCAATAAGGAGGTAGAGAAGTTATGGGATTGTGGGTTACCTAATTATTATGGGCAAATCAGGATTTACTCTTATTGAATTACTGTTGGTGGTAGCTATCATGCTCACTATTTCTGTTTTAGCTGGAGCTTTTTATTCCCGGTTTTTGCTGCAAAACTCCGTTGCTAATACCGTAGATCAGCTGGTAGGAAGTTTAAGAAAAGCTCAAATTTATAGTATGACGGGAAGGCAGGGCAGCAGCTGGGGGGTAGATTACAGTGGCAACACCATCACTTTATATAAAGGGACTGCTTTAGGACAGAATCCGGCCTTTAATGAAAGATTTAGCGTTAACTCTAATGTGACAGTTTTCGGGTTGTCAAATGTTTACTTTTATAAGATGACAGGCACTCCTTCAGCTACTTTAACTATCACTGTGAGCTCTAATAACAACACTAAAACAATAACTGTTAATTCCCAAGGAATGGTGGAGAAACAATGAGAGAAAAAGGTTTTTCTATCCTGGAGGTAATTTTAGCGGCAGCTTTTTTTATTATCTTTGCCACTGCCTCAGTGGTGGCTGTGCTGCAGTCAATGAATGCTAACAGGTTGGGGGTAGAAATGAGTATAACTAACCAGTTTGCCTCAGAAGGGATTGAAGCTGTTAAATCAATTAAAAACCAAAGTTTTAGTAATTTAGCGGCTACCACCTCAGCTGGGCTCAGAAGACATCCTACTAACAATATCTGGGAATTTTATGGTACCAGCAACACTTTAGCTCAGAATGCAGCTGATGACTACATTAGAACTATCAAAATAGAAGGTGTTAACCGGGATGGCGGTAATATTGTTTCCTCTGGGGGAACTTTAGATCCGGATACTAAAAAGATTACCTCCACAGTCTCTTGGAATTTTAATTCTGCCAGACCGGAAACAATCAGCCTTATAACCTATTTGTCTGATTGGGAAGAGCCAATAAGCGTCAATGGTGATGGAGTATTAGTTTATGGCAGAACAGGAAATACTATACCCAGGGCAAATTTCTATACTAATTCTGATAATACATTTGCTGCCAACAGTGATACTATTGCAGGCGCAGCCGGAAGAAATTTTGTTATCAAGACTTCGCCGACAAAACAAGAAGCAATTGTAGGTTATGTTGATTCAAATACTTTAAGAGTAATGTGTTATGACGGGATAAACTGGACTAGTGAATGGAGTACCACTGTTGGGGGAACAGGTACCACTAGAAGATTTGATATCGCTTACGAATATCAGACAGGAGATGTAATGGTGCTTTACTCATCTGATGCTGGTACGAATGAACTTGATTACCAAACCAAGGACGGAGGTCTTGGTTGTGGTAGCTCCAACTGGGTAGATCAAGCAGCTTTTGACTCACCTGGTACGAGCGGAGTGGTAACATGGGTCAAGTTATCAGCAGATAGCAGGTCAGGTTCAAATATTTTAGCTGCTGCCTGGGCAGACATGGGCAGGGATTTACAAGCAGCAATTTGGGATGGAACAAGTTGGACACAAAGGACAACAGCATTGGAAACCACACTTGAGTGTCGAGGGAATTGTAACTCATCTCCAACAATACCTAATGGAGACTCCTTTGATATTGATTTTGAGTCGTCTTCAGGAAATCTAATGGTAGTTTGGGGTTCAGGAGGGTCTGGAAGCGGAAATGGTGCATTTTATAACAAATGTGATGGAGGTGCGCCTCCATCATGTATATGGAACGTAAGTAGAACTGCTATTAATGGTATGGTAAACGATGCTACTTCACTGGATATATCATCAAATCCAAACACGGACGACATTCTTTTTGCCTCAATTGGTGATGGAGGATCAGATTTACAAGCAGCTCGCTGGTCTGGTAGTGCTCCATGGAATGGATCAAATGATCTTGATACCACTGCCTTAACTCCTGTTGCAGGATCAAGTTTAGTTGCAACCGGATGGTTGATTAATGGGTCAACTACTCGCGGAATTGTGGTATTTGCTAATAGTAGTACTCAATCACAAAGAATTCATGGATTTGTGTGGAATGGTAGCTCCTTTGTCAGGCAGGGGACAGATACTACTCCATGGTTTACTCCTACCCCCTTGTTGGGAACACCGAGATGGTATGACATACAGATGGATCCTAAGAATAAAGATAAATTAATGTTTTTGGTGTCAAATTCCGTAAATGATTTATTTGCCAAGAGATTAGAAATGGATAGTACAGGTACCTTCTTTACTTGGACTGATCCGACTTACGCCGATGGGACAGCATTGGAAACCAATCTAGTCCAGGCTACTACTAGTCCATTTTATTTCGGCTATTGGAGAAATCCATGAGGATACTAAAATCGCAGTTACACTACTTCTTGTGTGAATTATTTTATAATATACTGTTTATGTAAATATCGTTACTATGAAGAGAAGAAAGATTAAGACAAGTTATCCTAAGTCGAGAAATGCATTTATATTAGTAGCTCTCGTCATTACCGCTACTATCATTACAGCATTATTTTCAACATTCTTTATTCACGTATATGCAAAAGAAAAAATAACCATCAGCGAGTTCCAAATTTCTACTAATGTTGCAATTCCATAGCTAGATCTACAAAATATGAGAACTGCACAAGGTTTTACACTAATTGAGCTGATTTTATATGTAGCTATTATGGCTATAGTATCAACGGCCCTTATTCCTTTTGCCTGGAATATTATTGGCACAGGAGTTAAATCTGCAGCAGAGCAGGAAGTTTTTTCTCAAGCCAGAGTTGTCTCGGAAAGGATCAAATATGAGATTAGGAATGCCACCGGAATAAATAACGTTACTTCAAGTAGTATCTCTTTAGCTAAATCAGAAGCTTCTTTAAACCCAACGGTAATTGATTTTTTGGCTGGCAAAATCAGGATCAGCCAGGGAGGGGGAGGGGCGGTTAACTTAAACTCCAGTGACACAAATATGACCAGTTTAACCTTTACTAACTATACCTCAGCTGATAATAAGACTAAACATATTCAGTTTATTTTTACTATGGAAGATAACTATACTGGTTTGAGGCAGGAATATAATGTCCCGCCTATCACTGTGGAAGGCAGTGTAGAAATTAGGAGCAACTAGATGAAGAGAGGTTTTGCTGCTTTATCAACGGTCTTAATTTTAGCTTCGGTAGTGGTATCTATTGCCTTGACAGTTTCTTTACTGTCTATTGGTGAGGCTCAATCTGGTCTAGCTCTATTTAAAGGGGAAGATAACTTAAGTTTGGTGGAAGGGTGTGTGGAGGATGTAATGCTGAAAGTTCGGGCTGATCAAAATTACAATGCCAATGGGGCAACTATTACCAGGCCAGAGGGGACGTGTCTGATCAGTGTTAACAGTGGCTTGGGAGGGCCGGTCAACTGGGATTTAACTGTGACTTCCCAGTCTCTTGATTATCAAAGGCAGGTGAGAATAATTTTTACCAGAAATCCTACTGGCATTACCTTAAATAGCTGGAAAGAGATTAATTAAAAAATGGGTATTGACAGAGGTAAAAAATTATGATGATACTTGATATAGAGTAAAAAATATGACTGCCCAAACTAAAAAAACTTCCCCAGGCTTTACTTTGATTGAACTTCTGATAGCTTTAACTATTATAACTATCTTAGCAGTTTCAGTCTTTGTAGCTTTAAACCCAGCCCAAAGGTTAAAGGATGCCAAGGATGCCAGAAGATCTACTGATGTGGACAGTATTTTAACAGCCGTTCACCAATCAATTGTTGATAATAAAGGAACTTATCCTTCTAACTTCCCGGCAGCTGGGACAGAGGCACAACTTGGAACTGATGGTAGCGCCTGCGGGATTAGTAATACCAAGTGTAATTTTGCCACTGCTGCTTGCGCCAATTTACTGACCGGAAGCCAAAATTTAGCTACTTATTTAAAGGATATGCCCATTGACCCCAATGGGACAGCCAATGCTGCCAAAACAGGCTACTCTGTAGTCAGAGATTCTAATGGAATTGTTACTATCAAAGCCTGCTATACCGACGGTACAGCCACGATCAGCGCTTCCAGATAGTTTAGCATTTCACCGTCTTCACCTAGCATGTTACAATAAACATAGTTCTTTTCTCGCTTTGTTCAAAAAAATTTACCATGTTTTCTTTTGACTCCTTAAAAACCATTTTTTACCTTAAAGATAAGTCACTGCTAATTTATAGTGACAAGCTATCAGATGGTTTTATAAAATGGGATTTTCCTCCCCGGCTGGTAGAGAATTTAGAGATTCAGGACCAGACAGCTTTTACAGATCAGTTGACTGCCTGGATTAGCGGGGCTAAGCTGGGTAAACAGAAAGCCTTAATTGTTTTATCAGAAGAGGTTTTATTTAGCAAAACTTTATCTTCCGATGATAGAAATACCGCTTCTTCTGTTGAGAGCTTCTTAAACGAGATCCCTTTTGATTCTGAAAAAGTAGCCAAGATATATTTTTCCGCAGATAGCGGTATCGTGTTGGCAGCTACCAATAAAGAGCTTTATCAGACGGTGATTGGTGCTTTGGAGAAGTTGGGATGGGAAATCGCGGCGGTAGTTCCTTCTTTAATCTGGGGTCAACTGGGTGAAACCTTAGATCCACCAAGGATTCTGCAAAAACCTGATCTTCTCAAAAGTAATAATTTTTTAACTCCTCCGGATTTTAATAATCTGCTCGCTCAGACTGAAACTAAAGAAGAAGCAGCCGGTGAAAAGATCGCTCAGATTGAAGCTAAAAAGGGAAGTACCTCTAAAATAATTTGGTGGGTAACCTTAGTCATCACTTTAATTTTAGCCGGAATTTTAGGAGTTACCTTAAGGGAGAATTTCCTTAAATCCTCTGCGAAAAAAACAGCTGCACCTGCGGCAGTTTTTTCACCGACTCCTTTTTTTACTGTTACTCCTACACCTTTGATAGAAGTTAGTAAGGAAGATCTGAAGGTAGAAGTTTTAAATGGTACCGGGATACCAGGTCAGGCAGTTGGAGTGAAAGAGCTTTTACAAAAGCTGGGGTTTGTAAAGTTTGAGGTGGGTAATACTGAAGAGAAAGTGACTGAGGCAGTGGTAATTTTTTCAAATAGGGTGTCCCAAGATATTCAAGATGAAGTTTTAGAAGAGCTTCAAAAAACTTTTACCAAGGTCTGGACCAGGACAGGGGAGATAGAAGCAGATATCCAAGTTACCACCGGTAAGTATCTTCAGAAGGAGTAAGCTCTTTTAACCTGGCTTTTTAGGCACAAAAGACCAACTTCTTGCTTGATCTTACTTGGGCTTCTAGGGACACCCCTTAAAGGCCAGGCCTTGTGAGGCTAACTTTCAAACCAAGGAGTAAATTGGGGAGGGATTAAGCCTTGGGCTAAACGCTTCTTCATTCTCTCTTTGACTAATTGACTTTGTTGGGACAATTTTTTTAAGTGTTCCATGGTAGTCAGAAACTCAGGATCTGTTATCAATTCAGCTTCACTTTTACTGTGACCTTTTAAATAATTAAAAGTTCGTCCCTCAATAGTTTCCAAACGGTCATAATTGGGAACTTCCAGGGTTTGCCAGACAAGATCCCTGCCATCAATAAAAAGTTTTCTAATCTCCTCCTCCATTCTAGCTTTTTCTCCTTCCATTGTAGCTATGCCCCCTTCCTTTTGGGATTTACTTATACCCAACCTTTCTCTTAAAATCTCCTCCCCAAAGTCATGCAGTAGTAAATCATTGATCTGAGCCAGTTCTACTCTGGCTACACCACCAACACTTAATGCTTCCATGAGCAGTTCCTGATTGGGGTGAAAAAGAGTTTGGGTAATCTTTCTTTCGGCAATATCAATAGCTTTTTGGTAATAGTTAGTTGCTTGCTCTAAGTTAGGCTTTCTGCTGGCGGGTCTTCTTTCATAAGTTATGGCTTTGGCCCTGGCAATTTCTGCCTGCCAAATAATTGGTCCATGAAGGGTATGGTTGATCTCATCCAAACTAGGGAGATATCGCTCTAATTTTCCCAGTTGTTTTAAAGCCCTATCTAACAGCCTATTTTTGGGGTGAGTAGCAGTTACACTATACCTTGCCTGGCTTTCCAGGGCGTTGGCAGTCATAAAAATTGCCCCAGCTAAAGCCAAGACAACTCCTTCTTCAATTTTAGGAGCCACTCTTTGTAGACGGTGTTCTGCCTGGAAAGCAAGTCTTAAGGCTCCTCTTATAATCTGATCATAATTTTGGTAGATTATTTCTCGGGGATGAATTTCCGCCTCACCACTGACAGCAGCTCTATCCTGCTCTAGTTTATCTAAAGCAACTTTAAATTGAGCCACAATTTCTTCTGCTGGTCTTTCTTGATAAGCCATAAGTGTATTTTATTACAAGATCTAATTTTGTGCAAAACTTAAGGTTTTATTTAAGGCCGTTGCAAGAGCTTTCCATAAATGGTAAACTTAACAACGATATGTTAATTTGTAGTCTGTGTCAAAAGGGAATGAAAAAAGTTGCCTGGTCCAGGCATAAAAAGGGATCTTCAGGTGCCGGTGGTACCTGGGCCTTGCGTGCTCAGATTCACAAAAGAACCCAAAGACCTAATTTACATACCTATAGGGGTATTAAACTTTGTACCAAATGTCTTAGAATGGTTAAAGCTGCCTCTGACAAGGGTCGGGATTTATTAGCTGAACAATTTTCTCCAGCAGCTTGAGCCTAAGTAAATTTCTTACCATTTTCTTACCTTTCTATTATTTGTTTATTTCTTTGTTTTCTAACAATGGATATATATCTATGAGCCATCGGGCTCATATCTTAAATCCATGACAGAAGCACCCATTAAAGACATTAAATATTTCCCCATGCAGTGGCATCATTTAAAAAATATAGTATCCCCTATGGATGAGACAAAATTTTTTATTATAACTCTTCCTGGGGGGAGAAAAATTAGGGCTGATTTAGCTGAGTTGACCCCTCCCCGGAAAGTAGAAAATAAAGAGCCCACCCCAAAGGATGAGCTCTCACCAAACTTTAGCCCGGCGGTAGCTTTTATGCCCTTGCTCCCTAGGTCAGTGGAATATATTCAAAGATTAAGGCAAGAGGGATGGGAGTTGTCCTGGGGGGATATGGCGGAGATTTTATTACAGACTCAAGCTATCCGGGATGTAATTAGTGTTTTTCATCAAAGGAGAGTTGAAGCGATTGCCGGAGGTCTTGCCGAGGTTTTAGGATATACAGGAGAGGCTTTAGAAAATGTCCGTTTGGCTGGGTTGCTGCATGATATTGGCAAAGATGGTGTTCCTGAGGAGATTGTCAAAAAGAAGGGGAAGTTAACAGAAGAGGAATGGAATGTTATGGACCGCCATCCGACAGTAAGCGGAGCAGTGTTGCAGGCCTTAAATTTTAAGAGGCAGGTTATTGATGCTGTTAGACAACACCACAAAGATTGTTTAGGGAATGGTTATCCAAAGACTATTTCAGTAAAGGAAATTACCCAGGAAGGACAAATTATTAAGATGGCTGATGAAATTGATGCTTCCTCCAATAATCGTGGCTACCCTCGAGAAATTAAAACCCCAGAAGAGCTTTGGGCTGAGTTTATTGAGGGCATGAAGGGGGGAAAGAAATATCTTAAAAGAGTTGTTTATGCAGTGAGAAAAGCTTATCAAACTAAGTTTAAGGAGTGGGAGGAAGTTCAAAGGATTTTTCAGCCTCAACCAGAGCTGTTAGCCTAAAGCTCTTTTAGAGGGAAATTTGGATAACCTCTTAAAAACTCTTCTAATTTTACTGGTTTTTTGCCTTCCATTTGGACAAGCCCTTCTGGTAAAAATTTAACCACTTTGTTATTCCATCTAGTCCAGGCTGTAGGCCAGGGATAATAAGCTCTGATCATTCTGTCTAATTTATCTAAAGATGGAGGATTAGTAATTTCAAAAAACCCATCCTTTTTAGTAATAAGTTTGGTAAAAGTAGCAGCCTGATGGTTTTGTTCTTTTAAAGTGAGCTTTCCTTTAATATATTGGGGTATAACCTCGATTAAAATTTCAGCTGCTTCCTCAAACATTTTTATACTCAAAGAATCAAAAGTATCTTGATCTGACATCCTTATCTCTTTTGTATAAAGTATCGGTCCATGGTCCATTTTGGCATCCATCTTAATAATGGTGATACCAGAGACTTTATCACCATTTAAAATAGCAGCTGGGATAGGAGAAGACCCTCTATATTTAGGTAAAAGGGAGGGATGGACATTTAAAGCTCCCAGTCTGGGGATATTGAATAATTGTTGAGGTAAAATTTTACCATAGGCAGCTACTATATAAAGATCAGCATTTAAAAAGGGCAGATGGTTTTTGATAAATTCTTCATCCAGTTTTTCAGGTTTTAAAACTGGGATGCCATACTTTTGGGCTGTCTCAGCCACTGGGGATGAAGTGAGAATTTGTTTTCTGCCTACTGGTTTATCAGGAGCAGTCACTACTCCTTGTACCTGGAAATGCTCAGTTAGCTTTTGCAAAATGGGAACCACCAAAGAAGGGGTTCCAAAGAAAACAAGGGGAATAATATTTGGGTCTGTTTTCATATATTTATATATCTAGCTTCGCAAGGACCAGCCTTGCGTGGCTAAAGTAATTTTACCGGTTCAAAGATGTCAGATCCGGCTTTGTCCTTACCAACTGTTTTATAGATTTTACCTTTTTGCTTTAAAACGTGATCTATAAATAAAGTTCCATTTAAATGATCCATCTCATGTTGAAAGATCCAGGCATCAGTTCCCTGAAGCTTTTTAGTAATTTTTTTCCCCTTCTCATCTTCATACTTTACAGTAATAAAAGTAGATCTTTCAGTTTCTCCCCAGATATTAGGAATGGATAAACATCCTTCAAAATAAGTTTTTTTCTTAGGGGAATAGGATAAAATGTGAGGATTAAAACAGATAATAAATTTTTTACCCGATTTAGCTATAAAAAATTTTTCATCTCTGCCTACTTGAGTAGAAGCCAGCCCTACCCCTTCTGGATCCTTAAAGCTTTCTGTCAGTTTAACCATCTCTGCTGCTGTTTTTAAAAGCTCAGGAGTGACCTTTTTGATAGGTTTTGTCTTAATTCTTAATTTTAAATCAGGTGCTTTAACCACTTGCATGCCTAGATTTTATCATTTTGATCTTGAATTTGCCAATTTGATTATTTTTTAGCAATTACAAATAAATTATCCACATTTACCTGGCCTAAAGTGAGATTATCCACCATCCTGGTAAAATAGAAAAACCAATTTTTGGCTAACTTGGAAAATGGGTTTTTAGAGCCAGCCATGCTTTGGATGGGATGGAAGTGGACAAACTCTATTCTGTTGAAGCCATTCCGTTGGAGGACTTTTTTAATGGTTTGAGGGGAATAAATATTTACATGGTCTTTTGATTCTAAATAATAGACTCCTTTCTTTGTTCCCTTGATTAATTTTTTTAATCTGGCTTTGGGCAGCTGGTTTAAAATATTGGGGGTGTGAATAAAAAGCAACCCATCTTTTTTTAAAACGGAATGAAGATAAGAAATCAGAGGATGGGGGTTGGGGATGTGCTCAATGACATCCCACAAGGTAATAATATCAAAGTAATTTTTAGGCAAATTAGACTGCTCAACCTTTCCTAAATAGACATTCTTTAGCTTTAATTTGTTCCGGGCAAATTTCACTGCTGAGGGAGATATCTCATAACCTACAGTTTGCCAACCGGAATAGGAGGAGATCTTTTTGACAAAAAATCCTAAACCGCAACCTACGTCCAGTAACCTACCATTTTTCCCTTTTAAATACCTATTACAAAAATCAGTGTATATCTTTTCATGAGCCTCATTCCACCAATATTGCTCTTCTGACTTTATCTGATCAGGGAAATATCCGTCGTAATTTTGGTCAAGTTGATATGAAGAAAAAACATGTCCGCAGCTTTGGCATTTTAAAATATCAATATCAAATTCTTTGAAAATAACTTTGTTATGTGAATCTTGACAGACAACACATTGTTTACTCATGTCTTCTTGTCATTTTTAAGTTGTTGTAACTTCCACATAAAAACCCTGGCTTTGGATTTGGCACTAGTGTAACCTTTGGTATAGTTTAAAGCCTCTTCTAAAAGACTTCTTTCATACTCTTTGGCTAACTTAATATAGAGAGAGTAGTGTTCGGGATCTCCTAAAGTGTCAGCTAAGAAAACTCCGTAAACTTGAAATTCTTGGGAGAGATTTTTAGGCCTGTTAGGGTTTCGCTCCTCCAGTATTTGTCCCAGGCGTTTCATCCATTATTTCCCTTTCCACTGCTCTAAAGCTTCTAAAACTTCTTGATCCTGAGGATTAATTTTTAAAATTATTTCCAATTGGGCTATGGCCTGGTCCTTTTTCCCTTGTCTGGAATATAATTTAGCTAAAGTAATTCTGGCATCCCGGTAATCCGGCTTCATCTGCAAAGTCTTGTTGAGAAGTTCCACTGCTTCATATTGTTTTCCTAAATCATCCAGGATTACTGATTTATGGTAGGGCAGTTTAGGATCGGTGGGAGCCATGGCGGCAGTCTTGTCCATCAGTTCTAAAGTTTTGGGGATATATTTTTCATCTAAATCTGACAGTAGATAATAGGTTCTTATAGCCGCCCGGTAAAAGGAAACATTGCGGGGGCTTTCCGCTAAAATTCTCTCTGTCTCGGTAATTGCTTCTTTTTTCAGCTCAGCGGAGAGGGTGGCATCTTTATTCTCTAAAGCTACGGCTGCAGCGGCAGCAGCGTAGCCTAAATCACTGCGGTATTGAGGCTCCCTGGGGTTGAGACCGGCTGCTTCTGACAGGAAGTTGTAGGCCTTGCCAACCTCTCCCTGATCATTGGCTTTCCCCCCTTTGGCATAAGCTATATCAGCCAGATAATATTTTAGAAGGTTAACGAGTATCATCGAGGAGACAAGTAAAACTAATACCTGTAAAGCTTTAGAGTAAAGGGAGCGGCGGTAGAGTGTCCAACCAGCTATTTTGTTTAACCTGGGGAGGGATAAAGGTTTAGTGTTTTCCGAGATTAAAAAGGCTAAGGCCGGAAACAGATAAAAAAAGACCGCAATGATGACTACCGAAAAGCCAAAAAAGTTTTGGATATGGTAGGAGATATAGCTTGCCAGCAAGCTAGTAATTAGTAGTATGTGGTTGGTATCAAGGGTTTTTTGCTTACTGCTTAATACATAATACTTAATACTCCAAAAGATAAAGGCTAGAATTAAAAACATGTAAGTGCCAAACCCTACTATTCCTGTAGTGGCTAAATAATTGACAAATTCATTGTGGGCTTTGTTATATAAAAAGTCCCACTCTGATAAGTAGTTATGTTCCATGGGCCTGAAGTTATAGTAAGAATAGGCAAAGGTTTCTACTCCTGAACCAAAGATGGGGTAGTGTTTAAAAATTTCTATAGCCCCTTTCCAGACCACCAGCCTGATCTGTCCTGACTCACTGCCCCCGGCTTCTAACTGACTGCCCAGGGAGGCTAAAAAGGTAGTAGGTTGGGAGGAATCCAGAAAAAGTTTGAACCTGGTCAAAGTAGAGCCAAAGATTAAATTGATCAAAAATAAGCTAACCAAAATCGCTCCAAAAAGCTTGGCGTTTTTGGCAGAGGTCTTAGGTGATAATTGATTTACCGGGACCTTTTTAAATAAAGAGTGGATAATTTTAGTTAAATTATCTTTAAAGATGGGTATTTGAAAAAAGATAAAAACACTCAACCCCCCTAAAAATCCCAGCGTTCCACCTCGGGAATAGGTAAAGGTGAAGGCCATGTAGATAATGACGGCATAGAGCAAGTAGCGGATAGCAGTTAATTTATCGGGGGCTTTAAGGACAAAATAAATAGCCGGGAAGATGAGCATGGCCAGATAAGCTGCCAACCAATTGGTTTGGCCTAAGGTGGCAAAAACCCGGGCTTGGACATTTTGGATCCAGCAGGCAGCATCAAAATTACCTGTTAAAAAAATACAGGAGGGGGAAACTCCAAAATGCTCCGGGATAGCATATAAAGCTACTATCAGACCACCAACTACAGCTGCTTTTAAAAACTTAATTCCTTCTTGAGTTTTAAAGTTAGAAACTAAGGCATAGTACAAAAGAGTATAAGAGATAATAGATATAAGTCCCCCATTGGAGCGGGTGTAATATCCCCACCAGGAAGTATGGGGATCAATGGAAAAAATAGTGGAAAGAATGTTGGCTCCTAAAAAAAAGAGTATGGGTATATCTAAAGGAGTCCTTTTTAGTATTAACTGTTTATTTTGGATTATGCGGATAATCCAGGCAGTGGTGATAACCAGGGTTAAAAAGTAGACAAAGATCATTTTGTTATATTCAAACAGTTCATAGTTTAAGGGAAACCACACCAGGGGTGTAATCAGAAACAGGGCATAGAAGGAAAATTTGATAATGGTTTGAGTCATATTATCGTTTGAACTCAATCCTACCAAAAAAGATTGTTCTTGCAAAGCCCTTATGCTACACTCTCCGTGATGTTTGATAAATTTTGGCAACTTTTTTCCCACGATATTGGCATAGATTTAGGGACTGTTAACACCCTGGTGTTAGTTAAAAATAAAGGTATTGTTATCCGTGAGCCTTCAGTGGTAGCTATCCACAGAAAAAGTAAACAGGTTTTAGCTATTGGTTCTGAGGCTAAAAGGATGCTGGGTAGAACTCCCCAAGCTATTGAAGCAGTGAGACCCTTAAGAGATGGGGTGATCTCTGATTTTGATACTACGGAAGCGATGCTACGTCATTTTATTCACAAAGTTCATCAAAACCCCTCTTCCAGATGGAAAGTTCCCAAAATTTCCCGGCCCAGGGTAGTTATTGGCATCCCCTCGGGGGTGACGGAGGTAGAAAGAAGGGCAGTTCAAGATGTGGCTTTGGTAGCCGGGGCTAGGCAGGCATATTTAATAGAAGAACCAATGGCTGATGCTATTGGAGCAGGGCTGTCTATTGAAGAGCCCGAGGGGAATATGATTGTGGATATTGGCGGGGGGACAACTGAGATAGCGGTCATTTCCTTAGGCGGTATGGTGACGAGTAGGTCCCTGCGGGTAGCTGGAGATGAGATGGATCAGGATATTATCAATTATTTAAAGATGAGGTATGGGCTGTTAATCGGAGAGAAGACTGCCGAAAATATAAAAATTGAAATTGGTTCAGCAGTGCCTTTAAAGGAGGAAAAAGAGACAGTAGTTAGAGGCAGGGATTTGGCTACCGGCCTGCCTAAATCTTTAAAGATCTCCTCTAAAGAGATTAGGGAAGCCATATCAGGGACCATTAATCAGATCATCGGGACTATTGGTGAGGTGTTGGAAGAAACTCCTCCAGAGCTGGTAGGTGATGTTTTAGAAAGAGGGGTGGTGATCACTGGAGGGGGGGCATTGCTTCGAGGTTTGGATAAAAAGATTGCTGAAGAAACCAAGATGCCGGTGTGGATCGCTGATGATCCTTTAACTACAGTTGTCAGGGGTTGCGGCAGAGTTTTGGAAGATTTAGATCTTCTTTCCAAGGTTAAGGTTACGGGAGGTTTAAGGTAGAAGGAATCTTATGTTATACTGGCGCTTATGTTGGGGCAAGAGACTGAAGCTTTACTTTTAGACCATGATGGTACTGTTGCTAATACCGAGCAGCAAATAATTCACTCTTTGCTTACCACGGTGAGCTTCTATGACTCTCAACGTGTTTTGACACAGGAGGAAATAGATGCTTTTTTTGGGCCTCCTTTAGAGGAGTGTTATCGAAGATTATATCCGGAAGCAGACCCAGGGTTTATTCTGAATCTATCCCGTTATCACAATAAAGTGGGTAGGTCCAGTTTACATCTAGTTCAACTTTATCCCAAGGTGGGAGAAACTTTAGAAAAGTTAAGGTCTAAGGGGATAAAGTTGGGGTTAGTTACTTCCCGGGATAGACTCTCTTTAATGGAGATTATGGATAATCTTGGTATCACGGGATATTTTAATGCCATCGTGGCTCAGGAAGATGTAATTGAACATAAACCCGAACCAGAACCAGTAAAAAAAGGTTTAGCAATTTTGGGAGTTAATCCCTTTGGAGCCTGTATGTCGGGAGATACTGTCGGGGATATTTTATGTGCGAAGAGAGCTGGAATCAGAACAACTGTTGGTGCTCTTTATGGTTTTTCCCGGCGTTCAGTAAGAGAACAACTATTTCAGGCTGGAGCGGATTATTATATTGAAAGATTTGAAGAAATCTTAGAGATTGTTCAGCCAAGCTTTTTATCCAAACCTCGGGGGTTGAACAAAACAGCATAGTTTAAGGCATTAAGGTTGGATGATTAGCAGAAACACCAACAAAGTCGTTAATAGTTTTTACATCTCTCCTTAGATTGATCCAATTAACTAGGCCCCTAGTAATGCTTCCTGGTAAGGATAAACCTTCCCCTCTTAAACCAGTCACAACTTGTACAGCTTTAGCTCCAACCATAATTTTTTCCATGGCTGTCCAATCATCTTTTATCCCTCCTACCCCTATAATGTCCAGTTGTTGACCTGCTTGTCTAAAAATATGAGCAATTATCCTGTCAGACATCCTACGGAAGTCTGGGTCATCTCCGGATAACCCTCCAGCCTCAGACCTCCACCTTTCACCATATTTTGCTTTAATATCTGTGTTAACTGTAGTGTTGGCAGCGATAATAATTGGTACGTGGTTATCTATGGCCACTTGGATGACATCATCCACCGCCTGGAATGTTAAGTCCGGAACAACTTTAATGGCCAGTGGTTTTCTTCCACCCATTTCATCCATAGTCTGATTTACCGCTTGGACAATATCAGTTAAAGGGCCTTTATTTTGAAGTTGCCGGAGTCCCGGGGTATTAGGAGAGGAGACATTTATTTCAAAATAAGCGGCATGATGGTAAAGTTGTTTTGCTACTACAGCATGAGCTCGGGAAGTATCTTCTACCGGGACATCCTTATTCTTTCCTAAACTTACCCCAATTGGGATTCCACTACCCTGGTATCTTTCCAAGTTTCTATCAACTGCCATCATCCCCGGGCTGTTAAAACCCAATCTGTTTAAAGCCACCCCCGGAGCCAAAATGAACTGTCTTTTCCTAGGATTTCCATACTGAGGGTGTTCAGGAACGGTACCAACAGTAACAGTAGAGGCTCCTAACTGCCAGAGACCTCGAACACACTTACCTTCTTTGTCCCATCCTGCCCCTACCATTACCGGACTTTCCAGTTCCAGTCCACCTACACAAACTTTTAGTCTGGGGTCAGTAAAACGTATTCCTCGATAAGCAAAAAATCTTTCTAGAAGTGCTAAAGTTAAGGGATGAGATTCAGCTACATGAAGCCCGCTTTTTACTAGATTATGAGCATCTTCAGAATCTAATATTCCATGTCTATCTAAAAAATCTAAAGCCGGTCCAACAACTTCTTTGTACATAAGTAAAAATGGAACTCCATAGGCAGAATAAGATTTAAATTAAGGTTAGGAAGTAGGAAGGTTTTTCCCATGTCCTATATTTTTGTTGATGGGAATGCCTGCTTGACACATTGGGCACTCTTCCGGTTTCCAGGTGGACATAGAGATTTCCAATAAAGCATTAATCTTTCTTAAGCCGAACCCAATGTCTTCAGGCTTAACTTTTCCTCGGTTGCATAGTACAGCTAAGCTGACAAGGTCTACTTCTAATGGTTGTAAGGCTTGCAAAACGCTTTTGACAGAGCTTCCAGTGGTTAGCACGTCTTCAGTTGCTAATACTCGGGTCCCATGAATTAATTTATCATGACCTCGGGCAAAGAAGAATGAGTCATCGGATCCTTTTTCCGCAAATACACCCACAACTTCTCTTCCTGTCATTTGACTTAAGGCTAAGGCTGTTCCCCAAGCTAGTGTTATACCTCCTGATGCTGGTCCAACTACAGTCTGGATATCACGATCAATGTACATTTCAGCTATCATTTGACAAAGTTCAAAAGCTCGAAGAGTTTGAGGCATAACGGCGTCTTTATTGACATATTCAGAGCCATGAAGTCCGGATTTGTAGAGAAAATGATCATCAGTAAGTATAGTTCCGGTTTGTGCAAAAATTTCTTTGACTCTTTCAGTGTTAGCCATATTTATGCTGCTTGCTTTAAGTGTCTGATTTGATTATCTAATTTAATAACTTCTCTCTTTGCTGCTTCAGCGAAATCTGGGCCACTTGAAGCAAATATAATTCCACTGGAACTGTTGATAACAATATTGTCACCTGCAAACTTCAATGTAGATTCCAAATCCCCGCCTTGCTTGCCAATTCCTGGAATCAAAAATAACAGATTGGGAGCAAGTAGTCTGACAGGTTTAAAAGCTTTTGGGTGTGTCGCTCCTACTACCAGCCCGAAGGTGGTATCGGGATGTTTTGCTGCTAAAGTAGCAGTTCTTAAAGCAACTATTTGGTATATTGGTAGAAGGCGGTTACTGGGTCGATGTTTTTCTAAAAAGCGTCTTTGTTTTTCAGTTAACTTTGATTCTTTATCCAACGCTTCTAAAAGAGTGTCTGAATAATGTTGCTTTGCAGCGACTTGAGCAAGATCCATTTCGTCATCTGTCATCGGGGACCCTTTTAGTATCTGTTCTCTTTGATACTGATAAAAATCCACAGGAGCATCTTGATACAAGGCAGCTCCGGGATTAGTGGTCTTACAAAGCACGATAAGTCCCTTGCCTGGATATCTTAAGAACGGATCATAAGTATCATGGCCAAAATAAGGATTAACGGTAATAGCATCGAAACCATATCGATCAAAGGCCATTTCCGCGTATCCTTTGTTTGTATTTCCGATATCTGCTCTTTTAACATCCCCAATAATTGGAATATGGGGATATTCTTTATTGGTGTACAAGATAATACTATTTAGGGTGCTCTCTCCTTCTTCACTGTGCTCATAAAAAGCTATATTGGGTTTAATAGTACAAACATACGGATGAGTGGCATCTATGATTGGTCGAAGAAAATCATGAAAAACACAAGTTCGTTGAGATCGTGCCGAATAATCTAATTGATGAGGAAGATCGGGAAGTGTTCCTCGGACATGGGTAAACATGTAAGGAGGAAGTTTATCAAGATCAGGATCATAGCCAACACAAACTAATTTTCCGTCTGACTGATTATTACTAATTAACTCGCCGAAGTTTCTTTCTGCCATAGACTAGGGGACAGATAGTATGACGTTAATTTAAAGAGGAGCCTTTGTCAAGAGGTTACTTAAATGGTATAAATAGCTTGATGAAAGTGTTGCCTGACTTTAAGCTGTTTATCTTTTTAAGCTTGACCTCAGTTTTTATATTTTTATTTGATCAGCTAGGAATGCTCAATTTTCCTAAATCTCTACTTCAAAGTTTAACTATTCCTATCCAGTATGGTTTTTATAAATCAGGGACTTCTTTAAGCAGACAGTTTGAGTTTGTGGCTATGGTCAGACGTGCTTCTTTAGAAAATAAAGCTTTAAAAAGACAGTTGGGGGATCTTTTGGTGGAAAATGCCAATCTGAGAAAGAAACTGGCTGAAAATGAATCTTTGTTGGAACAATACAGTAAATTAAACCCTAAAACTTATGACCTTTTACCATCCAGGCCAATTGGAACAGGCAGATTTGTAACTTTAGACAGGGGGCTAGAAGATGGAGTGGGAGTAGGGCAGACAGTTGTTTTTAAAGACAGCCTCATTGGACAGATTAAACAAGTAAGCCCTAAAACTTCAGAGGTGATGTTACTTTCTGATCCGGATTCTAAAATTGCCGTTTATTCCCAAAACAGCCAGGGAAAGGCTAAGGGGATCCTCCAGGGCCAATTTGGATCAGAGATTTTAATGGATAAGATCCTGCATCAGGAAACAGTGGAGGCAGGTGATCTGGTCTATTCTGAAGGAACTGAAGGAAAATTTCCTAAAGGTTTGATTGTGGGTAAGGTAACTGAAGTGTTTCAAAGAGAGAATGAAGTTTTTAAACAGGCTAAAGTGGAACCAATTTATGATATTCATGAGTTGGATATGCTGTTTGTAATTAGAAACATATGATGGCAGTTACTTTGGTTTTATTATTTCTAACTTTTCTTCAGGCTACGCTTTGGCCTGTCAGTTTAGTTTTGCTTGTGTTGATAAATAGAAGTTTTTTAGTAGATGACAGGAAAAATTTTTGGCTGGCCTTTATCTTTGGTTTGTTGCTCTCTCTGCTTTTAGGTTTACCCTTAGGCAGCTTAAGTTTGGTCTATCTTTTGGTAGTAACTTTGGTGACAGTCTTTAAAAAAATTCAGCCTACTTCTCCCTGGTTGATAGTGTTGCCGATAGCCTTTATTCTGTTGATCTTGGAAAGGTTGATAGAAAGCTGGTGGTTTGACTCCAGTTTCAATCCTTGGCTTTTAATAATAGAAACACTGCTGATTTTACCAATTTATCTGTCAGTGCTGTTTTATGAAGAGAGACTGACTGCTAAGGGAGATTTAAGATTGAAGATAGGGAAATAAATGAGATCTAAAAAAAGAAAACTAGGGCTAGCTTTTTCTGATGAACTGATTAAGGTAGATGGTTCAACGCATCATCTTAAAAAAAGTGGTACCTCAGGTGAAGGTTGGGAGGAGATGTTGCTGCCCCAGGCTGCAGCTGAGGTTGTGGAGTCAGAGATCTCTTCTTGGAGACTGTTGGTTTTGGCAGTGTTGGTTTTGGCGGCTTTTTTTGGTTTGTTTTTAAGATTGTTTCAACTCCAGGTGGTTTTGGGAAATTATCACCAGCAACTGGCAGATTCCAACCGGGTGCAGATGAAAATTATCCATGCCTCCAGAGGTGTAATCTATGACCGTAACGGTAAAATTTTAGCCGAGAACATCCCTGGCTTTAGAATGGGAAAGAACTTGTTCATCAGCCGCGATGAAGCCTTAAAGTGGGAAGCTCAAGACAATCCCCGATTTGCTGAGCTGGAAATTGATAATATCCGCTATTATCCTTATGGGGAAGTTGCTGCCCCTGTTTTGGGATATACGGGAGAGATCTCTGAGGAAGAGATGAAAGGCTCCTCAAGCTATAGATTGGGAGACCGGTTGGGTAGAGCCGGGATAGAAAAGAGTTATGAGGCACAATTAAAAGGAGTCGATGGGGCAGAGATTGTGGAAGTGGATGCGCAAGGTAAAAAACTTCGCTTGCTCCGCCGTATCGAGCCCACTCCCGGTAAGAATATCCATTTATCTTTGGACATTGATCTGCAGAAAGTGGCTTTCCAGTCACTAAAAAAAGGAGTTTCAGAAGCTAAAAGCTGTTGTGGGGCAGTTGTAGCTTTGGATCCCCAAAGTGGTGAAGTTTTAACGCTAGTCTCTTTACCCTCCTATGATGCCAATACTTTAACTGATCCCCGAAGGATTGAAGAGGCTGCTGGTTATTTTAATAATGAAAATGCGCCTTTTTTAAACAGGGCTATCTCTGGCACCTATCCTCCTGGATCAACCTTTAAAATTACCTCAGCTTTAGCAGGATTATCTTTAGGTAAGATTAACTCTCGGACTAAAATTGAGGATAGTGGAGTAGTGAGTATTGGTCCATACAAATATGCCAATTGGTATTTTACCCAGTATGGTAAAACCGAAGGGTTGGTGGATATAGTCAAAGCCTTGCAGCGTTCCAATGATATCTTTTTTTACCGGGTGGGAGAATATGTGGGAGAGAAGGAATTAGGCAGAGTAGCTAAAAGTTTGGGCTTTGGCAGAAAGCTGAGGATAGATCTGCCGGAAGAAGCTGAGGGTTTAATCCCCACTAATGAATGGAAACAAGAAAACATTGGGGAGGTATGGTATCCCGGTGATACTTTACATCTGGCTATTGGCCAGGGTTTTTTACTTACCACACCGCTTCAGGTTTTGACTCAAACAGCTTTTATTGCTGATAAGGGAAGTTTAATTCAACCCCATCTGCTTAGTAAGATTACTTCTCCTGAGGGGTTCACTATCAAGGAGTTCTCCTTTGAGCCAATAGTTAAAGATATATTTAAAAAAGAAGATTTAGAGATAGTTGGGGAAGGGTTGAAGCTGGTCCCCAAACTAGGAGGCACAGCTTGGCCCTTTTTTAATTTTTCTATCCCTACAGCGGGTAAAACTGGGACAGCTGAGTTTGGTGATCCTGAGGGTAAAACCCATGCTTGGTATACTTCTTATGCTCCGGCAGAAAACCCCAGGATTGCTTTAACAGTCTTAGTAGAAGCAGGGGGGGAAGGATCCTCTATAGCTGCCCCCATAGCCAAAGAGATTTATACCTGGTACTTTAATGATGATAAAACAAATATTAAAAGTTTAGATAAAAACCCTCTCTCCACCAACTCAGGAACAGAGTCGGGTAAAACTTTAGGGGAGTAGATATAATAGTTGCAATAATGAGAATATGATGAACTGCAAAATAGAATTTTATCAACAACAATACGCAGTAGAGGTTTATAAATTTTTCGAGGATTTTCAGGATTATTTAGTTAATCTTGATCCTTTAAAAAGGTTAAAGAGAATTCCGGGATTTGGGGAAAAGGTTTTAGAGAAAACTGTTAAGGAAGTCGCTCAAAAACAGGGGGTATTTTATGTTGCTTTGGTTGGTGATAAGGTTGTTGGTTTTGTGGTTGGAGTTTTAGAAGGACAATCTGATGAAGGTTTGCTTAATGCTCATCCGGGGATTATGGGCAGGGTAACAGAGCTTTATGTGGATGATTCTTTTCGGGGTCAGGGTATAGGAACTAAACTAATGTCTAAAGTGGAGCAGTATCTTAAGAGAAAAGACTGTGACTATATTTGGGTTGAGGTATTTTTACCTAATGTTAAAACCCACGATTTATATAAAAAATTAGGGTATCAAGATAGGGATATTGATATGATTAAGAAATTGTAGTCCTCGTGCGTCCACCTGAAAGGTGGAAAGAGACATTAAATGACAGAAGTTTTAACAGATAGTTTGATAACAGATAGGATGAGAGAGCTCTATGCTGAAGATTGTAGGAAATGGGAGAGTTTGATAAGGAAAGCAAATTTAGCAAGATACCGCGGGTGTTTTACCTGTAGATTCTATCGGCCACTAAGTTGTGAGTTTGTTGATGTAGCTGAAGTAGACGGAGATCCTTTACCTTGGGATACAGAGAGAGCTTTTGTCAGTTGTGCGCTTGTTCCAGACTTTGACGAAATATTAAGGATTAATTGCAAAAGATGGCAACTTAAAAATGGTTAAAGATAATATTCCTTATCTTTTGGCTTTACATTCAATTAATGGTTTAGGGCCTATTAGGCTTAAGGCATTACTGGACTATTTTGAAGATCCTAAGAAAGTTTGGGAAGCTTCAGTAAAGGAACTTTTACAGTTAGGGATTCCTAAAAATACAGCTTCTCTTTTGGAAGAAACCAGAAGGCATCTTGACCCTGAAAACTATGCCCAGCAAATTTCCAACTCCGGTATTAAATGGACAACTCTCTTTGATGAAAATTATCCCGATCTTTTAAAGGAAATTTATGGTCCACCAATAGTTTTATATTACCTGGGGGATTTTAAACCTGAAGACAAAAGGGCTGTAGCAGTGGTGGGGACCAGGAAGATGACTGGTTATGGCAGACTGGTGACTGAGAAGTTAACTGCAGAGTTAGTAGAAGCTGGAGTAACTATTGTTTCTGGGCTAGCCAGGGGAGTAGATACCCAGGCTCACCAGACAGCTATTAAAAAAGAAGGTAGGACCGTGGCTGTTTTGGGAGGAGGGCTGCTCAAAATTTTTCCTCCGGAAAATACTCAACTGGCAAAGCAGATTATTTCTGGCTTTGGAGCCCTGGTTAGTGAGTTTCCCCCGGACGCTCCTTCCTTGCCAGGAAACTTCCCTACCAGAAACAGAATTATCTCGGGGCTGTCTTTGGCAGTTTTGGTAACTGAAGCGGCCCAGGATTCTGGGTCCTTAATTACTGCCAAACTGGCTTTGGAACAAGGCAGGGAAGTTTTTGCTGTCCCTGGTCCTATCACCTCAGAGTTGTCTTCTGGGCCGGCCTCCTTAATTAAACAAGGAGCTAGTCTGGTGACAGAAGCAGGGGAGATCTTGGAAGAGCTCGGGATAAGCAAAGGGAAAAGGGTTAAAGGTGAAGGGGAAAGCGGTTTAAAATTAAATGAAGTGGAGCGGCGGATACTGGAGACATTGGCTTCAGAGAACAAACATGTTGATGAGTTTTGCCGGGAGTTGCAACTTCAAGCGTCAATTGTTTCTGCTTCTTTAATCAAAATGGAGATCTATGGTTTGGTGAAGAATTTGGGGGGAGGAATTTATGTCAAAGTTTGCTAAGATAAAGCTATGGTTGAGAGTAAATTAAAGCTGGTAATGTTAGTTTTAATAGTCATTGGAGCTACGGTGACTTTGACCCTTATGACCAGCCAATCTAAACCTGTGGAAAGAAAGCTTTCAGCTGAAGATACTGAGGCGGTGATACGGGCCAAAGATGTTTACCGTAAAGGGAAGGAAGGAGAAATGGATCTGTCCTCTGGACCGTGTCTTTCTAATGATTTGATGCCGGGGTGGGTGGCAGATGTAGTTTCAAGCCCCAGGACTTTGGAAGATGATCTACCCCATAATCAGTGTGCTGCCTTTTTAGAAGGCCGGGCTGAGCATTTTGTAGAACTGGATCAAAAAGGGAATTTAGTGAGAGTGAGATAGAGATGAACTACCTGTCCATACCTTTAAACTTACTTCAGTTTTGGTACCCTCAAGCTCTGGTTATCTTTATCCGAAGCTTTAAAAACTTGATACTTTATTTAGAAGAAGATTTAGCTTTGGGATTGATGTGGAAGTTGCTGCTGGTGCCCCTCTTTCATGACTCTTCTTTTTTAGGCAGGATTTTAAGTTTTTTCTTTAGATTGTCCAGAATTTTTTTAGGCCTTTTTGCCTTTTTGTCAGTGGGCATCCTTATCTTTACTTTAACACTCTTTTGGTTTACCTTGCCTCTTTGGATAATAGTTTTAAAAGGAGACTTAAGATATTTAGCTTTAGGCAGTTTGCTTTTGGGGTTGTTACTTTTTATCTATCATTTATTTTCCCATCCTCCTAAAAAGGTTTGGCAGATCAAAAGTGTAGATGAGATTTGGCAGACCAGCAGGTTAAATCAGGGCCAGGCTAATTGGAAAAACCTTTTAAAAACCAAAGAGGTAAGAAACCTGCTGCGATATCTAGAAAAAAAACCTGAGGATTTAGCCGGACTTTCTGGGGGGAGTATTGCCGGCAGCGGGATCCTGCAAAGCTGTTTAGAACTGGGTAAAAAACTGGCGGTGCCTTATCTTCAGCCGGAACATTTTTTTGTCGCTGCCTTAACGAATATTCCTAATATCAGCGGCTCTCTGGCTAAGGTGGGTTTGACTGCCGAAGATTTTTTGTCTGTTTTAGATTTTCTAAAGAGAAAAGAACAGTACCATCATTTTGCAGCTGTTTGGGATGAGGATTTCCATGTTAAGCACTTAAAAGGGATTAACCGGGGGTGGTTGGGAGTGCCAACCCCTAATTTAGATATGGCCTCTGATGATCTGACGCGTCAGGCTGCCAAAGAAAAACTCCCTGATTTTGTGGGTAGAGCAGAGGTGGTGAGCCAGGTGGTCAATATTTTGTCTTTAGAGGCAGGAAGAAATGTGGTCATAGTGGGTGAGCCGGGGTCAGGCAGGAGCACTTTAGTGGCATACTTGGCCAAACTGATTGTCTTGGGAGATGCTCCAGCCTCTTTGGCTACCAAACGTTTAGTTAGGTTGGATTTAACAAGGCTTTTGTCCGGAGTCAAAACTCAAGGAGAGTTGGCTCAAAAAGTTGGTGATATCTTTGAGGAAGTCAAATTCTGCGGCAATATCATGATCTATATTGACGAAATCCAGGATTTAGGAATAGGCGAGGTCTCTTCAGAATTTAACCTTTATTCACTGCTTTTACCCTATATTGAGTCTTCTAACTTTCAATTTCTATCTTCCACTGAAATACAAAATTTTACTAAAATCCTAGAAAAAAATGGGGCTTTTGCCAGGTTATTTACTAAAGTGGAACTGCCTCCTGCTTCCGCCCAAGAAACAGTCCAGATTTTACAAAATAAAGCTATTGAAGAGGAATCACATAAAAGTCAGACCAGTTTAATAGCCATCAAGGAGATTGCTAAGGTGACTTCCCAATATATTCATGACCGGGTGCTGCCAGATTCAGCCCTAAAGATTTTCCTTCAATGCCAGAATCAGGCAGAAGATGGCTGGGTAATTAAATCAACGGTGGATAAAGTTTTTCAAACTCAAGTGAATATTCCAGTAGGAGAGGTAGAGGCTGAGACAAAACAGGAACTGCTTAATTTAGAAACAATCATTCATAAAAAGTTTATTGACCAGGAGGAAGCGGTGGCAGCCATTGCCAAGACGCTGCGCCGGGCAGCTACTGCACTGCGGGAACAAAACAGACCAATCGGATCATTTTTATTTGTCGGCCCCACCGGAGTGGGAAAGACTGAACTGGCTAAGGTTTTATCTGAAGAATATTTTAAAAGGCAGGGCAATTTCTTAAGGTTTGATATGTCTGAGTATCAAGCTCCAGAATCAGTTAGTAAGCTAATTGGCCAGTCAGGGGAGGAAGGGATCTTAACAGAAAGTGTCAGGCTAAAACCTTATACTTTAATTTTACTGGATGAATTTGAAAAAGCAGATAATAAAGTGCTGACTGTTTTTCTCCAGGTTCTAGAGGATGGCAGGTTAACTTCTGGGTCAGGCAGGACGGTTGATTTTACCAACACTATTATTGTGGCTACCTCCAACGCTGCCAGTTTAACTATTGCCCAAGGTTTGAGATCCGGACAAATCTTGGAACAACTAAAAGATAAAGTGAGCAGTGAGTTATTGCAGATTTTTAAACCTGAGCTGATTAATAGATTTGATGAAGTGGTGTTGTTTAAGCCCCTAATCCCTTTAGATTTACAAAAGATTGTCCGGTTAAAGTTATCAGCCTTACAAAAACAGCTTTCTGATCAAGGGTATATGGTAGATTTTGCTGATGAACTGGTAGTCAAGCTGGCTGAGAAGGGTTATGATGCAGTCATGGGAGCCCGACCCTTAAGAAGGTTGATCCAGGATACTTTGGAAGCAAGATTATCAGTGATGATTTTAGAAAATAAACTTCCTAAAGGAGAAAAGTTTATTGTCACCAGACAAGAACTCGAACAAAGTGAGAGTTCATAGCCTCCCAGCAATTACTTAACTTATAGTGTTTGACTTTAAGACAAGGAGAAGCTAAAATACTAGGCATGGTTGAGAGTGAAACAGGAAAACAAGAAAACTTTTTAAATATTACTCAAAACACTCTTCGGCAGTTAAGGGGCCGTGCCCGTTGGATAACTCAAGAGAAAGGTAGCTGTGGAATTAGGACAGCTGTAGCTATGGGGATAGCTGTAGTAGGAGGTGCAGCGTTATTGACTTTGGCTGCATTACCTCTTTTTGAATCAAAACTAAGTCCAGTATTAGCTACTCCTGCTTCAGAAAAATCGGTAGTCGCTCAAACTTCTGCTCCTACCCCTGCTCCTGGTTTAGATTACATTAGACGAGGAATGTTAGATCCTACTCCTGTTGCTGGTAGGGAACCTCTTGTTATTGAGGCAACTTTATCTCGAGGGAAAGCTTTAAATGGCTTGGTCTTTGGTAATTGGCTGAAACTAGCTGAGTGCCCCGATGGTTCTTATGGATGGCAGGTGAGATATCTTCATAGAGTACAAGGCGAGGGTTTCTTTAATTCTTCAGGAGGTTTTGCTACAGCTAGGGGTACTAATTTAAAAGATAGGAGTGTTTATAACCGGCTTTACATCAATCCAAATAAAGATCTGGGTATCCATGAAGGTCCTGTGAATTTAGAATGTTTAGCAGGATATATAGGATCTAGTAAAGTTACTGAAAGCCATTCTTTACAATACAGGATTGAACTTACTCCCTAACTGTAATATCTTACTTATCTGAGAACTTTTTTTCTTAACTTAGCCTTGAAAGATGTCCATCTTTGTGGCTATTTAATGAAGGAGCTTGACAAGTTGGATAGAATTAGTTGAAAGTAGAAAACATATGCAGAATTTGGTGATTGTGGAAAGCCCTACTAAAGCCCGGACCCTGTCTAAGTTTTTGGGAAGTAAATATCAAGTTGAAGCTTCCATGGGGCATATTAGGGATTTGCCTAAGGCTGATTTAGGGGTAGATATAGAAGATAATTTCGAACCTAAGTATATTATTCCCAGAGATAAATTAAAAAGAGCTAATGAGTTAAAAAAGCTGGCTTTAGGGGCTAAAACTTTATGGCTGGCTACAGATCCTGATCGAGAAGGAGAAGCCATCGCCTGGCACATAGCAGAATTCCTGCGGAGTTCAAAACTCAAAACTCAAAATTCAAAATTCAAAACTGATGAGAAAATAGATATGAAGCGTGTTGTGTTTCATGAAATTACTCCTGAGGCTATTAAGGCAGCCTTTGAAGAACCCAGAAGGATTGATCAAAAGTTGGTTGATGCCCAGCAAGCGAGACGGGTTTTAGACAGACTGGTAGGTTATAAACTATCACCCCTGCTTTGGAAAAAAATTAAAAGTGGTCTGTCAGCCGGGAGGGTTCAGTCTGTAACTTTAAGGTTGATTGTGGAGAGGGAAAAGGAGATTAAGGCTTTTAAACCAATAGAATACTGGAGTATAGAAGCAGAATTGGTATCTGCTCAGGGTCCTGCCGGCTCACAGCCCCATCATGGGGCTCCCCGTTCGCCGTCACCCGCCTCCTCTTTTTTGGCAAATTTAATAGAAAAAGAGGGAAAAAAGTTGACTATTAAAAATCAGGCTGAAGCAGAGGGACATCTAAAAGCTTTAGAAAAAGCAGAATATCAAGTTTCTAAAGTGGCTAAAAAAGAGGTTAAAAAATATCCCGCTCCTCCTTTTACCACCTCCACTTTACAACAAGCTGCCTCAAATAAATTAGGCTTTACCTCTAAAAAAACCATGATGTTGGCTCAAACTTTATATGAACACGGGTTGATAACTTACATGAGGACTGATTCTGTAAATTTGGCCCCTCAAGCCTTATCTCAAGCCAGAACTTTTATTGAGCACAGTATTGGGAAGAATTATTTGCCTCATACTCCAAGGGTTTATAAAACCAAATCCAAAGTAGCTCAAGAGGCTCATGAAGCTATAAGGCCTACTGATATTAATAGGACTGGGGAAAAATTAGCAGCTTCAGAAGGGTTAAGCAGAGATCACTTAAAGATCTATGATTTAATTTGGAAGAGGATGGTAGCTTCCCAAATGGCCGAAGCGGTCTTTGATCATACTTTGGTAGATGTGACGGCTTCAGCTCACCTCGGAGGTGTTACTTATCTGCTTCGGGCAACAGGAAGTATTATTAAATTTGATGGATGGCTGAAGATATATGAAGTTCCAAATGCAAAGTTAAAAGTTCAAAGTTTAGATGATCAAAAGGCACAAGAAGATGGTAATGATGGAAAAGAGCAGACTTTACCCCAGTTAACAGAAGGAGAACTATTAAAGTTGCTGCAGCTTATTGACCAGCAGCATTTTACTGAGCCTCCTCCTAGGTTTAATGAGGCTTCTTTAATTAAAAAACTGGAGGAGCTGGGGATTGGCCGGCCTTCCACTTATGCTCCGATTATCTCTACTATTATAGAAAGGTTTTATGTCGAAAGGCTGGAGAAAAAGTTTATTCCTACTGAACTGGGGATAGTAGTGACAGATTTTCTAGTCCAAAACTTTCCTGATGTTTTTGATTATGCTTTTACAGCTCAGATGGAGGATGAACTGGATGAGATCGCTCGGGGGGAAAGAGCTTGGCGGCCGACTTTAGCTGAGTTTTATAAACCATTTGCGGCTAAATTAGAGAATGTTTTTGATAAAGCTGAGAGGGTTAAGATAGAAGCAGAGGTGACAGACAAGGTTTGTCCCAAATGCGGCAAGAACTTACAAATTAAATTTGGTAGATTTGGCAAATTTTTAGCCTGCAGCGGTTTTCCAGAGTGTAAATACACCGAAAGTTTAGAAGAAAAGATTGATATTCCTTGTCCAAATTGTGGGGGAGATATAGTTTTAAGAAGGACCAAAAAGGGCAAGCCGTTTTATGGTTGTAAAAACTACCCCAACTGTAAATTTGCCTCCTGGACAAAACTAAAGAAATAAGATAAAACTTTTTAGGAATGTACCGAACTAAAAAGTCAGAAGATCGTTATCAACAGTATCGAAAGACAGAAAGTAGATGTCCTTTTTGTACTCTTTCTGGGGAACGGATCATAGAAGAAACCAAAAGCTTTTACCTTATTAAAAATATTTACGGATATGATATTTGGGATAGAAGGAAGGTGAAAATTCACCTTCTACTGATTTCAAAAAATCATATAGCGGCTTTGCAAGAAATCGAGAAAGATATGGTTCAAGAGTATACAGATATTCTAAAAAAATATTCTGAAAGAGGTTTTGATATTTTTACCAGGGCTACAGTTTCTTTGACAAAAAGCCAACCTCATTTCCATACTCATTTAATAAAAACTACTGGAAGATTGTTAAAGTCAGTGCATTTTAATGAAGATCCTTACTTTTTACACTTTAGTTAAATAATAATGAGTATTGAACTGGGCACTACATTAGAAGTTGATCAATATAGAGATCCTTTATTACCTACTGCAGAAAGAGTAATTCCAATTGAAAGGCTTGTTGGCTTATTAAGGGAAGCTCATGGTCAGTATTTGGTGGGTGCGACTTCGGGAACGTTTGATCTCCTTCATTTAGGTCATCTACGCTACTTAGAAAGATTGGCTTACGAGGTGTATTCAAGATTAGGAGCTGGGAGAAAGGGTTTGGTGGTAGTGGGCGTTAATTCGGATGAGTCTACTCGTCGGAATAAGGGAGGAAGAACAAATGGGCGTCCGGTGATGGATGAAAGAACACGAGCGGAAATTGTGGCGGGATTAAGATGTGTTGATCTGACTTTTATTTTTGATGATGACCTCCAACTTGCTCAGCTTCATGTTGATCTTTTTCAAGTGTTTACAGGATCTGATCATAAGCCAGAGGATCGTCCTGAGGTATCTTTAATGAAACAGAGTGGAACTTTTATTATTTCTGTTGACCCTGAAGAAGAAAGACCTGGGGCTACCACAGATATAATTAAAAAGATCAGAGAACATAATATCTACTAAATTTGCCTCCTGGACAAAACCTAAAAAGTAGTTGACAGGACTTCAAGTACGGGGTATATCATGGAGAAAGTAGTCTTTTCTTGAAAGAAAGGGGTGATTTAAATTGAGTAGCGAACAAAAAGACAGAGTGGTGGTTGTTGTTAAAGTTGAGCCCGATATGGTTAATGGCTATGCAGGTGAGGTACTTTCAAAAGCTGTACAGAGGCCTAAACCGGTTGAAGCGGTTAAAGCTCCTAGTAATAACAAATTACCTCAGGCCAAAAAAACTCCCGCATACCTGGGTTAATTAGTCTTAAACAAGTGGTTATAAATCCGCAGCTAAGTCTATTGACAAAAGTTTAGGAAATTGTAATTATATTGAGGGCCTCAAATTCTGCCTAAACCTCCCAAAGAAAGTCTAAGGTAAAATTGAAAACGTGAAATATATCTTTGTTTCTGGTGGAGTTATTTCCGGTATCGGTAAAGGTATTGCTACAGCCTCTATTGCCCTCCTTTTAAAGTCCGCAGGTTTTAAAGTAGCCCCTTTAAAAATGGATCCTTATTTAAATGTAGATGCCGGAACAATGAATCCCCTGGAACATGGTGAGGTGTTTGTCTTAGATGATGGAGCAGAAACAGATCAAGATCTCGGCCACTACGAAAGGTTTTTAGGAGAAAGTTTAAATAAATCTAATATTGCTACTCAGGGTGATATTTATTTATCAGTTATTCAAAGGGAGAGAAATTTAGAATATGAGGGGAAATGTGTGGAAGTGGTAGCTCATGTTACAGAGGAAATTATCAGAAGAATTCAAGATGCTGGAAGATCAAAGAATGCCGATATTGTTTTGGTGGAGATTGGAGGAACAACAGGTGAATATCAAAATCTCTTATTTTTAGAAGCCAACAGACTTTTAAAACTTAAAAAGCATGATGATGTCCTTCATATCCATGTCACTTACTTACCCATCCCCAGCTTTTTAGGCGAAATGAAAAGCAAGCCTGCCCAGATGTCAGTGAGGGATTTACACTCAGTGGGCATTCAACCTGATATTATCTTAGCTCGGGCTGAGAAACCTCTGGATGAAACCCGTATTAAGAAGTTAGCCTTTTTTACTGGACTGGAAACAGAGGATGTCATCTCTGCTCCCGATGTCCGCAATGTTTATGAGGTCCCAGTAAATTTTGATGAAGGAGGGTTAACTAATAGGATTCTGGAAAAACTTAAACTTAAAAGAAAACATAAAGATCTTAAAACCTGGCGGGTTTTTTTAAAGAAGATGCAATCAGCTCAAAAGCAGGTCAAAATTGCTATTGTTGGTAAGTATTTTTCTACCGGTGACTTTACTTTAGTTGATTCTTACATCTCAGTTATTGAAGCCTTAAAACATGCAGCTTTTACTTTGGGTTTTAAGCCAGAAATAGCCTGGATTGATTCTGGGAAACTGTTAAAAGATATAAACCAACTAAAAACTTACCAAGGAATTATTGTGCCCGGAGGCTTTGGTTCCCGGGATATTGAGGGTAAAATTGAGGCTATCAAATACTGTAGAGAGAATAAAATTCCTTACTTTGGACTGTGTTATGGCATGCAGCTTTCGGTAGTAGAATATGCCAGGAATGTTTTAGGCTGGAAAGGAGCTAATACTACAGAAGTGGATTCGGATACTAAGTATCCGGTCATCCATATTATGTCGGACCAACAAAAGAAGCTGTTAAAAAAAGATTATGGTGGAACCATGAGGCTGGGGGCTTGGGAATGTAAGCTTAAGGCAGGTAGTTTAGTCAGAAAGCTTTATGGCACATTTGGCAAGCTCAGTGCAGGCAAATCCAGAATTTCGGAAAGACACCGGCACCGGTATGAGTTTAACAATGACTTTTTAGAAAAGTTTTTAAGCAATGGCTTGACTATCTCTGGAACAAGCCCTGATGGAAAATTGGTGGAAATCATTGAGTTAAAAAACCACCCCTTCTTTGTGGGTACCCAATTCCACCCGGAGTTAAAATCCCGTCCTTTAGAACCTCATCCATTATTTTTAGGGTTTGTCAAAGCAGCAGCAAAAATTGATCCATATTGATCCAGTTGCAAAAAAATCCTTGTATGTTTAAAGTAAGGTCATTACAAGTATGCCTAGGTCTAAACTAAATTCTCACTCCAACGATGAGCATTTTTTTAAGAGATTAGAAGAAAGTTTCCACCAATTTTTAAAAACTAGCTATCGAGTTAATGGTGAGGATAAAAAAGAAGAACGTCCTTCTCCTTTTGATCTTGTAGGGACTTTACCTGACTGGGCTTTAAAAGAGCATATCAGACAAGGAATAATCAAACTTGACCCTTTAGCTGAAAACTGGGAAACATTAGTGGATGAAGTAACTATTGACCTTCACCTAGGCAACAAACTCCGGGTCTTTACTAATGATGGCTTAAACATTATCGACACCAGGTTTACCACCAAAGAGGAGATTGAAGGAATGATGAGAATGGTGGAGCTTAAGCCTGGCCAGCCATTTATCTTAACTGAGAATGAGTTTGTTATTGCCACTACCCGGGAAAAACTAACCCTGCCGGATGATGTTGTAGGACACCTTCATGGTAAAAGCAGTTTAGCTAGGTTAGGGATTGCTGTTCACTCCACTGCTGCCAGGTTTGATCCAGGCTGGGATGGCTGCCCGGTATTAGAGTTTGGAACTTTCCTCAAAGGTAAGAAAATAGTTATATATGAAGGCAGTCCTATCTGCGCTTTTTCCTTTGAAAAAATGGCAGCTAAAGTTGATAGACCTTATATCAAAAACCCCTACACTTATGCTGGTAGTACCTCTCCTGAAGTCTCTAATATTTCCAGGATTACACCGGGAAAGATCTATACTTCTCAGATAAAAAGAAGGTAATTATGGCTAAGCAAAAACATCCTGAGTATCAATATTTGGATTTATTAAAAGATATCCTTAAGAATGGTGTAGAAAATATTGACGAGGGTACGGATGCTAAATCTTACGGGGTTTTTGGGCGGCAGATCCGTTTTAATTTGGCCGATGGTTTTCCCCTCTTAACCACCAAAAAAGTTTACTGGAAAGGGGTGTTGCAGGAACTTTACTGGTTTATCTCAGGACAGTCTAATATCAGGTATCTAACAGAAAACGGGGTCCATATTTGGGACGATTATCCCTATAAAATTTATAACGAGAAAGTGGCCAAAGGAGAAATTCCAGCTCTAAGCAAAGAAGAGTTTGTGCAAAAAATTGCTGAAGATGAGGCCTTTGCTGATAAGTTTGGACATTTATATCATGTCTACGGAGATTTTTGGCGTCACTGGCCAACCAGAAATCCAGATAAAACCATTGATCAGCTAAGGTGGCTTATAAATGAAATTAAAGCTGATCCTTATGCTCGCAATGCGGTAGTGAGTGTGTGGAATCCGGAATATATGTACAACATGGCTCCTAACCCTGAGGAGGCAGTAAGGTTCCCACTCTGCCATATTCTTTACCAGGTGAGTGTAAAGGGTGGAAAACTTAATCTCCAGCTCTATCAAAGAACTGCTGACATGTTCTTGGGAGTTCCTTTTAATATTGCCAGTTATGCTCTACTGACTATTCTTTTAGCTCAGCTTTTGGGATATAAACCAGGGGAGTTTATACATACCTTTGGGGATGCTCATATTTATGACAACCATTTTGATCAGGTTAAAGAACAAATTAAGAGAAAGCCTAAACCTTTCCCTACAATTACTATTGATTCTTCGGTCAAAGATATTGATGATTTTAAACCAGAGTTGGTGACTTTGGAAAACTATGATCCTCACCCGAGCTTAAAGGGAGAACTTTCTGTGGTGGGAGGATATATTGCTGGCAAAAAGAAAAGGCCTCCTCTAAATGCACAACTCCAAGCTTAGTATTATTGTGGCCATGGGTAATAATCGGGCCATAGGAGGTAAAAATGGTCTGCTTTGGCATATTCCAGCTGAGCTTAAAAGGTTTAAGGAGATCACCATGGGTCATCCAATAATTATGGGCAGAAAAACCCATCAGGGTATTGGCAGGCCTTTACCCGGAAGAACCAATATTGTTATTACCAAAGATCTGGAGTTTAAAGCTGAAGGAGTATTAGTTACTCATTCTTTGGAAGAAGCCCTTCAACAAGCTCATGGTAAATCAGGAGATAGTGAGGTGTTTATCATTGGCGGAGGACAGATTTACCAGCAGGCTTTACCTTTGGCAGACAAACTATATCTAACTTCAGTAGAAGGTGATTTTCCGGGGGCTGATACCTTCTTCCCGGATTATTCTCAGTTTACTAAAGTGATTTCTGAAAATATCGGAGAAGACGCCGGCTTTAAGTTTAAATTCCTAGAGCTGGAAAGATAATTAGCCTTGCAAGACCAGGTCTTTTGTGGCTGTGAATTTGATAACTTGATATTTTAAGGGTTTTTGTCTAAATTAACTGCATGGCTGTTTTGGGGCTTGATGAAGTTTTAAGAAGAGTAAAAGAAGAAGGTCTGCTGGAAAACCTGGGAGACCGGGAGTTAAATAACCCTGAAGGGGTAGGTCTTGATCTTCGTTTGGGTAAAGTCTTTAAAATAGTAGAAGGTGGGGCTTTTATTGAGTGTGATGGGGAGGTAGGGTTAGGTTTAAGAAAAGGGGTTAAAACAGAGGTTCTAGCTGAATACAAAGAAGGTTCCAAGACTCAAGAAGAAGTAATTATTAATCCAGGAGATTATTATTTAGTTCAGACTTTAGAAACAGTTAATACTCCCGAAGATGTTATGCCTATGATTTATCCCAGAAGCAGCTTATTTAGAGCTGGTCTACTTCTATTAAATTCCAAAACAGATCCAGGCTATAAAGGCTCTTTAACCATGGGACTAAAAAACCTAAGTGAGTTTGATGTTAAGTTACAGATGGGAGCCAGGATTTGTAATATGGTCTTTTATAAAATAGAAGGAAAAACAGTTAACTACAGAGGCCAGCACCAAGGTGGTAGGGTCTCTCCCCATGAAGCCGAAAGACAGGTTTAAGATTGAGGTGTTGAGAACTGGCCGTAGACAGTTGACATGTAAAATCTCATTAGCGCCTCAGTGAGAACTCTTTTTTCCTGCTGAACTGATTTAATAGAATCGCTTCCGTGGACCAAACTGTTTGGCATAATATCCAGTAAGCCATGTTTTCCTCTAATAGAATTGGGATCAGCTTGCTCCGGATTTGTTTTGCCCATAGTTGTTCTCCAATAAGTCACAGCATCTTCTCCGTCTATGAATAAAACAGTGAGGGGACCGGAAGTGGTAAAGCGAGTGATGGCTTCGAACAGAGGAAGTTTGCCGAAGTCGTTATAGCGAGTTCTTTGCGCTATAAATTTCTCTCTGTATTCTTCCCTAAGAGACGCATAAAAAAGCTCTGCTTCACTTCTGCTAAGAGCAAAAGGCAGATGAAAAGCTAGTCTTTCTCGACCGACCAAACCTAAAAGAACTTCAGCTGCTTGCTCGTCATCTGGGGGTAAGTTTCTACCTTCGTGGGCATTAGGTTTGATGAGTCCGATGGTCAATCTGCCTGCCGTAATCATTTGAGTTACTTTCTCAGAGTGAAGGGTGGCAATAATACGAGTGATTTGTTTACTATCTGGGACGCTGATGGGAGACACACCACACCTACACTGTTCTATTGTTCTCCAAGCTTTCTGCCGGCTAGAGTAGCAATTAGGGATTTGAAGGCTACGCAGTTCTGAATCTTCGACTGACATTTGGTCAATTATATCTTTTCAAGTCTGGTAGTCAATAGTGTTGTTAGTTTTATATCTTGTAGTTAAATTTTAGGGGCTTGACGAAGTCCGAACACTTTTGCTACAAATATATGATTTAGTGATTTTGTTACCCTTATACATATGGAAAGAGGAAAAGAAAATAAAGAGAACGAAGGGAAACAAGCTGTTCGGGAGAAGCATTACTCTGAAAAAGGAGGCCATTTTCTTCGAGGTCGGTATTGGAAAGCTTGGGGATTATTAGGTGATTCTTCAGGACTGGAGGCTCGATCAACGGTATCCGTGCCAATGGAAATTAACTGGCAAAGAAGAAGGTTTATGCCCCGTTACTCTATTCAGGATGGTAGGCGTTGATTTCTCTCAGATAGTTTGTTAAAATCTATTTATCAAACATCTATTGTTTAAGTTTTCCTGGAGCCCCAGACAGTAGAGAAGTTGAAGGAAAACATGAATTATTCACTTCCTTCCATGCAACAACTGTTGGAAGCTGGTGTCCATTTTGGACACCAAGTCCGCCGTGGCCATCCCAGAATGAGGGAGTATATCTTTGGAGTGAGGGATGGTGTCCACATTATTAATCTTGAGCACTCAGACAAACTTTTAAAAGAGGCAGCGGAGTATGTTAATAAATTGGGGCAAGAAGGCAAGATAATCCTTTTTGTCGGAACTAAAAAACAGGCCCAACCAATAGTTGCCGAGTTAGCTAAAAAAGTGGGAACGCCTTTCGTCAACTACCGCTGGATCGGCGGTACTTTAACCAACTTTGAAGAAATTAGAAAAAATATTAAGAAGCTTCAAGAGCTCAAAGAGAAAAAGGAAAAGGGAGAGCTTTCCCGCACTAAAAAAGAGCAGCTGTTAATCTCTAGAAAGCTGGAGAAGTTTGATTTAGAGTGGGGCGGTGTGGCCCGGATGGATCAACTGCCTGATGCCCTGTTTATCATTGATTGCGTTACGGAAAAAACAGCGGTGGCAGAAGCTAACCGGATGAAAATTCCTCTGGTGGCTATCACTGATACTAACTGTAATCCAGCTTTAGTGGAGTATCCAGTTCCTGGTAATGATGATGCCACGAAATCTATCAAGATTATCAGTGAAGCGATAGCTTCAGCTTATGAGGAAGGGTTGAAAGAAAATCAAAAATCAAAGGTCAAAGATCAAAAAGAGGAAAAAAGAGAGGTGGAAGATGTTAAAAAAGGGCCATCAGTAAAAACTGCTGGAGAAGTAGAAGAGGGTGTGAGCCCGGAGATTGCTGATTTAGAAAAAAAGGTGGAAAAAGAGGTGGTGGAAGAGTCTAAGGGAGTAGTTTAATGGATATTGAAAAGATTAAAAAATTAAGAGAAGAAACTGGAGCAGGAATTGCCGACTGTAGGGAGGCCCTAATTTTATCGAAGGGCGATATCAAAAAGGCTAAAGCCTGGTTAAAACAAAGAGGCTTGGATAAGGCAGCGAAAAAAGTTGAGAGGGTAGTTAAAAACGGTTTGGTGGAAGTTTACTCTCATGGAGGAAAAGTAGGAGTGGTGGTAGAAGTACTTTGTGAAACAGACTTTGTAGCTAAAACTGAAGATTTCAAAAATTTAGCCCACGAGTTGGCTTTACAGATTGCTTCCATGAACCCACAAAGTTCTGAAGAATTATTAAGACAGGAATACATTAGAGATGGTTCCCAAACTATAGAACAACTTATTAAATCTATGATAGGTAAATTGGGTGAAAATATCCAGGTTGGAAAGTTTGCTAGAATAGCATTAAGGGAGTAATGGATCCAGTTTTAACAGAAGCTAACCAAAGAATCCAGGCAGCTTTAGATCACCTCAAACGGGAGTTGGCTGCTATTAGGGCTGGGAGAGCTAACCCTTCTTTAATTGAAGAAATTCCGGTCAACTCTTATGGTTCTAGAATGAAGCTCCAGGAAGTAGGGACTATCTCTGCTCCTCAACCAAACTTACTAACTATTCAAGTTTGGGATGTCGGTGTCGTGCAGGATGTCATTAAAGCTATTCAAGAGGCTAATTTAGGACTTAATCCTTCTTCTGAAGGACAGATAGTAAGGATCCCCATTCCTTCTTTAACAGCCGAGAGGAGAGAAGAATTTATCAAGCTTGCCCACCAAAAGATGGAACAAGCCAGAATTGAGATCAGACAGATCAGGCAGGATATTAGAGAAGATTGGCAAAAACAACAAGAGAGTGGAGAATTTGGGGAAGATGAATTTAGAAGGAGGGAAAAAATTTTGCAGGATGTAGTGGAGAAATCAATAGATCAGATTGAACAGATGGGGAAGGCTAAGGAAGAGGAGCTGTCACAAGTATAGAGTCTTCATTATGTTACTGACCATTGCCGTTTTTGCCATCGCGCTGTTAATCCTGGTTTTGTCCCATGAGTTTGGGCATTTCATTATGGCCAAAAAGTTTGGGGTCAAAGTTTTAGAGTTTGGTTTTGGCATACCACCCAGGATTTGGGGTAAAAAGTGGGGTGGTACCTTAGTTTCTTTAAATTTTCTTCCTGTAGGAGGGTTTGTCAGACTTTTGGGAGAAGATGAGGCTGATAAGAAAGTCTTACAAGATAAGGGCTCTTTTGCGGTAAAGCCAGTCTGGCAAAGAATAATTATGGTAGCTGCCGGGGTAGCGATGAACCTTCTTTTAGCCGTAGTTTTGTTTTATATAGTCTTAGCAGCTCAAGGTTTTAAAGCCCGTCTTCCGCTGCTTATCCCCTTTAATTTTGCCGGAGTTACTCAAGTTGAGGAGTCCGCTGTTTTAATTGCCAGCGTTAATCCTAACTCTCCGGCTCAAGCTGCCGGAATAAAAGCCGGTGATCAGGTGACAGCAGTTGATGGGGCAACTATCTCTGAGTCCCAGCAGTTGTCAGATATTACCAAACAGCACTTAGGAGAGAAAATAACTTTGGTATTAAGTAATGAACAAGGGGAGAAAAAAACGGTGGAAGTTATGCCACGCCAAAATCCTCCCGAAGGAGAAGGGCCTTTAGGAATAGGTATGAGTACAGTTAAAGTAGCCAATCTGTCTTTTGAAACTCCTTCTCAAAAATTGGCCTCAGGGGTAGTTCACAGTTATAATTTAACTACCTATTCTGTAGCAGTTTTGGGAGAGATTATCTCTTCAGCCATCAAAGCCAAAGATTTAGAGCCTGTTTCTGGGACAGTAGTGGGGCCATTTGGGCTGGCTAATTTAACCAGGGAGATTTTAAAGATGGACAATCCTTTGATTCCATACTTAAGCTTTGTAGCTTTGTTGTCTTTAAACTTAGCTATTATTAATATTTTGCCTATCCCAGCTTTAGACGGCGGGAGAATCTTCTTTTTAGTAATTGAAGGGATAGTGGGAAAAAGAGTCAAGCCAAATGTAGAGAGGCTGATCCATGCCGCCGGAATGGTGGCTTTATTGGCCTTAATAATATTGGTAACCTTCTCTGATATCAAAAAGATCTTTTTTTAGTTGGAGGACTTGACAGGGTCCAAGCTTTCGTTTTACACTAAAAGGGTGACTAACGGTAAGATTACTTCCATCTTCTTTCTTGGTGTAACTATATTCCTTTTTTCAGCAGTTATGGTTTTAGCTGCTAAACCCGTTTTAGTCAGGGGCCAGGATGTTTCAGACAGCCCCAGGGCAACTTCCCCGGGTAAGTTAAACCGGGCAACTGATGCTGCTCAGAATGCCCAAGGTAAACTACGTTCCTGTCAAGCGCGGGAAGCTGCGGTCAAAAACCGTTCGGAACAGATTGTCAAATTCTCTGATAATATGCTTACCAAGTTTGCTTCTATCTCCGCCAGGGTTCAAAATTTCTATACTGAAAAAGTTCAACCATCTGGTAAAACGGTTGCTAACTACAATACTCTACTAGCTGATATTGAGACTAAGAAAGCTTCTGCCTCAGCAGCAGTAGTCCAAGCTTCTGCTACAGCTTTAGCCTTTAGCTGTGAGGAGGCTCCCAAGGAGCAACTGAGAACTTTTCATCAGGATATGAAGAGGGTAATAGCTGCTTTGAAAGAATATAGGAGGTCAATTAGAAATCTGATTGTGGCAGTTCATACGGCCTTAGGAGAAGGTGAAAAGTCAGCCAGCGGGGCAGCTAGAAAATTGATTCCTACTACTACAGTTACTCCCACGGCTACAGGAAGCGGGGGAACGCCATAATGGATAAACAAAAGGGAATAGCCGGTATTTTAATAATACTGCTGATACTAATAGCCATTGGAGTGGGGGTTTATTTAGTCCAGCAGAAGACTAACTTTTTACCAATGGCCTTTTTTTCTAAGCAGGAAGCACCTGTTAGGTCAATATCTACCCCAAAACTTGACAAGAGGGTAGTTAAGGTAACCCCGGTGCCTACAATTGAGGTTATAAATAATAAAGAAGATTTAACTAGGACCTTGAAAGAAATAGATGAGCTAAGCACTGATGTCATAGATAGCCAGCTTTCCTCTTCAGACCTTAGCACCGCTGGCATTTAAGAGCATTAAAATATTACTTTTCATTTTCCCCTTAAGCTATTACAATACAGAAGATGAGATACTCTCAAACTTTTCCTAAAACTATAAAACAAGTTCCTGCTGGTGCTGACTCAATAAATCATCAGCTTCTAGTAAGGGGTGGTTATATGGACCAATTAATGGCTGGTTCCTGGACTCTGTTACCCTTGGGCTGGCGGGTAGTTTCTAAGATAAATGACATTATCCGAGAGGAGCTAAACGTCACCGGAGCTTTGGAGATGCTGATGCCTCTTCTTCATCCTCGTGATATTTGGGATCAAACAGGGCGATGGTCTGATCCGGACGTTAAAGAGATTATGTACCAATTTAAAGATATTCGGGGAAAAGAGTTGGGTTTATCCTTCACTCATGAAGAGATTGTTATGAATTTACTTGGTAAATATATTCATTCTTATAAAGATTTACCAGTAAAGATTTATCATTTTTCCACCAAATTTAGAAATGAGCCGCGAGCTAAATCGGGAATTTTGCGAGGCAGAGAGTTTTTAATGAAAGATCTTTACAGCGCGCATGTTTCAAAAGAGGATCTGCAGCAGTATTTTCAGCAGGTAAAAGAAGCTTATTTGAGAATTTTTAAAAAAATGGAGTTAGAAGCAAGAGTGGTAGATGCTTCAGGTGGGATATTTACTGACAGCTTTACCCAGGAGTTTCAAGTAGTTTCTCCGGTTGGTGAAGACAATATATTAATTTGTGAAAGCTGTGATTTTGCAGCCAATATTGAGGTATCCCAAGTCAAGGAGGGAGAAAAATGCCCAAGATGTAAAGGTGAGATAAAAATGGTGAATTCCATAGAAGCTGGACATATTTTTACTTTAGGAACTAAGTATGCAAAAAACATGGGAGTGTTTTTCTTGGATGAACAAAATAAAAAGCAGGACCTTTGGTTTGGAAGCTATGGCATTGGGGTGAGTAGACTGGTGGGAGTGTTAGTGGAAATTTTCCATGATGATAAAGGGATTATTTGGCCGGAGAGCGTAGCTCCATATATAATTCATCTAGTTGGTTTGGGGCTAGAAGAACAGGGGGTCAAAAATAAAGCAGAAGAGGTTTATCAAAAACTGCAAGATAAAGGGGTGGAAGTTTTATATGATGATAGGATTGGAGTCTCGGCAGGAGAAAAATTTGCTGATGCTGATTTAATTGGTATTCCTTTAAGGGTAGTAGTTTCCAGGAAAACCCATTCGGCAAGCTCAGGGCAGGCTGAAGATAAGTTAGAAATAAAAAGAAGAGGGGAAGAAAAAGTAGAACTGGTAACTTTAGAAGAATTATTAAAGGAGATAGAAAAATAGATCTGAACCAAATTGATTAGTTAAAAAGTGATTGATCTTTAAAATTTGTAAATTGTATTATCCTATAATATAATACTGCTTATGAGTTGGGCAGAATATCATCGTTTTGTCAAAAATCCGGTCAGCTTCCAGGACCAAGAGTTTTATTACCGCCGGGCAATAAGTCATCTTCAAACTTTACTTCCAGGGCTTCTGCCTCAAGGTTGTCCCTCAACTTTTGTTTTAGGAGGCTTTCATTCTTTTAAAACAGCAACAGCTTTTAAAAACTTTTGTGCCTCTATTCATCCTAATTCAGAGGATAAACATGTTTTCTTAGATATGAACGAGGCTCCCTTAGCTTTGCTGGATCCTCAGACTTACCCATATCGAGTTCAAGCCAAGTTAGAGGAAGATCTGTCTTCAGTCATCCCAGGTATTGATTTATTAGCTTTAGACTTTACTTTAAATTTTATGGACCAACGGCAAATTCGCAGGTTTTCTTCTCATATTGGGTCATCGTTAAACAGAAATGGTCTTATCTTAGCTAGTATCGAACCGCCAATATTATTTTCGTTTCTCACTGAAAAAATGCGTCGTCTTCAAAATCACGTCTCCTTTCATTTATACTCAATCAAAAGCCTTCAGCGATTGGTTGAGCCTCATCTAAAAGTAGCCTTAAGTGCGGATTATCGCCTTTACCCGATGAATTTTTTTTCCTTGGTTGCTTTAGTAAGAAGAGATAGTGATTTAGAAGAAGATTTACAGCCACCATTTTTTTATGATAGACATTAAACTTTTCTAAAATACTCCTCATAAAACAGATCGGTAAGCGTTACATTGAATCGCTATAGCGATCAGTTGTAACAAGAAATTCATTATGTTAAGGTGATTATTGTATTGCCACAGTATTGCCACATCGGGTGTGGCAGGTATTGTTAAGATAAAAGAGATGCCTTACAGAGTTGTACCATTTGTGGATTTAGATTATTACCACCTTTATAATCGGGGTGTTGAGAAAAGATCAATTTTCTTAAACGATCGGGATTACCAACGTTTTTTACAGACGGTTTTCTATTATCAATTTAGTGATCTTAAGTTCCGTTTCTCTCGCCGTGATTCACCTTTAAACAAAAATTTTAATAATCACCCTAAATCCGTAGAGATAATTTGTTATTGTCTAATGCCCAATCATTTTCATCTTCTGGTAAGACAGATGAAGGATGGAGGAATCCATAAATGTATGCAGAGGACCTTGAATAGCTATACAAAATATTTTAACACTAAACATAACAGGGTTGGACCTTTGCTTCAGGGAGCTTTTCGGGCTGTTCCTATTGAAACAGACCTTCAATTAATGCATATATCCAGGTATATTCACTTAAATCCTTATGTCTCACATCTTGCTGAAGATCTAAAAACTTATCCCTATTCCTCATATCGGGGATTTATTGGGATGGAGGATGATTTTCTTTTTAACAAGCAACCAGTGATAGATTTTTTTAAGAACACCAGAGATTATAAGGAATTTGTGGTGGGGCACGGAGACTTTGCTAGGGAATTGGAGACAATGAAGCATCTCCTTATGGAAGAAGAATAGACTAATAGCCACGCTACATCGCTACATCGGGTGTGGCGAGACTAAAAAGTTAGATATGGTTATCAGGAGTGGTTAGAATGATTAGAGTAGTGTTACAATCAGTCGCTATAAGCAAAGCTTTCCTTTTGCTTCGGCCTGCCTGATAACCTCTCTGTTGGCTGATCCTGTTGTACTAAGTTGTTTACCTGTTTCTGCTAAAGTGCGTGTGATTCCATCGAGCAATCCAAAACGGAATATTAAAACAAGGGCAGCTTTTTTGGAGCTGATTTGCATTAGTGCCCCTTCTATGCCTTCCACAATCTCTTCTTCCCTGTTAGGCGGAACTGGCAGTTGGGGAGCGTCATAAACTGCTGCCAATAGGCGGCTGTGCGGTAATATTAAAATTCCTTCTAAGTAATTTTTTAAATGGTTGATTAAATCAAATTTTAAACCAGATTCTAAAAATTCACTAAAGGAAAGCCTTAAAACATCGGCGTTTGTAGCAAACTTCGCTTGGATTTTGAGAGGTGGTTTCAACGGTTGCTGAAAAATAGTCTCGGGGCGCAAACGGTCTCCTAAGCTGGAAATTTGAGAAATAAGGGCATATCCGATACTATCTTGGGGGACCATTTCTTGGAGAGGAATCCATTGAGGGTTATCAGGTGATCTATTCATATACTCATAGTATGTTTGAAACAAAGTTAATAATCAACCTGATTGATTTTCTATCCTATTTCTGGTAAATTACTGTGAGTATGGTGATCAAAACGATCAATAAACAACCTAAAGCTATTGTTGATATGGAAGTAACAGTCCCTTGGGCTGATATTGCCCCTAAATGGGATGAAATCTTACAGAAATTATCCCAAGATATTGAACTTCCAGGTTTTAGAAAAGGCCAAGCCCCACTTAATATGGTGGAGCAACAACTGGGCAGTAAGGTTCAGGATGAATTTTTAAAAATAGTGATGCCCCAAGCTTTGGTAGATGCCCTGCAAGGAACAGATGTAGTCCCTATCGATTACCCTAAATACCAATTAATATCTTTTACCAAAGGCCAGCCTTTAATTTTTAAAGCTACTATCACTGAAAGACCTAAAGTAGAGGTGGGAGATTATAAAACTATTTCTGCCCAAAGACCGCCTATTAAGACTGTCACTGATGAGGAAGTTGAAAAAATTGTGGAAGATCTTTATAAAAGGTGGTCAGCAAAACAGTCGTCAGTAGTCAGCCCCCAGACCTCAGACCAAACAGTTGTCTCTGGTAATGGCTCTCCTTCTACCCCTCAAGCTTCTGGTTCAATGTCTTTTAACCAACCTGCTGCTTCGGCAGCACAACCGGCAGCCGATTCATCTTTAATTGGACCGAGTGATACTTTTGCCCAAGCTATGGGAACTGGTAGTCTGGCAGATCTAAAAACTAAAATTAAAGCTGATTTAGAAAATGAAGCTAAATTTAATAACGAACTGGATTTTGAAGAAGCTATTTTACAAGAGGTAGAAAAGATTACCACCGTGGATGTCCCCCAGATATTAATTGAGGATGAGCTAAACAGGATGTTGGTCCAGCTGCAGAGAAGAGTCACCGAGATGGGGCTATTATTTGATGAATACTTAAAGAGCCAGAATGAAACAATGGATTCCTTAAAGGCTAAATGGACTCCCCAGGCTGAGAAAAATGTCAGGATGGAACTGGGTTTGGCTGAGATAGCCCGGCGTGAAGGAGTGGATATCACTGACCCTGAACTTCAGGCTGAAATTGATAAGATTCAAGATGCCAGGTTGAAAACTCAATTTGAGCAACAGGAGCCAAGGTTGCACCTTCGCCATTCACTAAGGCAGATTAAGACCCTTGATCTTCTCAAAAAGATGGTCCAAACCATTTAAAAAAATTTTCATATAAGGTACAATAGAAAGTAATATCTTATTTTCTTTATGGAAAATAGGAGATATGTAGTGGACAATCTGGCTATGAAGACTAAAGTAGCAGTTTAAAGACACGTCCAGATAGTCCAAATTAAAAGGAGGTGTCTTTTAAAAAAATGTCTATAGTTATTAAACGCGGTGCTAATGATTCAAACGATGCAGTGATTAGAAAATTCCAAAGAAAAGTAGTCATGGAAAATGTCGTCCAGGAATACCGGGACCGGGAGTATCATAAAACTGAGGCCGATAAACGTCAGGAAAGACGGGCTGCCAGGCTACGTAAAATTATGAAGGTGTCAAGATATAACAGCTAATGCTAATTGACCATCTGCAGGACGATTTAAGACAAGCTCAGCTTCAAAGGGATGAAGTGAAAGTTTCAGTGTTAAGAATGCTAATCTCCGAGGTCAAATATGCTCAAATTGCCAAAGGAGAAGAACTTTCTGATCAGGATATAATCTCGGTGATTTCCCGTGAGGTTAAAAAAAGGAGAGAGGGGGCAGCAGGTTTCCGTCAGGGAGGCAGGGAGGAAGATGCTCAAAAAGAAGAAGCTGAAGCTCAAATTTTGCTGTCTTATTTACCATCTCAACTTGCAGATGAGGAGTTGACTAAAATAATAGAAGAAGCTATAAAAAAGGTTGGGGCTTTCTCTGTTGCTGATATGGGCAAAGTAATGTCTGAGGTAATGGGCAAAACAGCTGGCAGAGCAGAAGGAGCAAGGGTTTCTGCACTGGTAAAAGAGAAGTTGTTAAGCTAATGAACAAGTTTATTGTTTACTCAATAATATGATTAATATCATTATCACATCTGATCCGAGGTACAGTATCAACCGGACCGTTATTTACACAGCAATCGTTAATGTCTTAAGGCGGGAGCATGTTTTAGGAAATGTTGAGCTTGAGGTGAGTATAGCAGGCAACAGGAAGATGCACGAGCTTAACAAAAAGTACTGTGGTTTAGACTATCCGGCTGATATTTTGACTTTTGCCCTGGAAGATCCTCACCCCCAAAATCTGCAACTTTTACCCAGAATGGGGTTTATAGCTGCTCCGGATAAGATTTTAAGGTTAGGTTCTATTTGTATCTCCTACTCTCAGGCAGTAGAGGATGCCTCTTTAGAAGGAATTTCGGTGGAAGATGAGATAATTTTTTTGGTGGAATACGGAACTAATCATTTGCTGGGTATACACCATGGATAGTGGCAGAGTTCTTTATCGAAAACACCGCCCTCAGAGTTTGGATGAGTTAATTGGCCAATCTCTGGTTAAACAATCTCTTAGCTTTGCCATTTCTTCTGGCAAGCTGTCTCACGCTTATTTGTTGTATGGTCCACGGGGAACCGGCAAAACTTCCACCGCCCGGATTTTGGCCAAGATAGTTAATTGCGAGAGTCAAGAGCCAAATTTACCATGTAATCAATGTTCCTCTTGTCTTTCTATTACTGATGGTTCAAGCTTGGATGTTATTGAGATGGATGCAGCTTCCAACCGGGGCATTGAGGATATCCGAACACTTCGAGAGAATATCAAACTAGCCCCCTCCTCTTCTAAAAAAAAGGTTTATATTATTGATGAGGTCCATATGTTGTCCCCTGATGCTTTCAATGCCCTGCTGAAAACTTTAGAAGAGCCTCCTTCCCATGTGATGTTTATTTTGGCCACGACCGAAATTCAGAAGATCCCCCAAACTATTTTATCGCGGGTCCAAAGGTTAGATTTTAAATTAGCTTTAGTGGAAGAACTGGTTGAAGCCTTAAGTAAGGTGGCGGAAAAAGAGAAGATTGATATTGACTCTGAAGCGCTTTTGTTGGTAGCTAAAAAAGCCGGGGGAAGTTTTAGGGATGGAATTAAATTTTTAGATCAACTCTCTTCTTATGGGAAGATTGATCCTGCTGTAGTGGAGGAAGTTTTGGGGGCAGGAACTTTTACAGCTTTGGTAGAACTTCTCCAGTATATTGTCTTAAAAGATAGCCCAAAAAGTTTACAAAGTTTGATAGATCAGTTCAGTAGCGGGAATAATGTTAAAGAGCTGACTGTTTCTTTGTTGGACATTTTAAGGCAGTTGCTGTTTATTAAAAATAAGATGGGGGAAACTTTAGTTAAACCAGAGGTTGGTGAAGAAAAGTACCCTCATCTGCAGGATTTAGCTTCTAAATTTGATTTAGAAGATCTACTTTTTACTATTGATGTTTTTCACAAAAGTCTGGAACAGGGCAGGTTTGTCACCATTGCTACTTTGCCGCTGGAGGTGGCAGTGGTGGAGAGCTGCCAAAGAGGAAACAGTAAGTTAGAAGTAAAAAGTGAAAAAGTCAAAACAGATGCAAGTGCTAAAAGATTTAATGACGACCAAAAAGATGAAGGGATAAAAATTGCTCAAGTTCATCAAAAGAAAGAGGGTGAGTGTGTAGAGCTGCCGCCACAGGTGGGAGTGTTTTTAAATGAGGCTTCTGGTGAGGAGTCCCATAAGGCAGAAAGTGCAAGCTCTCCTTTGGATATTCAAAAGATTGCGGAAAAATGGAGCTATATTTTAGAGACAGTCAGACAGGATAATTATTCTTTGGAAGCCTTACTGCGGTCATCAAAGATAATTCATTGCGATGAGGTAGGGGTGATTTTTGAGGTGCCTTATACTTTTCATCAGCGGATCTTGGAAGCTCCCAAATCCAGGGACTTGGTGGAGTCAATATTAAGTGACATTTTGGCAAGACCGGTCAAGATTTCCACTGCCTTAGCTAAGAAAAAAGTGGAAAGAGAAGAGTTGGCCAATGTGGAGGTAGCAGCTGATGATGAGATTATAAGAATTGCTTCCGAGATCTTCAATTCAGAGACAGTTAACTAGGAATATTATTTTACTGTATTGACTGTGGACTATCAATAATATTAATCTAGGCTCATGTCTTCAAAGGTTTTTAAATTGATTGAAAAGGAAAAGAAACGCCAGCTGATAGGGCTGGAGATGATCCCTTCGGAAAATTATGTTTCCTCTGATGTTCTAAAAGCTTTAGGATCAATTTTAACTAACAAATATTCTGAAGGTTTTCCTAAAGCCCGGTATTATGGTGGGAATGAAGTGATTGATAAGTTAGAGATCTATGCTCAAAACCTGGCCAATAAGTTATTTGGCACCAAGTATGCTTTTGTCCAACCTTACTCCGGTTCCCCGGCTAATTTTGCTGCCACTATGGCTGTCTGTGATCCCGGTGATGTAGTAATGGGACTGGCCTTATCTTCAGGAGGACACCTAACTCATGGGGCTAACCTTTCTTTTTCCAGTATTTTTTATAAAGCTGTTAACTACACTGTAGGCAAGGACTGGAAAATAAATTTTGAAGAGCTGGAAGACTTAGCAAAAAAACACAAACCAAAGCTTATTTGGGCAGGTACCACCGCTTATCCTTTTAAGCTGGATTACTCCAAGTTTAGAAAAATTGCTGATGAAGTTGGGGCATGGCTGGTAGCTGATATCTCTCATATTTCCGGTTTGATTGTGGGAGGAGTCCATCCTTCCCCGGTCAAGTATGTAGATTTAATTACTACCACTACTCATAAAACTTTAAGGGGACCTAGAGGAGCGATGATTTTGGTAACTGACAGAGGTTATAAAAAAGATCCGGAGATCAAAGGGAAGATTGAGAAGGCTATTATTCCAGGACTACAGGGAGGGCCACATAATCATCAAACAGCAGCTATTGCTGTAGCTTTGGAAGAAGCTTTAAAACCAAGTTTTAAAAGATATGCTAAACAGGTAGTGAAAAATGCTGCTGTTTTGGCTGCAGAGCTAGGCAGTAAATCAGAAAATCATCTTATTTTATTATCCTTGGAAAGTTATGGATATGGTATGGGTTATCAGGGTCAGGTAGCTTTAGAGGCAGCGGGAATTACAATTAATAAAAATACTATTCCAGGGGAACCAGTTTCCCCTTTCTATCCTTCAGGGATAAGATTAGGCACTCCGGCTTTAACTTCCAGAGGGATGAAGGAAAAGGAAATGGTAAAAATTGCCGGTTGGATCAAAGAAGTTTTGGAAGAAATCAGAGGTTTGGATTTACCAAAAGAACAGGAACTCCGAAAAGAGTTTATTAAGAGTGTAAAAGTTAAGATGAAGAAAAATCCTAAACTAAAGAAAATCAGACAAGAAATTGCTAAATTTGCCTCCAAATATCCAGTGCCTGGAATTGACTCCTAAAATGAATATTTTTTAGATATAATATTTATCCTTATGAAAAATTCAAAAATCATTGATGGGAGGAAGTGGGCAAAGGTCCATGAGGAGAAGCTTGGGGAAAAGATCAAAAAGTTAAAGAGGGTACCTCGTGGAGAAAATATTTTGATAGGGAACGACCCTTCTTCTGTCCTTTATACTAAGATTAAAGAGAATAAGGCTGGGGAATTAGGAATAGACTTTAAAACAACTAGGTTGCCAGCTGATGATAGTAGTTTTGAGAGTGTAGTCCGATATATTATCCACCAGCTAAACAGGCCAAACGGTCCTGATGGAATTATGATTCAGCTTCCCATTCCGGAGGAATTCTTACAAGGAAGATCTGAAAAAGAGCTGTTGAAAGCTATTGATCCTCAAAAGGACATTGATGGATTAACAGGTAAAGGTCCTTTTCCCCCTGCTGCTGTGGGAGCTATTTTGTCCCTCTTAAAAGATGAAGGAATAGAGATAACTGGGAAAAAAGCAGTAGTGGTAGGGGCTTCTGATTTAGTGGGTAAGCCTGCAGCTTTAGAATTAGAAAAATTAGGTGCTGAGGTGGAGATCTGTGACAGTAAAACAGAAGACCTGAAAACCAAAACTCTAGCAGCTGATATTTTAGTTTCTGCTACAGGAGTGCCAGGACTTATTCAAGGGGATATGATAAAGGAAGGAGTGGTAGTGATAGATGTGGGGGCAGAAAAAGTTAAGGGTAAAATAGTAGGGGATGTGGAATTTGAATCTGTTTATCCTAAAGCCTCTAAAATTACTCCGGTCCCCGGGGGAGTAGGACCAATGACAGTAGTGACTTTAATGGAAAATCTGGTACAATTAACAAGAGGTAATAGTGAGTAAGTTGTAGGTGGTACTTAGAAGACTAAAACCTAAAAACTAAGATGGGAATGTTTGATAAATTAAAACAACTGGGTGATTTAAAAAAGATGAGGGACTCTGCTTTAGAGGTCCAAAAAAGGCTTAGTGGTATTAAGATTACTGTGGAACACAAAGGTGTGACAGTAGTGATGACTGCTGACCAAAAAGTAGTTTCCATCTCTGGGGATAATGACCTGGACAAGGTAGCAGAAGCAGTTAATGAAGCTTTAAAACAATCCCAAAAAGTAGCTGCTGAAGAGATGAAAGGCCTGATGGGTGGCCTAGGCCTCCCCGGAATGTAAGTTTTCTCCTATAAACCTAATAATTGTTAGGTTTACACTATAAACTTAGCCTGTAATTTGTTAAAATACTTTTTGTTATGGCAACGGTTCCCAAGGTGGTGAAAGATTTAATAGAGGCTTTTGAAAGATTGCCTGGTATAGGTCCTAAAACTGCCCAAAGGTTAACTTACCATTTACTTCATGCTCCTTTAGAAGAAGCTCAGGCTTTAGCTAAAGCTGCTTTAGATCTTAAAGAAAAAACAGTTATTTGCCAGGTTTGTTTTAATATCTCCGAAACTAGTCCTTGTGAGATAGATCAAGATCCCAGCAGGGATAGAACTACCATTGCTGTCGTAGAAGATCCCTTAGATGTGTTAGCCTTAGAAAAGGCTAACTTTAAAGGACTTTACCATGTGCTACATGGGGCCATCTCTCCTTTGGAAAGCATTGGCCCGGAAGAGTTAAGAATCCGGGAACTTTTACCTAGGTTAAAAGACGGTACTATCAAGGAGGTTATTTTAGCTACTAACCCTACTATGGAAGGGGAAGCTACTGCCATGTATATTGACAGGTTGATTTCTCCTTTGGGGATTAAAGTAACCAGGATTGCTCGGGGTTTACCGGTAGGCGGGGACATCGAGTATGCTGATGAGACAACTTTAAGCAGGGCCTTAGAGGGGAGAAAAGAATATTAATTTTGGACAGATTTGGACACATCATGTTCTATTTAAAACCACAATACTACCAAATCGTCCATCACATATCGTTAGTTTATGAGTAATTAGTTTATGTTATTAACGTATAAACTTAAAAATGGCTTAAATGTAGCTACTTATTCTATCCCAGAGATGAGGTCGGTTTTTTTATGGATGGCTGTTAAGGGAGGATCAATCTTTGATACTAAAGATACGGCTGGAATTGCCCACTTTGGAGAACATCTGTTAGTTCAAGGTATTCCTACTTTACCAAATGTGGAGGATTTTTCTAATTTTTTAGAAAGTTTAGCTGCCAGCTACAGTGCTGCTACCAGCCCTCAATATATCCGTTTTAGCATTAATGCCCCAGCTGCTCATTTGTCAAAAATCACCAGGATTGCCAGTGAGGTTTTCTTCTCCCCCCTGTTTCCCCAAGATGCTATTGAAAGAGAGAGAAGGGTCATTGTAGAAGAGATTAAGGAAAAACAGGATACTTTAGAATATAAAATATACCAATTTTTTGCCCAAAACAGATTTACCGCTAACCATCCGATGCAACTTGAAACGGCTGGGGATGAGAAGGTAATCAAAAAATTAACCAGAGAAGATTTAGTAAAATGGTGGACAACCTATTTTTATCCTGAAAACACCTACCTGGTATTGGTGGGAGGTTTCAAAAATGATCAAGGCAGGCAGTTAATCGAAGAATTTTTTGCCAAGTATCCAGCCTTGGAGAAAAAGTTAGAATTTCCTAAGTTTACCAACCAGTATTTAAAAGATAGGTATGTGGCTATTAGAGAAGATAGGAAACTTAAAACAACCTATTTGGATTTGACTTTTCCCTCTATTGATGAAAGTCAGCCTCTTGAGGAAAGGATCTGCCGGGCTTTAGTGAAAAATATTTTAGGAGGGTTGAGGGGAAGCAGACTTTACCGGCTACTTAGGCAAAGAAGAGGTTTAGTCTATAGCGTGGGAGCAGGTTCAATAGCTTATCAGCGTTTTGGCTATGCCTACATCTCCAGCCAAGTGGCTGCAGAAAAGTTAGAAGAAGTTATCAGGCTAATAGCTAAAGAACTAGCAGTTTTTTATAAAACTGGACCAACTCAGGAGGAACTGGATTTTGCCAAAAACCATCATACAAACAGGGCACTGATGCACTGGGATCACCCTTCAGCTATTGCTGATTGGATAGCCGGGGATTTGATGTGGGAAGATAAAATTTACATTCCGGAAGAATATGTAGATTTGGTGGAAAGAATAAATCTTAAAGATATTAGAGAATTTATAAAAAAATACTGGGATTTTAGTAAACTGGGTTTAACCATTCAAGGACCAGTAGAGAACTCTAAGGAAAATAGAAAGAAGTTTGAAAATTTAGTGGCAGAGATTAAGTGAGAGGTTGCAACTGTCGCCTGTAAACTATAAACTGTTAATTAGTACTTATGTCTGATGGAGCTAAAGGAAATGTCGGACAATTAATAGCTGATATTGGTGAGGCAGTGGTCAAACCTGTAGTTGATGAGGTGGGTAAAGCGATAGAGGAGGGAGGACAATCTATAGCTGGGACAGGCCAGTTTTCCTCAAACCCTTCTAGTCCCCAAGAGCAACAGAAGAAAAAATTAGAAGAACAAAAAAGAAAAGACTGGGCTTTAAAGGTGATAGAGTGGAACAGCCAGATTCAGGCTACCCAACAAAAGGTTAGGCAGGAAAATCAGCAAAGGGAGGTTCAACAAACCCAGCAGGAGCAAGAAACTAAAAAGGTTAAGCAGTTTGAGTTAGTTCAAAAACAACAAAAACAACAAAATTTAAATCAAGCTCAGCTTCAAGAAAGAAAAGCTGAAATCAAAAGAGGTGTAGGAGGTTAAAGCCAGTTTAACATAGCTTGGGCAATCTCTTTATTATGGATAAAATCAGAAGGTAAGATTTCATCAATTGTTTTGTTAAGTAACCTCTGATATTTTAACCATTTCGGTTGTTCTGTTTTACCTTGTCTGATTGGTTTTTCTTCTTCTAAACCGAACTCAGTCAGCAACCGTCTTCTTTCTCTAAAGATAGCAATATTAAAAGGATCATCATTAGGGATGTTTAAAGTTCCATTTTGTGGAACCCTCATTGGTATGCCTTTTTGGACAAAGCCCCATTCCAAAAAGCGATCAAATCCTCTATGATTACCTCCTAAAAATGGATGGATTATGGCTAAACCCCAAAAGTAAAATTTAGCAATAGCACTAGCGATCTCTTCAAGATTACAAGCTTGGACAATTTCTCCTTCAAAATAGGTACTTATACGAGACATAAATAGATCAATATTGATGACTGGAGGGATGTAAATCGGGCTTTCTGGATGGTGATAGTCACGAGTAGAAACAGGCAAGGCTCCTGTGAAGTAGCTTTTAGCTTCCGGTATATACCAACCAATATTTTCATTAGGAGCAAATAGTCCGAGAACTCGATAATTACCTTTAGGATAGTAATAGAAGGGAACATATCGATCTACTCTTCCATCTAACTCTTGGGTTATTTTAGCCGCTAATAGATCTTTGTGACTAGGAATAGGTTCTAGTCCTGCATAGAAAGCAATATGACGTAAACTTCGGTATTCATGTTCAACATCGGTAGGAATTGCATACCAAGTACCTGCTCGATGCAAAATTTGAAGTACTCTTTCTGGGTGATCTCCTCGATGAGCGAACCCGGGGATCAGATGATTTCTGATATGTTCGGTAACTTTTAACTTTTTATCGTATGGAACAGGTAAAATTTCTTTGTTCATACCCTATAATAATACATCTTTTTCTTACTGAAATCAAACTATAAGATAATTAATGAGCACTTGATCTTAAGTTTGAATTAGGTATACTTCTAATATGACAGTAAGCTTAAAACTTTACAACACTTTAACCAGGCAAGTGGAAGAGTTTAAACCTCTAAATCCACCTCATGTGGGGATGTATACTTGTGGTCCAACTGTTCATGATTTTGCCCATATTGGGAACTTAAGGACTTTTATTTTTGAAGACCTTTTACAAAAGGTTTTGGAAGCTGAAGGTTATAAAGTGGTGAGAGTTATGAATTTAACAGATATTGAGGATAAGATTATCAAAAAAGCTAAGGAAAAAGGTGTATCTTTGGAGGAATTTACCACCCCCTATGAGTTGGCTTTTTTTGAAGATTTAAGAAAGTTAAATATTAAATATGCAGATATTTATCCTAAAGCTACAGAACATATAGGAGGGATGGTCAAATATATCGAAGTTTTGGTGAAAAAAGGTCTGGCTTATGTAGCAGAAGATGGCTCAGTTTATTTTGATATCTCTAAATTCCCTGAGTATGGTAAGCTTTCCCAGCTGGATAAAAGAGAAGTTAAAGCTGGAGCCAGGGTAAAAGCTGATGAATATTCTAAAGAAGATGTCCAGGATTTTGCTTTATGGAAATCAGTAGATCCAGGAGAGGTAGGTTATGATTCTCCCTGGGGAAGAGGCAGACCTGGTTGGCATATTGAGTGTTCTGTTATGAGCCAGCAGTATCTGGGAGAAACTTTTGATATCCATGGAGGAGCAGTAGATTTAATCTTCCCTCACCATGAGAATGAGATTGCTCAAAGCGAAGGTAAAACAGGTAAGCAGTTTTCCATGTTTTTTGTAGAGGGAGAGCATCTTTTAGTTAATGGCCAGAAGATGGCCAAATCTTTAAAGAACTACTTTACTTTAAGAGATATTGAAGCCAAAGGCTTTGAACCACTGGCTTTAAGATATTTAGCTTTAACAGCTCATTACAGGGATAAGTTAAATTTTACCTGGAAATCTTTACAGGCAGCCCAAAATGCTTTGAATAATTTACGGGAGGAAGTAAGAGATTGGGATCAATCTAAGATTGGTTGTGCAGAATATGAAAGAAGATTTTTTAATGCTGTCGATAATGATTTAAATGTTCCTCAGGCTTTGGCTATTTTATGGGAATTAGTAAAGTCCGATTACCCAACCTCTGCCAAGGCTGAAAGTTTATTAAAATTTGATAAAATTTTGGGATTAAAATTGGATGAGTATTTGGGTAAACCTTTAGAAGTTCCAGAAGAAGTTCAAAAATTGGTTGATCAAAGGGAAAAGGTAAGGAAAAATAAAGACTTTCAAAAGTCAGATGAGCTAAGGGATGAGATTAAAAAGATGGGTTATGAAATGGAAGATACACCCACTGGCCCAAAGGTGAAGAAAGTGTTATAGTATCAGTGTAAATGGCTGAGAGGCAATTAGGGTTTACTATTAATAATAAAAACGAGTTTGAATTGTGTGATCCTAGCTGGGGTTTACCTCCCAGACCATTAAAATGGCCCACAGCAGAAGAGCTATTGGAAGCTGCGAAAAATGAGCCAGACCCTCGAGAAGTATTAAGACAAAGACAGGGAAGGTATTTTTTCCTACGTCGTCCATTACCAAGGATAAAAGCTAGTTGAACTTCGGATATTTTTCGGATAATATCTTCCTATGACACCCTTAGCAGATAGAATGAGGCCTCAAAATCTTTCTCAAGTTGTAGGACAACAGCATCTTGTTAGTGAAGGTAAGATCTTACACAAGGTTGTCCAAAGTAGGCAGCCCTTTTCTTTAATTTTTTGGGGACCTCCGGGTGTTGGTAAAACTACTTTAGCCAGGGTCTTAGCTTCAGAGTTAGGGGCAGAGTTTCATGAATTCTCAGCAGTCACCACTGGAATTGTAGAGATTAAAAAGTTAATAGAAGAGATAAGACTTCAGGCAAAAGGAACATCCCCCATTCTCTTTATTGATGAGATCCATCGGTTTAGTAAAGCCCAGCAAGATGCCCTGCTTCCTCATGTAGAACGGGGTACAGTGATTTTTATGGGAGCTACTACCGAAAACCCCAGTTTTGAAGTGATCGGTCCACTTCTTTCCCGTACTAGAGTTTTAACTTTACAAAGTTTGTCTAAAGAAGAGATGGAAGGATTAATTGATAGAGCCTTGAAAGATAAGGAGAGAGGTTTGGGCCAATTTAAAGTCAAACTTAAACCTGAAGCTTTGGATTTTTTGATAGAGGTTTCAGGTGGTGATGCCAGAATGGTTCTAAATACTTTGGAAATTGCCGTTAATTTAGCCTGCCACCCCGAGAGTGGAAGCACAAAAAATATGATGGTGATAAACAAAGTAGATATTGAGGAGGCGGTGCAGAAAAAAGCTTTATTTTATGATAAACATGGGGAGGAACATTACAACACCATTTCGGCTTTTATTAAATCCATGAGGGCTTCTAACATGACGGCTGCTTTATATTATTTGGCTCGGATGGTAGAAGCTGGAGAAGATCCCTTATTTATTGCCCGAAGGATGGTCATCTTTGCCTCGGAAGATATCGGTCAGGCCCAACCTACAGCTTTAGTGGTGGCCAATGAAGTGTTTAAGGCTTGTGAAGTGATAGGTTACCCAGAATGTCAGATTAATTTAGCTCATGGGGTGGTTTATTTATCATCAGCCAAAAAAGACAGATCTTCTTATGAGGCTTACTTTAAAGCTTTAGAAGATGTTAAAAAGTATGGAAATTTACCTATCCCCCTGAATTTAAGAAATGCTTCTACAAAATTAATGAAAGATTTAGGTTATGGAAAAGGTTATGAAAAATACAGTAAAGAAGATTTACTGCCGGAAAAATTAAAGGGGAAAAAGTATTTTGGCTAAAGAACTTGTTAACTTCAATATTGTTTTATCTTATCTCTATTTGTTAAACTAGTAAAAATGTACAAGATTTCTACTTTAAAAAATGGTTTAACTTTAATTACCATTGATTTGCCTCACCTTGATTCTGTGACCACTATGGTGGCAGTGGGCGCTGGATCCAGAAATGAAGACCGTAGGATCGGCGGGATAGCCCACTTTTTTGAACATATGTTTTTTAAAGGCTCCCGCAAATACCCCACAGCCTTAGAAATTTCTACTTTAGTGGATGGGATAGGAGCCATCAATAATGCCTTTACCTCCAAAGAGTTTACCGGTTATTGGATTAAATCAGCCTCAGATCAGGTAGAACTGGCCACAGATATTATCTCCTCCGGGTTGTCCGAACCAATACTGGCTGAAGAGGAGATTACTAAAGAAAAGGGAGTGATTGTGGAGGAAAGAAGAATGTATCAGGATAACCCCGCTCGGTGGGTTTATGACCTTTTCTTTGAGCTGGTTTTTGGTGATACCCCGATGGGTTGGAATATTATTGGAGAAGAAAAAGTGATTCAATCTTTTGCCAGAAGGGACTTCCAGGATTTTATTAAAAGCTTTTATTCCCCCAAAAATATGGCCTTAGTTTTTGCCGGAAAGATTGGTGACCGCGGGGAAGAGCTGGCAGAGAAGTACTTTTCCAATTTGCCAGATTATCAAAATCAAAAACCTCAAACTTTTAAACCAACTGGACAGCCAAAGGCTAAGGTGAATATTTCATATAAAAAAACCGATCAGGTTAACATTGTCTTGGGTGGTTTAAGTTATGACCGTTCTGATCCCAGAAGATATGCAGCCTACCTTTTGGCCTCTTTATTGGGGGAGAGTATGAGTTCCCGGCTGTTTACTGAAGTCAGAGAAAAAAGAGGTCTGGCTTACCATGTTTCCGCTGATGTGGAGGACTATAGGGACAGCGGCATGTTGGCAATTTATGCCGGGTTGAAGTTAGAGAAGGCATTGGAGGGAATGAAAGTGATTTTAGAACAGTTAGAGAGATTGAAAGTTGAGTCAGTGACTGAGGAAGAGTTGAAAAAGGTCAAAGAGATGCAAAAAGGCAGGATGGCTATCAGATCTGAGTCAACTAACTACTTGGCTCAGTTTTATGGTTTGCAGTGGGTAATAGATAGAAAAATTGAGACATCTGATCAATATTTGGAGAAGTTAAACCGGGTGAGCGCTGAAGATCTGATGGTGGTAGCCAAAGATTTATTCCAGCTGCAGAAACTAAACTTACAAGTTATTGGTCCCTTAAGAAGCGCTGCTCCGCTGGAAAAAATCCTCAAAACTTAAATTTACTATTGCTGGAAAAGTTTAGTTTTGTTAAAGTGATTTGTTATAGACTTTCCTTCGGAAATGAAAGCTTGGAGAGGATTTAAACTATGAAAAAGCAAAACCCTTTTGAAGGTGCTTTGGCGCAGCTGATTAAGGCTTCTGAATTTGTTGATATTGAAGACTGGGTGGTGGATATTTTATCTCAGCCCGAAAGAACTATTCAGGTCAGTTTTCCGTTAAAGAAAGATAACGGAGAGATAAAGATGGTTAACGGTTACCGAGTTCAGTATAACAACTGGCGGGGGCCTTACAAGGGAGGTTTAAGATATCATCCGGATGTGGATATGGATGAGGTCAAAGCCTTGGCTTTTTGGATGACTATTAAAAATGCTGTTTGTGATGTTCCATTTGGAGGAGGAAAAGGTGGGGTAGAGATCGATCCTAAATCTTTATCCAAAGTAGAATTGGAGCAATTAACCAGAAGTTTTGCTTCTAAGCTTACTCCCAACATTGGCCCGGAGTTTGATGTGCCGGCTCCGGATGTCAATACTAATGCCCAGATTATGGATTGGTTTGTTGATGAGTATGTAAAGCAACTCAAAACTCAAAACTTAAAACTTAAAAGTGAATACACTGAAAACCAGTTACAGGCTGTTGTTACAGGGAAGCCGGTGGGTAAAGGTGGATCTGAAGGGAGGGAAGAAGCTACAGGTATGGGAGGGTTTTTGGTGCTGGAGGAGTTGGTAAAAAAAATGAATTTACAAAAACCGTTAAAGGTGGCAGTTCAGGGTTTTGGCAATGTGGGTTCTCATATTGCTGCTTTACTACATCAAAACGGTTACTCTGTAGTCGGGCTTTCTGATTCCAAGGGAGGGATTAAAGATGAAAGCGGTCAGGGCTTTAACATTGAGTTAGTTCAGTCTTGCAAGTTAGAAAGAGGGATGATTGCTGATTGCTACTGCATTGGGACAGTCTGCGATTTGAGAAATAATCATCATGGGGAGATCAGTAATGAAGAGCTTTTAGAGATGCCAGTGGATATTTTAATCCCAGCAGCTTTAGAAGGAGTAATCACTGAAGATAATGCTGATAAAATTCAAGCCAAGATAATTTTGGAGATGGCCAACGGTCCAATAACTGCTGAGGCAGATGAGATCTTGGCTAAAAAAGGTGTTGTGGTAGTGCCGGATGTGCTAGCTAACTCCGGTGGGGTAACAGTTTCTTACTTTGAATGGTATCAAAACATGCACTCTGAAAGTTGGACTAAAGAGAAGGTTAACACTAAATTAAAGGAAAAGATGGTTGGGGCTTTTGATGAAGTTTGGAAGATTCATAAGGAGAAGGGTGTGGATTTAAGAACAGCAGCCTATGTTTTAGCTTTACAAAGATTAGTAGCTGCTAAGAAGATTTAAATCTTTTTATTTGCTATACTTGCCCATAAAATAGTTATGAGTGAGCTAATAGTCAGTTTGGGGGAAGATTTTTTCCCAATAGATCCTCGGTTTCATCGTCAGAAACCGGTGGCTTACAGTAAAGGATTCCGCATTGATTCAATTGAAGCACGAGGAGGTATTACGTGGCTGTCTTATAGATTACTACCTACACAATCTCCACTTATAAGGTGGGGTGAGATCGAAACTGCATTAGAACAACGGCTAGGAAATTATGTCTATCCCTTTGTTTCTTTCTATTTAAGGGGCGATATGGTTTTAAATTTAGTAGAGGGTGCAAGCCACCAATTAAGAGTTAAGTGTTTATTAGAAGACAAATCAAGGGGAGTGATTTACTGTGGAACCCCAAACAACCGTAATTTTTATGATGGAGAGCTTTGGGATATAAAAAGGGTTGGTAGGGATTATTTGTTTGGATGGTTAATCGAGTATTGGCGAGCTATAGAAGACAACCCTTATCAATTAGAAGAAGCATGGAAAAGAATAATGGGGGAAGACTATGAGTGGAAAGGTGAGGGAGGTACTTTACTAGTGCCAAAAAAGCCAGGTATTTGGGCTTTTTCCCGAATGAGGTTTGTTATTTAGTGATTAATCTTAAAAAGGACACCCCTGTAAGGCCAGGCCTTTTATGGTTAAATATTGTTTGTTATTTTAAGATGGTACTCCCCCTTGGTAACTCCAAAAAACTCTAGACTTTTTTGATCACTGATTGTCTTTTGCTCATCTGACATCTGTTGCCAGTTTTTCCAGATTCTTTTTTGCTCTTTTATAGTTGGTTCTTTGTGGATTAACTCTATTCCTGTTTCCGCTCTCTATCTGTGTACAGGATCTTTTAATAGAGTGGTTGCCTGAGTGGGATGAAATCTTTTAATTTTTTCTACAGTGAATGGGGATTTATACATAGTCAATAGTAATTGTTTCTATAGGTAATATTTCCTCAGCTTGTTCTACAAAAGCTTGGTAAGAAAGTTGATGATTGGTTTTAGAAAAATAGCTCAGTATATCTTCTGGATGAACCCACTCAGTTTTTTTCTGCCCTAAATATTCTGGCAAAGAGGATGGCTGAGAAAAACAGGCACGCCAGACGACCTCTGGTGAGGCTGACTTTTTCTTTTGATTTTTTATTGGGTTTTGATGAATATATGAGGTAAGATAAAGCAGTTGTGGTTCTGAGTCAACCATGACCGCTTTATAAACGTCTTGGAATAAACGACCAACACGTTCGTATTTAGTGTTGAAAAATTTAGCATATCGCAAACAGAGAGAATTCATAAATGTATCGATACTATTTGCCGAGTTCTGCTTGATCAGAAAATGAAAATGATTTGGCATTAAACAATAGGCATTTAGCATGATTTCACCATGAAAGTTATTTAAACGTAATAGCCTTAAAATTTTATATTTCTCCTTGTAACTAGTATTTGGATCAGATAATTTCTTTCTTAGAGCCTCTTCATTTTTAGGTAATAAATATTCTTTAAGATAAGAAAGAAAGACAGCATAGTCTTGATCGTCTTGAAAAATAGGACGTTTTTCAACACCTCGATTATAGAGGTGATAGTAGGTATTTTCAGAATATACTTTTATGGAATTTTTTGAGGCCATAAATTTAGTTTGCAGTACTAGATTTAGACTGTCAATAATCTAGCCTCATCAGACGACCTCTGGTGAGGCTGGTGAGGATAAGAATTAAAGATTTTGGTTTTGAGCCAGGATTTGAGGAGCCAGACTAGGGAAACTGAGATGAAGCCTAAGGCAATGCCTCCTACAATATCCAAAGGGTAATGAACTCCGACAAAAATTCTGGCAAAGCCTACCGAAACCATAAGAATTAAAAACAACAAAGTCCATTTGGATCTGTAAAAGTAGTAACTGAAAGCTACTGTGGCCATAGCGGTGGTATGTTCTGAAGGGAATGAGGCATCAGGCAGGTGTTTTATGAGCGGCTCTAAGTTGTAAGTGACAAAGGGGCGGGGTTCAACGTAGAAAAGGTGGAAGATTTTTATAATAATCTCAGCAAAAATTAAGCTCAGAATAATCACTAATAAAGCCTTTTTTTCTTTGACTCCTCCTTTGATAGCCAGGATGAAGATGGAAGCAATTACAAAGTAGATAAGATACTGAGCTGTAAAAACCATTAGATTGTCTAAAAAAGGGAACTTCTGGCCTAAGCTGAAAATTTGAAAAAAAAGTTCAGTATTAAAAGGCATGGCAGGTTAAACAAACATCGCTTTAAGGTAAGGCAGGAAGATGATCAGTCCGACAATAGCTGAAGCAATAATAACAATGACTACAGAACCAGCTGAGAAATCTTTAGCCAGTTTAGCCTTGGGGTGGACTTCTTCGGTAAAGGAGTCAACGATAGCTTCTACAGCACTGTTTCCCAGTTCGGCGGATAATACTAGCCCGATGAGGATGATCACAATCATCCAATCAACTCGGGAGATTTGAAAATAGAATCCAGCTAAGATGACCAAAAAAGCTTCTATTAAACCAATTTTCCAGTTGGTCTCTGTTTTGATGGCAGAGTACATTCCCTCAAAAGCAAATCTAAAAGAATGGAAAAGCTTTTTAGTAGGTTGAGTTACCGACTCCATAAGTTTAGTATAACACTTCTTTAATCTTTGCCAATACAATATGAGGATAGTAAATTTGGCGTAAGAATCTTGTATAATTCTCCTAAGGGAAATTATGGCTAATTTTTGGCAGAAACTAAAAAAACCGTTTTTTGCCTTGGCTCCAATGGATGATGTTACAGACACTGTCTTTAGACAGATTATAGTAAGCTGTGGCAAACCTGACGTTTTCTTTACCGAGTTTGTCAGCGCTGATGGTTTAATCTCCTCCGGACAGCAGAAACTGCTGCAAAAATTTCAGTTTAGCGAAGCAGAAAGACCGATCGTGGCTCAAATCTGGGGTACTAAGCCTGAGACGATGTACCAGGCTGCCATGATAATTAAAGATTTAGGTTTTGATGGGATTGATATTAACATGGGCTGCCCGGACAGATCAGTGGTCAAAAGTGGGGCTGGTGGGGCATTGATTGATAATCCCACTTTGGCCCAAGAAGTTATTTTGGCTACTCAAGAGGGGGCAGGAGGACTGCCTTTAAGTGTTAAAACCAGGATTGGATTTAAAACTGTCCAAACTGAACAATGGATCAGTTTCCTGTTAAAATTTGACCTGGCAGCTTTAACTGTTCATGGCCGGACTGTGGCTGAACTTTCTAAGGTTCCTGCTCACTGGGAGGAAATTGGCCGGGCAGCAGCAGTTAGGGATCAACTGGGTGTTAAAATTTTACTTATCGGTAATGGTGATGTTACCACTTTCCATGATGGATTAAAAAAAGCCAAGCAGTTTAAAATAGATGGGATCATGATTGGGCGGGGGATTTTTAAAAGTCCTTGGATTTTTAATCCTCAGGTAGACACTTCCCAAGTTACTCCTCAAAAGAGGCTGCAGCTTTTATTGGAACATGCCCGGCTTTTTGATGAGGTCTGGCAGGGTTCTAAAAACTTTGCCATCTTAAAAAAGTTTTTTAATTCTTATGTTAGGGGTTTTAAAGGAGCCAGTGATTTAAGAATAAAACTGATGGAAACTAAAACTTTAGCGGATGTTGAACAGTTGGTGGGCAACCAGTAATTTGGTATAGTTAAAATACACCTGCCCTCTTTGGATTTGGGAAGGTATCTTTCAATGATTGGAAACACCTTTGGATTATCTCAAGATGAGGTTCGTTTAAGACTTAAGGAGCACGGGCCTAATGAAATCAAAGGTACTCGTAAGACTCACCCGCTGCAAATTTTTTTAAGACAAACTAAAAAGAACCTAATTCTCTATCTGTTGCTTTTTGCCTCTTTGATCTCTTTTGTTGTCGGAGAAACTGTAACTGCCGTGACTATTGTATTGGTGGCTGCTATGGTTGTGACTGTCTCTTTTATCCAAGAATATCGGGCAGAGAAGGCTATCCAGGCTTTAAAACAAATGGTGGTACCGATATCGACGGCAATAAGAGGGGGGAAAGAGACGGAAGTGCTATCTTCCCAGCTTGTTCCGGGGGATATAGTGACTCTCCGCAGCGGAGAGAAAATTCCCGCCGATTGTTTGTTGATCGAAGAGAATAATTTAAGAGTTGATGAATCGGTTTTAACCGGAGAATCGCGGGAAATTTCTAAAAAAGCTGCCCGCAGTGAGCATTCTTACGGTGAAGAAAATATGATTTTTATGGGTACTTTTGTAATTGCTGGCCGTTGCCGGGCAAAAATCGTCCACACCGGGATGAATACCAGGTTTGGAGCTATCGCTAGTATGATCTCGGAAACTGAGAAAAGTTTGCCTCTTCAACAAAAGCTTAATAAGATCGCCCGTTTTATGGTGATAGTGGCAGTAGTGGCCTCTTTCTCAACCGGCCTTTTAATGCTTACTAGGGCTGAAGTTTTAAGCTACCAATCTTTAACTAATATCTTAATTTTAACCCTGGCCCTGGCTGTTTCTGCTTTTCCAGAAGGTTTACCGGCAGTTTTGATCACTACCTTGGCGGTAGGAGCCCGGCGGATGGCTAAGAAAAACGCTATTGTCAACCGTATGTCCATCATTGAGACACTGGGTGAAACGACAGTTATTTGTACCGATAAAACCGGCACTTTAACCAGTGGCGAGATGACAGTTAAAAAGATCTATCTTAATGGAAAGATGGTGCAGGTTTCAGGAAGCGGTTATGAGGCTGCGGGGGAATTTTCTGTGGCTGAAAGAAGCTTTGATCCTAAAAAAAATCCAGGGCTTACTTTGTTGTTGAAGACAGCGGTTATCTGTAATGACAGCCGGATTAAAAGGACCGGTGAGGACCACCAATATAAGATTAGCGGTACCCCGACTGAAGGAGCCTTAATGATTTTAGCCGCCAAAGCCCATCTTTTCCGGGAGGACTTATCTTATCTTAGAGTAGAAGAGATCCCTTTTACTTCCGACAGAAAGATGATGTCAGTGCTATCTAAAGAAAAAGAGGGTAACTTTATCTATGCTAAAGGAGCTCCGGAAATTTTACTGGCTAAATGCCATTGTCAGCAGATTAACGGTAAATGTGTCACTTTAAATGAAGCCCAAAAAGAGGAGATCCTTAAAGAAAATGCCCAGTTAAACCATCAGTCTTACCGAACTTTGGCTTTAGCCTACAAAAAAGTTGAGCGGCTGGATAAAGATTACAGCGAGGACGGATTGATCTGGGCGGGATTAGTGGGGATGGAAGATCCTCCCCGGGAAGAAGTGGCCCAAGCCTTACAACTTTGCCAAAGCGCTGGTATCAGTGTCAAAATGGTTACCGGTGATCATCAAGAAACTGCTTTAGCCATCGCTTCCCAGATAGGCTTATCGGGGAAGGCCGTTGAGGGAACTGATTTAGATCAACTAACGGATGAGGAGTTAGCTAAGGTAGTAAACCAAATAACTATTTTTAGCCGGGTCAGACCGGAGCATAAGCTGAGAATCGTTAAAGCTTTACAAGCTATCGGTGAGATAGTTACCATGACTGGTGATGGAGTCAATGATGCCCCAGCTTTAAAAGAGGCTCATATCGGGGTAGCAATGGGGAAAAACGGTACTGATGTCTCCCGATCTGTGGCTGATCTTACTTTAAAGGATGATAACTTTGCTACTATTGTCGAGGCAATTAAAGAGGGCAGATCTATTTTTAACAATATCAGGAAATTTGTAAGCTATCAGCTGGCATGCAATTGGGCGGAAATTTTAATACTTTTTATAGGGGTCTTGCTCTCTCCATTTTTAGGATGGCAGGCCCCGCTTCTTTTGGCCCTGCAAATCCTTTTTATGAATTTGGTGACAGATGATCTTCCGGCTATTACTTTAGGATTAAACCGTACTTCCAAGGATGTAATGCGTATCAAACCCCGCCGGAAGGCTGAAATATTTAACAGACCGCTTTTTTATATGACCATTGGGGTAGGGGTATTAATGGCTTTTTTGACTTTAACATCCTTTTATATCTCCTTTAATATTTTAGGGCAGGGCTTGGAAGTAGCTAGAACGACTGCTTTGGTTACCTTAATTTTGTTGGAGATAGCCGGAGCTTTCAGCTACCGCTCCTTCAGGCAAAAGGTTTTAACCAGATCTCCTTTTGCCAATATTTATCTAGTTTATGCTTCTGTCATCTCCGTCATCGCTACTTTAGTGATTGTTTATTCCCCTTTAAGTCATGTCTTTGAGACAACTTCTTTGGACAGTTTCAGTTGGTTTATAGCTTCTCTGGCAGCAATTATACTGGTGATTATTTTAGATTTAGTGAAGAATCTTGATATTAGCAGAAGTGTTACTCAGACCACCTCTTGAGGAGATTCTTTCTACTGATTCGGGAGAAATTTAGTTTGGGAGACTAATTTGAGGGAGAAGTAAACCGTAACTCACAATATCTTTCTTGTGAAGTACGAAGCAGGTCATTATAATAGTGGGGCTGATGTTTCGTTCGTCTTATTGGGCTATCATACCGCTGCTTATCATCGGGGGGATGTTGCTGTGGGGAGTTTTTATCTATGAGGCGGGGGATAAAAAAGAAATCAAAGTTGAACTTATACCAGTTACAGCAACCCCGATTCCTTCTTTAAGCCCGGTTCCCCAAGAGGCCTCACCTACCCCCCAGCTGGTTTTAAGCCAATATAAAATTAAAGTTTTAAATGGCAGCGGCAGGAAAGGTGAAGCAGCTAAAACGGGAGAGATTTTAGAAGCGGCAGGCTTTAGCGTCTCAGCTATTGGTAATAATGACACGAGCAATTACAAAACTACCTTGATCCAAGTTACTAAAGAGGTTCCTGAGGAGTTTATTACAAAGCTGGAAGAAGTTTTAGGTAAAGAGCTTGTTTTAGCTGCCAAGGTAGAAGTGGTCAGCGAAGTTGATAACCCGGTTACTGTCATAGTCGGCCGGGGAAAAAGGAGGTGAGAAGTTATGGATGATAAAAAAGATTCAGACCAAGGGATAGAGTTTAATTTGAATTTAGATACTACCCCTATTTTTTATACAGATTTTATTCAAATTGAAGCTAATGAAGATGGGGTGACATTAAACATCTGTCAAAGAGTTGGTTCCCCCAAGAAACTGCGGATTGTTTCCAGGGTTGGGATGAGTAGGGAACATGCTAAAAAGTTTGTCAAAGCTTTAAAAGATCTGTTAGAACTTTCTGGCGGTCAGATCCAAACAGGCAAAGCAGCCAGGGCTTAAATGTGCTTTCATACCAAAATTTTGCCTAATTTTCTTCTAAATTTCATACTTTTTTATTAGCATATATGACTAGAAGGGGGTGAAGGATAATGGAAGAGAAGATGTTTGAATGTGGTGATGATGACTTTATGGCCCGGGGTAGAAATCTAGACGAGCTGATGGAGATTGCTAAGATGCATTCTGAGAAACAGCATGGTATGAAGATTTCTAATGAAGAGGCCAAAGCTAAAATTAAAGAGGTTTAACCTGAGTAGGCTGAGATACATCGGTAACACTTCTAAGATAGAAGAACTATTCTTAGGAGGTGATTTTTATCTGTAATTTATCTTTCATAGCTCTTACCGTGTTTTAACCCTTAATATAAATTTGACTGCTAGGATAAGTAAGTTTATTGTTAGTAAATCTAATATACGAGGAGGTGAGAATATGCCAAATGGATATGGACCAATGATGGGGGGAGGACCGATGATGGGAGGTTTTCCAGCGACCTATGGGGGAGGAGTTCCTTATTGGTGGGGGGCACCATATGGCTGGACAGATCTAGACCTGTATGATTATAATAATAACTTCGTTTTAGATGATGACGAGATTACAGCCTTAGTTCGGGATAATATTGAGGCTGATCCGTTTATTCCTCCTTTTGACCAGAATAATATTAAGGTTGAGGTTAAAAACAGAGTGGTGACCCTTGCGGGAACTGTCAAAACTCCCCGTTCCAAACCCTTAGCTTATGCCGATGCTTTCTGGAGCAGTGGGGTAGCGGACGTGGTCAGTAATATCGAAGTTACCCCACTGGAACGCAAGGAAGGCCAGAGAGGGAAAAAGTAAGCAGGTGGATGGTAAAAGAAAAGAACAAGAGATGATTGGTGAAAAGGCAGCATCTTTTCAAAGAAGGGTGGTGAAATTATGGCAAGTTTAATTCCCAGAGATTTTTTAAGTTTTCCACGCCTTCGCCTTCCTTTACTTTGGGATGAGTTGAGAGAAGATCTTGAGGAGATGAGGGTAGGGATGATGGTAGTACCTCGGGGCATGTCAATTTATGAGGATGATAAAAACGTCTTTGTTGAAGCCACAGTTGCAGGAGTTGATCCCAAAGATGTTGAAGTAACCTTTGATAAAGATAACAGGACTTTGTGGATTAGGGCTGAGGTCAAGAAGGAAGAAGGAGAGGAGAAAAGGAAATATTACCATAGGCAGGTGCGAACCTATTCCTATCAGGTCATGCTTCCCAGTAGTGTGGATACAAGTAAAGACCCGGATGTAAGTTACAGGAATGGGTTGCTGGTAGCAAAATTTGCTAAATCACCGGCAATGCAACCCAAGAAAATTCCTGTTAAAATAGCAGGATAAAAATGTTTTTTGAAAACCGTCAGGAAGCAGGGAAAAAGCTGGCCGGTGAACTTTTTAAATACCGCAGCGAAAATCCTTATGTTTTAGCCATGCCCCGGGGTGGAGTGCCCATAGGCTTTGAGGTAGCTGAGGTTTTACATGCCCCACTGTCAGTGATCGTGGTTCGTAAGATTGGCTTATCGGGTAACCGGGAATTTGGTATTGGGGCAATTGCTGAAGGTGGTGTAAAAGTATTGGATCAGACTACTATCGAAGTTTTAGCTATAGATGAGGAAGAGATAAAGGATACACTTCAGTTGGAAGAAGAGGAGTTAAAAAGAAGAGTTAAAACTTATCGGGGTAAGAAGCCTTTGCCAGATCTGACAGGCAGAACCGCTGTTTTAGTTGATGATGGTATGGCCACAGGGATTACCGCTAAAGCAGCTATTGAATCGGTAAAAAAACTTAATCCCCAGAAAATTGTTTTAGCTATACCTGTTTGTGCTTTGGACACTGTTGAAGGTTTTAAAAAAATGGCTGATGAGGTTATTTGTTTGGCTGCCCCTGCCGAATTTATGGCAGTTGGGCTTTGGTATAAAAATTTTGCTCAAATTTCTGATGAAGAGGTGGTGGATTTACTGAAGAAGGCTGAAAATTTTAAGCGGGTATAACTAAAGTATGGGGGAGCAAGATTTAAAACAGGAAATACAGATTAATGCTGACGGGATAATAATAAATGGATCTTTGACTCTACCCCAGAAAGCCCGGGGGATAGTTGTCTTTGCTCATGGTAGCGGCAGCAGCAGGTTTAGTCCCAGAAATAAATTTGTGGCCTCTAAGCTTAATAAGACAGACATTGCCACCTTACTGATAGATTTATTAACAGAAGAGGAAGAAAGAGTTGATGAGGAAACCCGAGAATATCGTTTTAATATTGATCTTTTAGCCAGCCGTCTGGTTTATGCTACGCATTTTGTCAATCAATCCGTAAGCCCCAAGGGGTTAAAAGTGGGATACTTTGGGGCCAGTACCGGGGCGGCAGCTGCCTTGGTAGCAGCAGCTCAACTTCCTGAAGGGACTTCGGCCATAGTCTCAAGAGGTGGCAGGCCTGATTTGGCCGGAGAAGCATTAGGCAGAGTAAAAGCTCCAGTTCTTTTACTGGTAGGCGGAGAAGATTATCAGGTGATTGATTTAAATAAACAAACTTTAAAAAAGTTAACTCAAGTTAAAAACAAAGAGTTGGTTATTATTCCAGGAGCAACTCATCTTTTTGAAGAACCGGGCAAGCTTGAAGATGTAGCAAGTTATGCTGCCTCCTGGTTTAAAAAGTATTTATGAAAATTTTACTTGTTGGTGATGTGATGTTAGGAAGGTTAGTAAACGAGGTGTTAAAACATGAACCTCCTGGGTATCCTTGGGGTGATACTTCAGCTATTTTTAAAAAAGCAGACCTTCGAATCTGTAATTTAGAATGTGTCATTTCCGATAAAGGGCAACCTTGGACTATTACCCCCAAAATTTCTTTGGCTAATAATCATGTCTTGGATTATGAAGAAGAGGCTTTATTAGATATGTTAGAGACCCTGGACCGTAATAATATTGAGTACGCTGGAGCAGGTATTAGTTTTGTAGAAGCATCATCTGTAGCAGTTTCTGATAAGATAGGGATGATCGCTTTTACTGATAACGAACCGGAATGGGAGATAGGAGATCAGCCGGGTGTTTTTTATGTCCCTATTGATCTAGAAGATAAGCGGGCGAAAGTTCTAATACATCAGATTAAAGAGGCTAAAAAAGATGTGGATTTTTTAATTGTTTCAGCTCACTGGGGTCCTAATTGGGGATATAGGCCACAGCCGGGCCATCTTCCCTTCGCTAAGGCTTTAATTGACGCCGGGGGAGATTTAATTTTTGGCCATTCCTGTCATGTCTTTCAGGGTATAGAAATCTACAACAGCAAGCCCATCCTTTATTCAACGGGGAATTTTATTGATGATTATGCGGTTGATGAAGTTGAAAGAAATGATCAATCGTTTATCTTTTTAGTGGAAACTGAAGGGAGAAAAATAGTAAGGCTTAAACTTTACCCCACTGTCATCAGAAATATGCAGGCCTGCCTTGCTAAAGAACCAGAGCTTAAGGAGATTGTCTTTAAGATGATTGAGCTTTGTGATGAGTTTGGTACAAAAACAATTTGGCATGATAAAGATAGGTATCTTGAAATACAAATACGATGAAAGAAAAAAGAAAATTACCTCCAGGGATTTGGGGATAGATTTGCAGTCTCAAAAAGAGCAAGAATTTTTTTAAGAGATTTAAAGAAAATAGGAAATTACCAAAAGTAAATCCCTTGCAGAAAGAGGCCAAGATATGTCTTTAAAAATAGGAATAGCGGGAACAGAACAAATCATATTGAGGCTAATTACATACCATTACCACCTAAATCCACCTTGTAAAGTTTCTATATTGCATTTTCTGGAGGAACTTCTTATTATTAAATGCAAGCTGCCGATGCAGCTTTTTTTGTAAATTGAGATTAAGATGAGAGAAAGATTAGCAACATTAATTTCTGGTAGTGGAACTACAACGCAAGAGATCATCAGAGCTTGCCAATCCGGAGAAATCCCCATGGATGTGGCTTTAGTTATCTCCAGTAACACTACAGCCGGTGGTATAGAAAAAGCCAGAAGATTAGGTATCCCAGATCATGACATTGTAGTTGTAAATCCTAATGATTTTCGTGGTGGAGATGGAAAGGTAGACCAAGAAGGTTTTGGTTTACAAATCCTTAAGAACGTAAAAGAACGAGGAGTAACTGTAGTAACCCAAAATGGTTGGTTGCCTCTTACTCCAAGGGTTGTTATAGATCAATATCCTGAAACAATGTTTAACCAACATCCTGGCCCAGTACCGGAATTTGGCGGGAAAGGAGTGTATGGCAGACGGGTTCATGCTGCTAGATTGTTATTTACAAGACTCACCGGGAGAGATAACTGGACTGAAGCGATTGGCCAAAGAGTGCACAGCGAATATGACCAAGGTTTGGTTGTTAAAGCTACTCGGGTTGAAATTTTGCCAGAGGATACTGTAGATGACTTACAACAACGAGTCTTGCCTATAGAACATAGGGTTCAAATAGATTTATTAAAAGATGTTGCTAAAGGAAATATAAGAGAGCTTACAGGAGGAGAAAAGCTAGTAAGACCAGGAGAGGAGCAGACTTTATCCTTGGCTAAGAAAATAGCAAGGTTAATGTATCCTCACGGATAAATGTCTTATGGCAATTCAAGAAGTTAGAGTGGGATTTATAGAAAAAGATATAAGAGGCGGAGAGCAACCTTTGGAGGTGGTAGTAGTTCGATATCCAGGTTCAAATTGTGACTTTGATACTCTTAAGTTTTTCCATCGCGGAGGACATAATGCTAGGTTCCTCTGGCATAAAGATACTATAGTGCCGAAGGCTGATTTATTGGTTTTGTGTGGCGGCTTTGCCTTTGGTGACCGTGAGTACGAAAGAGCAACCGGTGAGTATAGAATGAACCCGGGAGCCCGAGCTTTAAAAAGCCCAGTGATGGAAGTTATTGATCAATGGGCAAAAGACGAGCGACCAATTTTAGGAATCTGTAACGGATTTCAAATTCTTTGTCATGCGGGACTATTACCAGGAAAATTAGAGCACAATGAGAGAGGAAAATTTTTCTGTGATGATGTTGATGTAGCAGTGGAAGGTCGGTCTTTCTTTAATTCCCCTGATTTATCAGGGAATGTTTACCCGATTAATATTGCTCATGGTTATGGCCGGTATGAAGTTACCGCAGAAGAGTACGCTGGATTAATGGCTAACAAACAAGTCTTTTTGCGATATCAAGGTTTTAATCCTAACGGTTCAGTGGAAAATATTGCCGGTGTTTGTAATAAAGATGGCAATATCTGGGCAATGATGCCTCATCCAGAAAGAATTGTTAGTTTAGAAACTAAAAGAGTTTTTTTGGAGGCAATCAAAAAATATGTCAGAAGCTAAAACCAAATTTGCTGAGATGTCGATAGAGGAAGCTATACGGGATACTATGCACAGCGAACACTGCAGCTATAAAAGTACCCGTAAATTTTTGGCGGGACTGCACACTACCGGCGAACACATTATCCAAGGACCAGGTGAGAATGCCGGAATATTGGATTTGGGGCAGGGGTTAGCTTTGGCTTTGAGAATTGAAAGTCATAACCATCCGTCGCATGTAAAACCTGCAGAAGGAGCAGCAACTGGTGTGGGTGGTATTATACGCGATATTTTTACCATGGGAGCTAGGCCAATTGCTCTGCTTGATAATTTAAGATTTGGAGCCGATCAGCGGGCTACCTGGCTCTTAAGGGGAGTAGCGGAAGGTATTTCCCGTTATGGCAATTGTATTGGGATTCCGGTCGTGGGGGGAGAAATTTTTTTTGACCGGACTTATAACGGCAACTGTTTGGTCAATGTTTGTTGTATGGGTTTAGTTCCACAGAAAAATATAATTTATGGTAACGCTTTAACTACTGACAGTGATTTAATCTACGTCGGGGCGAGGACAGGACGTGATGGAATGGGGGGAGCTAGTTTTGCTTCCAAGACTTTTCAAGAAGACGCTCCGAGGGATGAAAAGGCGATTCAGGATGACGATCCTTTCTTGGAAAAATTATTATTGGAAGCTTGTGTTGAGTTGGCCGAAACTAACTGGTTGGAAGGGATGCAGGATATGGGAGCGGCAGGATTACTTTGTTCTACTACTGAAGTGATTCATCGCGGCCAGAAAAAGACAGGTTTACCGCTTGGCGCGATAGTTGATCTTGATCTTATACCGGCAAAAGCGGGGGGCATGACGCCGCCGGAATTTTTGTGTTCCGAGTCTCAAGAGAGAATGATGGTTGTTGGCAAAAGACCTTACCGGGAAAGAATATTGGAAAAATTTACAAATTGGGATCTTGAAGCGGTGGTAGTGGGAGAAGTTACTTTGGACGGTAAATATACTTTGCTATATACAGAAAATGGTCAACGAAAAGCTACGGCGATGAGTATTAAAGAAATTTGCGAGCCGATTGACCAGGAATGGCCACTGACTCCTTGGCGAACTCAAGGAGGGGAATATCGTAAGGCTTCTAAGTCAACGATAGCCTCGGTTTGGCATCAATACGACTGGCGGGTGGGAACCAGAACAATAAAGGGGCCAAACGAGCCAGGACATTTTGCAGTTTTGGATATCGATGAAATCGGTAAAGATTTAGTGGTTGCCTGGTCCTCCGATGAAGGAAGGTCGGATGTAAATCCTCGGATAGGTATAGAATATGCTTTCCAAAAAGCTTACCGGCACATTAAAGATCAGGGTGCTAAACCATTAGGGCTAACTAATTGTTTAAACTTTGGATACCCAGCTGATTCAATGGGAGCTTTTGCCGAAACAGTGGAAGGATTGAGTAGTATTTGCCGGCAATATGAGGTTCCAGTAGTGAGTGGCAATGTTTCGCTTTATAACGGCACCGGAGAACACTCAATTAAACCAACGCCAATTTTGGTTATGGTTGGAATTAAGGATAAATAGCCAATTGGTGATTGGAGATAAAATAAAGATATCAGTAAACCTCAAGGTTTACCTTTATTTGAAGGGATGGTATCTTATGCTAAAGGGAGTTGAGAATAGATGGAAAGAGTAAATAAACCACTTTTATCTATTCCTGATAGAATCTAAACCATGTCGTCGGTCAAATGCGGAATAGTTGGACTTCCTAATGTGGGGAAAAGTACTTTATTTAATGCCCTTTTGAAAAAGAGGGTGGCGCTTAGTGCTAATTATCCTTTTGCTACTATCGAGCCTAATGTGGGGGTGGTGGTGGTGCCTGATCAGAAGCTAAATGAACTGGCAGAGCTAGTGAAAGATGAGGAGAAGATGGATTATTTGCCACCGCTTGTGCCAGCTGTTGTTGAATTTGTAGACATAGCCGGGCTGGTTAAAGGAGCTCATCAAGGAGCAGGTTTAGGAAATCAATTTTTATCTCATATCAGGGAAGTAGATGCCATTATTCATGTTTTAAGAGATTTCCAGGATGAAGATGTGATCCGTGAGGGTTCAGAAAATCCCGATGCTGATAAGTTAACCATAGAAACAGAGTTAGCTTTGGCAGATTTACAAACCCTGGAAAAGTTAGTAGCAGCCCAGGAAAAGGAAATTAGGGCTGCTAAAGATCCAATTGAACAGAAAAAACTGGAGATTCTAAATGTTATTAAAAAGAATCTGGAAGACGGAAAAGTTTTGGGCCATTACGAGATGGGAGATGAAAGGTTAAAAAGTTGGTTTGAACACTTACCGCTTTTAACTATTAAACCCATTCTTTATGTCTACAATGTTTCTGAAGGTGAATATAAAGAAAAAATTGATCAGGGAAATGTAAATGAAAATGAGATAGTTATCAGTGCCAAGCTTGAGGAAGAACTGGCTGATTATTCAGAAGAAGAAAGAAAAGAGTATTTGCATGAGCTGGGGATTGAAGAAACTGGTTTAGAAAGGCTTATTAAAAAAGCCTATGAACTTTTGGGACTTATTTCCTTTTTAACTGCTGGGAAAAAAGAGGTCCGGGCTTGGACTATTAAAAAAGGAACTAAAACTCCTCAGGCAGCAGGTGTGATTCACACTGATTTTGAGAAAGGTTTTATCAGAGCTCAGGTAATAGAATATGAAAAGCTAATAGAAGCTGGTTCTTATACTAAAGCCAAACAGCTAGGTTGGATCAGAACTGAAGGTAAGGGTTATGAGGTTAAAGATGGAGATGCTATTGAATTTTTGGTGAGTAGCTAGTCTATTTGTTTATTTGATTCATACCACACTCCTTTAGTAGTACCTCTTTTTTTAACTAACCCTCGATCTGTTAAATGTTTTAAATCAAACCTTAAGGTTCTTTCGCTAACTGCTAAAAACCTTCTTCTAATGGTGTCAAAGTTAACTATTTTATGATCCTTAATGATGTTAAAAATTTCAGCCCGGCGAGGAAGTAGCAAATCTGTAACTTCAACCTTTTTCTTTTCCAAAACTTGAGTTTTGGCTTCCTCAGCTGTTTGAGATATCGCTTCCAACATAAACTCCAGATAATCTGTGACATCTTTCTCGGTAGCTTCTAGTGCTCGGTAATACTCACTCCGGTGGTTGTCCAGATATTCTTCTATTGAAAGTAAGCCTTTCATCCCATAACCTCCTTTTATTAAAACCATTTGTAAAAAAAGCCTGCCAACCCTCCCATTACCATCTAAAAAGGGATGGATTTTCTCAAAGATGTAATGGCCTAGGCAGGCTCTGGTTGGTACAAAGGATTCTTTATTACTGTTGGTAAGCTTAACTAAACGTTCCGTTAAAGGTAAAATCTTGTTTGGTTTGGGAGGGAGGTAAATGGCAATGCCAGCACTATTAAAAATAGCTTCCAAGTTGGTTCTAAACTTGCCCAGATCTATTTTCTCCACTAGCCCTTCCATGACTATTTTATGTAGTTCAAGGATATCTTTAACGGTTACATCCCGGTGTTTCCTTTGATGGATCCAATTTAGGGCCTTTAAAATGTTAAAAACTTCCATCTTCTTTTGGTCTTTAGAAGAAGACATTTGTAGCTCATTTAAAGTTAGGGTATTACCCTCAATACGGGCAGAAAAAAGTGAACTTTTTAAAGTAGATGTTCTTCTGATATTTTGTTCAATTTCTGGAGGGATATCTACATAGTTGATCACTTCTTTACATGCTTCAATAGTCTGGAGAAATTGAGAAATTTTAGGAGTCAGGAAGTATTTTGGAGGGATTACCATAAACATCCTAATATTACCAGATATTGCCTAATACCACCAGATATTACCAAGAATTATCAGACAAATTTGCTGGTTGAATATTTAACTTATTCCTAGTAAAATCTTATCTCGTGAACAATTATGCTTTAACATTGGTATTAAAACCTGATGTAGAGGAAAAAGCCCGCAAGGAGCTTTTAGAATCTATGGCTAAAAAAATGGGAAAGAAAGAAAAAGAAGAGGAGTGGGGAGTAAGGGACTTGGCTTATCCTATTAAACACCAGAGGAAAGGTTATTTTCTTCATTACCAATTTTGTGTTGAACCTAAAGATATTGCCCCGCTTGACAAAGCACTTAAATTAGACGAAGATATTTTGAGATATTTATTGGTTAGGGTTTAATGTATGGCTTCAAGATCCTGGAACAGAGTAGAATTAATAGGTAATCTTACAAGAGACCCCGAACTTCGATATACCCCAAACGGTGCAGCTGTGGCTACTTTTGGTATAGCTACCAACCGGACTTATGTAGTAGAAGGTGAAAGAAAAGAAGAGGTATATTTCCACCGTTTAGTAGCCTGGAACAAGCTCGCTGAACTGTGTACCCAGCTTTTAAAAAAAGGTACCCGGGCTTTTATCTCCGGAAGATTACAATACCGGGAATGGGAAACTCAAGACGGTCAAAAAAGAAGAGATGCGGAAATTGTGATGGAAGACCTGATTGTTTTAACCAGCAGAAACGGCAGTTTTGCCGATGAAGAGATGGAAACGGAGGGCGGTTTAGAAAGCCCATCTGAAACTGCTAAAGCTGAAACAGGGCCTGCCAAAGAAACCGCTGAGAAAAGTGAAGCTAAAGAAAAGCCTGCGCCTAAAGCTTCCGCTGATGAAACTGTTTCTCCAGACGAAGACTTGCCCTTCTAGTATTTTTTAGATATAATCCTAAAGTTATGCCAGTAATAAAGAAAGTCCAATCTAAAGTATCTTTTCCTTTAAAGGCAGTTGAAGAGACTGAAAAAGACGGGAAAGCAGAAGAAAAAACCACAGAAATCTCTCGGCCTAAGAAGGTCTGCCAGTTTTGTAAGGGGAAAATTGAACCTAAATATTGGGATGTGGTAACTTTAAGAAGATTCTTAAATGACCGAGGCAGAATTGTTTCCCGGGGACGGGGTGGATGCTGCGCTAAACACCAAAGACGTATCAGCCGGGAAATTAAAAGAGCCAGACACTTAGCCCTCCTTCCCTTTACTGTCAGTGTGAGATAGTTTTTGGACTATCTGGACATACCTTAATCTGCTAAACTATAGTTAATGCCCAGTTTCAAAAGTCTACTTGAATATTTCCCCCAGCTGGAATCCATTTATCCCGAGAAAGTTATACAGTGGCTAAAAGGTCAGGGCAGCGGGCAAATTTTGGAAAATGAGATGGGCAACAGAATACTTTATCCTCAAACAATCCCTTTAAGTGAAAGAGAGCTGTTTTTAGAGATGGCTATTTTAAGAGAGGCTCTAAAGGTTCAGCCGTCAAAATATTATAACCGCAACCTCAATAGATTATTTATTGATGTGGATTTCTTAGAAAGATTTCCGGATGCTTCCAGTTTAGTCCAAGCCTTTGTTGATGCTTTACAACCTGTAGGTTTAGTCTCTTTGATTTTAAGATCTGAAAATGTTGGTTCAAAGAGTGTGGGGACCCTGCTTCGGCCCCGGATTTTAAAACCGGAGGGCAAAGTCACTCTGTGGGTGGGCAACCAAAAATATGACATTGAAATAGGCAGCTTTATAACTATACCCAGCAGCTTAAACCATCTCACTATTAAATTTGATTCTCCGGTAGCCAAGATTTTAGACCATCATAAGCTGGTTGCCGAAGTATCTGGAGGGAGGCTGGGAGTGGTGGTGGATACCCGTGGTAAAGAAGTGGAAGTTTAAGATGAATCAACTGTTTGGATCTTACCGTCTCAGAATAGAAAAAAACAAAATTATTCATATCAGAAGGCGTTTGATTAATGCCAAGGGTCAAATTAAGGTGTCAGTAGGGCAGGAAGTTTGTCCTCAGGATGTGGTAGCAGAGGGACATACTTCTTCCGGTTTTAGGACTATTCATCTAGCTGCAGAACTGAAAGTCAGCCGCAAAAAAGCAGATGGGTATTTGATGCGTCAAATAGGCCAGAATATTTACCAGGGTGAGCTTTTAGCCATGAAAAAGGATTTTTTAGGTTTGAGTAAACAACTGATACTTTCACCGGTAGATGGGGTAATTGAGACTTATGACCACCAAAACGGCAACTTAAAGATTCAGTTAACCCCCAAAACTATCCGTCTAGTAAGTGGTGTTTATGGGATAGTTGATGCTATTGACGAGGTTACAGGGACAGTTTTAATCCGAACTATGGCCAATATGGTATATGGAGTTTTAGGTTCAGGGAAAGAGAGGGAGGGACTGTTAAAAATCCTCGGTCCATCTGATATGTTAACAAGTTCTAAACAAATTCCTTCCCAAGCTCAAGGCAGGATAGTGGTGGCCGGAGGACTGGTTTTTATGGCAGCTTTGGAGAAGGCTTTGGATGTCCGTTTAAACGGTATTATTAGCGGTGGTATTAACGCTTCCGACTACCGGTCCATGGCCGGGGGACAATGGAATATCTGGCATAAACATTGGTCTGATGTAGGATTATCTTTAATGGTGACTGAAGGCTTTGGAGCAGCTCCTATCGGCGAGGATATTTTTTCTTTACTTCAAAATTACAACGAAAGTTTTGTGATGTTAGACGGCAACAGGTCAAGATTAATCTTGCCAATAAATGAACAAAACAGTATGATATATATTCGTAAAACGGGATTACCGACTAAGCTTCAAGCGGACCCTTCTCCTGAAGTTGGGCTGTGGCCTATCAGGGAGGGAGTCAGAGTCAGAATTGTCAGCACTCCTTTTTTAGGGTTGCAAGGCAAGGTGGAGGCAATTGATCAAACTTTAACGAAACTTCCATCAGGGCTTGAGACTTATCTGGTAACAGTGGGAAGCGGATCCCGGAAAATCAGGGTACCTTATTCTAATTTAGAAGTGATGGCTTTATGTGATGAAAGAAATTAACCAACCAAGTGATAATCAAGCCTCATCAGGATGGAGAGGGGTTTTAAGTAAGCTCAATGCGGGCAGTTTAATAATTGTCCTGTTGGCTTTTGTTTTAGGTTGGCAACTGGGCCACCGCGATTATACCCTCTCTTTCCAAAGCTATAAACCAAAAATTACCGTCTTAAATGAGCAACCTCCGGCTCAAAATGTTAATCTTGATTTTAAGCTTTTCTGGCAGACCTGGGATTTAGTTTCCCAAAAATATATCGATAAAAAAGCTATTGACCCTCAAAAGCTTTACTATGGAGCTATCCAAGGGATGGTATCAGCAGTGGGTGATCCTTATACTGTTTTTTTACCCCCTCAGGCTCAAAAAACAGCTAAAGAACAGCTGGGAGGTTCTTTTGAAGGTGTGGGTATTCAGCTGGGCTATAACAAAGATAAAAGACTGGTGGTCATTGCTCCTTTAAAAGATACCCCGGCGGATAGGGCTGGAGTGAAGGCCGGGGATTTAATCTTGCAAGTTGATGGTAAAGATACCACCACTTTGTCTCTCCCTGAAGCAGTAGGGCTAATTAGAGGGCTTAAAGGGAGCACCGTTTCCTTAGAACTTTTGGGGGAAAAGGAACAAAAGTCCAAAGAGGTTAAATTAATCCGGGATACTATTATTGTCAAAACAGTTGAGTTTGAGGCCAAAAATACCAAAAATGGTCAGAAGGTAGGGTATTTACGGCTTTCCGGGTTTGGGGAAAAGACTAAAAGTGAATGGGATGAGGCTGTTTCCGGCCTTTTAGCTGCTTCAGTATCGGGGGTGATTGTTGATGTCCGTAACAACCCGGGAGGGTTTTTAGAGGCAGCTGTTTATATATCTTCAGAGTTTTTAGATGGAGGTAAGGTGGTTTTACAGGAGGATGCTAAAGGAGTAAGGCAGGAGCAGGGGGTGATCCGTTCCGGGAAAATTTTAAGATTACCGCTGGTGGTTTTAATCAATAAAGGTTCAGCTTCGGCTTCGGAGATTTTGGCTGGGGCGATCCAAGACCGGGGACGGGGGACTTTGGTAGGAGAGCAATCTTTTGGTAAAGGAACTATTCAAACTGCTGAGGATTTGCCGCAAGAAACAGGTATTCATATCACCACAGCCAAGTGGCTGACTCCGGGCGGTCGGTGGATTCATGACACCGGGCTAACCCCGGATACAGCAGTCAAGATGGAAGATGAGGAAGATGCTGCCACTGAGCAAAAAGACCCCCAACTGGAAGCAGCCCTGGAAATTTTGGACCGAAAGATTTAAAATTAATCACACCATGGAATCTAAAACTGCCAAACCATTTTCACTCTTTACCATTTTAGTGTTAGCAATAGTGTTAGGGTCTTTAGCCGGGGCAGCTATTTTCCAGGCTGCTTCCCAGGGATATCTGCCTTTTAAGACTAATTTACCTAAAATTTCCACACCCTTAGAACAAAAAACCCAAACTATTTTGAATGAAGAAAATGCAGTCATTGATGTGGTGGATAAAACCTCCTCTTCAGTGGTGGCCATCGGGGCAACCAGAAAGGTTTTTAACCCCTTTGATCCTTTCTCGGTTCCCAGAAACCAAAGCAGCACCATTGGTACTGGTTTTGTGGTTTCTGACAAAGGGATTATCGTGACTAACAAACATGTAGTTTCTGATTCTGATACCCGTTATACGGTTGTAACCCGCGATGGGAAAAGGTTTGATGTGCAAAAAATTTACCGGGATCCAATACTCGATCTGGCTTTGGTCCAAATAGACGGATCTGATTTTAAAGCTTTAGAGCTGGGGGATTCCTCCCAGTTGAAAGTAGGGCAAACAGTCATTGCTATTGGTAATGCTTTGGGCAAGTTTACCAACACTGTAACTACCGGAGTAGTTTCCGGGTTAGGCAGAAGGGTGGTGGCAGGGGATCCTTTCTCAGGGTCAGCGGAAAGCTTGGATGATTTAGTACAAACAGATGCTGCCATCAACCCGGGAAATTCCGGAGGGCCGCTTTTAAATTCCGCCGGTCAGGTGATTGGCTTAAATGTGGCTACTACCGAGGGAGCTCAAAACATTGGTTTTGCGATTCCTATAAACTCTGTTAAAAAGATTGTTGATGAGTTTGTGCAAAAAGGAACAGTTTCCAGGCCGTTTTTGGGGATTAGGTACAGGTTTATCTCTAAAGATTTAGCTATTTTAAATGAACTGCCTCAGGGAGCCTATATTCAAGAGGTAGTAGAAAACTCCTCAGCTTCCAAGGCTGGTGTACAAACTGGTGATATTATTACCAAAGTTGATGGGCAGGCAGTAGATTCAGAAACTAAAATTTCCGAAGTTATTGCCGGTAAGAAAACCGGAGATAGGGTCGAGATGGTTATCTGGAATGATGGTAAGGAAAAAACAGTTACTGCTACTCTCCAAGAAAGCCCTAATCAGTAAAAAGAAAAACACCCAACTATTATTGATATTTAATAGTTAGTACCCTTTGAAGGTGAGTTAGATCTTTTTTAACCTCTACTGAGGCTTTGGGGAAGTATTTAGAAGCTTCCAGATAAGCTAAATCTCCATGGGTATAATCTATTTCTCCTAAAATCAGCTTTGGTTTCCAGCCCTTGTCCCCAATTTGCTGAAATAGCTTTCTGTAAAGCTTGAAACCATCGTCTCCTCCATCTAAAGCTGCTAGAGGTTCATAGTCTTTGACAGAAGAGTCTAAATAAGGAATTCTGGCAGAAGGGATATAAGGTAAGTTAGTGACAATAATATCTGGATAAAATGTACAACCCCCGAGCTTGGACAAAAGATTGCTCTGGAGGAAAGTAATTTTATCTTCTACTCCATGAAGCTTAGCGTTTTGCCGGGCTACTTTAATGGCTTTTGGGGAGATATCAGTAGCAATAATTTGTGCGTCCACTTGAAGGGTGGACAGGCCTTTAGTAATAGAGATGGCGATATTGCCGGAGCCAGTACCAAGGTCAAGAATGCAGAGTTCAGAGTAATGAGTTATGAATGCTTCTACCCATCTTAAAACTTCGTCTACTAAAAGTTCTGTTTCCGGACGGGGGATTAAGACATCAGGGGTAACTTTGAACCGGAGTTTGTAAAATTCAACCCAACCTCTTTGGTACTGTCTTGGCTGCATATGACAAAGATTTTTAAACTTCTTCCTTACCTGCTTCTTCCCGGATAACTTCCAGCACCGGCTCAAGGTTCCCTTCCATGATTTTTTCCAGGTTGTACCAGGATTTACCAATCCGATGATCAGTGATCCTGTTTTGGGGAAAATTATAAGTCCTGATTTTTTCACTTCTGCCCCCTTCTCCTACAGAAAGTTTCCTTTGCTTTGATATGGAATTGAGTCTTTCTTCTTCTTGTTTCTCCCACAGTTTAGCTCGAAGTAGGGCCATGGCATTTTCCCTGTTTTGTAGCTGGGATCTTTCCGTTTGACAGGTAATAACAATACCAGAAGGTAAATGTTTTAATCTGACAGCGGTATTTACTTTATTAACATTTTTAATATAAACTTCTGCCTCAGGCACTTGGGGTAAAACTGCCACAGTAGCTGTGGAGGTATGGATTCTGCCTGAGGCTTCGGTCTCCGGCACTCTTTGCACCCGGTGGACACCTGATTCATACTGCAGAGATTGATAGGCTCCCTGACCGGCTATTTTAATAACTACCTCCTTGATCTGGCCAATCTTGCCTTCAGACCGGTCTAACTCCTCAATTTTCCAGCCTTGGTTTTGGGAAAATCTGCTGTACATTCTGGTTAAGTCTCCGGCAAAAAGCCCTGCCTCATCACCTCCGGCAGCTGACCTGATTTCTAAGATAGCTATGTTAGGATTGACCCCCTCACCTGATTCCTCTTCTCCCTCTTGGGACATAGGAGTAGCGGCAGAAGATTCAAGCTCCTCCTTCTGTCTTTTTAGATCTTCAATTTCCAAGCGTGCTAAAGCAGCTAGCTCTGGGTCGGAAAGCAGCTTTTGTGTGTCTTTGATTTTTTGATCTATTTGTTCTAGTTGTTGTTGAATATAATCGTCCATAGGATAATTATACTGCTGTCACTGGGAACTTGTCTCAGAATCTTAGATCCCGAAACGATTTCGGGTGACAAGTAGAAGGCAGCTAAGACGCAACGTTTTTTCTGGCTTGGAGGAGTAAGTCTTTGAGGCTTTTCTTCTCAGTAGTTTGCTTTTGGACTTTAGAAGCCCTGACCGCGGTAATTTTAGCTCTTTCCGCCTTTTTAACTTCAGCTAAAGCCCCTCTTTTACCGAATTTTTCTACCTGCCCTTGGGTATCAATATACTTCTGTTGGCCGGTAAAGAAAGGGTGGCACTTGGCACAAATTTCCACTTTAATTGCCTGCAGTGTAGAGCCGGTAACAAAGGTGTTGCCGCAAACGCAGGTAACTTTAGCATCATTATAATAAGTTGGATGAATACTAGCTTTCATGACTGGAGTAGTATAGCAAAATAAGCGACTAGAGTCCAGACTCAGAGTCTATGTCACTAGACTCTAATTATACTCTGTGGGCTTTGTGGTGTTTATGCTGCTCTTTGGCTAAAGTGCTCCAGTAAACTCCCAGTCCTATTAATAAGGCTCCTATGACAAAAGTAAACCTGATCTGTTCCCCTAAGAGTAGTATTCCTAAAGTGACAGCAATAACAGGCTCTATATATTGAAAAAGATCGGCTTTGACTACCCCCAGCTTCCCTAAACCCCATTCAAATAAAAAATAAGCTGAGGTAGAAGACAAAACAGCAATATAAATAATACCAAAGATTCCCAGGAAAGTCATTTTTAAGGGCCAGCTGGGGTTTTGGAAGTACTCTACAGCAGCAGGAAGGGCAAAGGTGATCATTCCTACCAAAAAGACAATGGCAGTAATAGTTAAGGTAGAGTATTTTGTAAGCATCTTTTTAGACAGGATAGCTCCAGCCACCCAGGATATAGAAGCTAGAATGATTAACAGGTTGCCTAAAATAGCCTCTGAAAATAGGGAAGTCCCCAAAATATAGACAGGCAAGCCGATAACCAAAGCTGCTCCCAGCAAACCCAGTAAGATGCCAAAAAGGTTAAAGGTATAGATCTTCTCTTTAAAAATCCACCAGGCAGTTAAAACGGAAACTACCGGAATAGTCATGGTCAGTACTGAGGCGGTGGTGGCGGTAGTTCTGGCTATTCCCAGATAAAAAAGGGCAATGTTTAAAGTAGACATTAAAGCTCCAATAGCAATCAGTTGAGGCAGGTCTTTTTTGCTGATCTTTAATTTATCCCTTTCTATTAATAAAAAAGGCAGTAGAAGCAGAGTAGCCAGGGTAAAACGGACAAAAGCCAAAGACATGGGGGGAACTTCTTGTAAGGTAACTTTGGCTACTACAAAGTTAATCCCCCAAATAGTATGAGCTGCCAAAACAGCTGCATAAGGCCAGGCAACAGTTACTAAATTTCTACTGCCAAGGTTAAAGTTTAACAATTTTTGAATTTTTAATACTGCTGTAGTCATCTTGAGTTAGAGAGTTTATCAACAACTTCAGGAAAGGAAAGCAAGACCTGAGACTTCAAAGTTAAATCTTTCAAAGCTATTTTTCCTGAAGTTGCTTCGTCGGGGCCAATAATGACAACATAAGGGATGCTTTTTTGATCAGCATATTTTAACTGTTTGTCCAGTTTGGAATCAGCATCTAACCAGAGTTCAGTATTAATATTGTTGGCCCGTAGTTTTTCAGCTACTTTTAAAGAATTAGCAAGATAAGTAGGGGAAAAAATTGTCACCAGGACTGAAGCTGAGGAGGAAGTTTCAAGCAAAATCCCTTGCTCCTTCAATACCTCTACAGTTCTGTCAAAACCTAAACCAAAACCTACTGCCGGTAAGTTTTGTCCGGTAAAATTACCAATAAGGTTGTCCCATCTTCCTCCACTGCAAATTGACCCTGTACTGCCCTCCGCTACAGTCTCAAAGATCATGCCGGTATAGTAATCTAACCCTCTGGCCAGTGTTGGTTCATATTTGATCTTTTCCATATCTGTTCCCATTTGTTTTAAATGATCTAGGATTTGTTGAAGGTTGGCGGTAAGGGGTTTGTTTTGCAGCGTCTTTAAAGCTTCCTGGGCCTCTTTTTCAACCATACCTTTTTGTACCATCTCTGAAAGGACACCGCTTTCACCAATTTTTTCTAATTTATCAATAGCTGCCACATATTTTTTCTCTAAGCCCTCAAAGTTTATCCGGTCATTTATTTTAATGGTGATATTTAATCCTAGATTTTGGTAAATGTTTAGAACCAGGTTTATTATCTCTGCATCAGCCAAAGGAGATGAGGCACCAACAATATCCGCATCACATTGTAAAAATTCCCGGTAACGTCCTTTTTGAGGGCTTTCTCCTCTCCAAACCGGCTGAGTCTGGTATCTTTTAAAAGGCTTTGCTAAGTTATGGTAAGAGGCCAAAACCCGGGCTAATGGTACAGTTTGATCATATCTTAAGGCCACTTCATCTCCGCCTCTAGTTTTAAACTCATAAATTAACTTTTCTTCTTCCCCGTATTTACCTTTTAAAACTGAAGCGTATTCTAAAGCCGGCGTTTCTAAGGGTTCAAAGCCGAAAAGACGGAACGTGGAGACTATTTTTTCCAAAACGTATCTTCGGGTATTGGCTTGCTCCGGCAAAAAATCCCGAAATCCTTTAACCGCTTGTAAAGGTTGTCCCATACAACAAATATTATCTCACAAAAAATACCATTGAGGTAGTGCAGCCGGGTGTACACACTGTCCACCTGAAAGGTGGACGCATAAAGTATTTTAAGAGGATGTTGGATTTTGGCTAGGGGTAGGGGTAATGGTAGCGGGATCAGGGAAAAGGTAAATAAATCTGGCTTTAAATATTCCACCGAGACCTTTTATAAGGACGGCGGTAATTTTTTGTCCTGCTTTAAGATCCTTGGATGTGCCATTTTTGCCTGATATTTTGATTTTAGTTTTACTGTCAAAACTAAAGGTAATTTGTTGATCCTTTTTATCTTTAATAGCCAGGGTTTTTTTATCAGCCGAGATTATTTGACCAAAAACAACTTGTCTATCATTAACCTTTAAAGCCTGGGTTTTAATGATCCTTTTGGCCAGTAAGGTTTCTTTATCATCAACATCTCCTAAAACTACGACAAAATCACCTACAGCTAAATTTTTAAAGGTAAGTTTTCCCCCCCCTAAATAATCAGTGTAATCTTTAATCTCGATCTTTTTATCTCCCTTTTTGGTATTTAGAACAAAGGTATTATCCCCTTTAGAGCTGATGCTCCCCAGATAAACTTTATTTTGTAACTTTTTACCCATCTCAACTTTTAATTGATTAGCTTTGGAAGCAATCTCCTCCTGTAAAGCTTTTAGTTTGGCTTTAATATCAGCACTGACAGTGGAAGCAGGAGATGATTCCTGGGCTGAAACTTGAGAAGTTGAGGGTTGAAAGTGGAGAGTTGAAAGTAAAAAAATGATGACAAATATTTTCCAGTTGTAAATTATTTTCATAGTTTCTCCTTGGAATAGTACACCGTTCTTTCTTCCTGCTTGAGATCTCCATCTTTATTGATGGCAGTGACTGTAAACTGATTGACCCCTTCATCCATATAAACGGTAGTGGAGAACTCTCCGGAGGGAGAAGGCTCTAAAGCCAAATCGCTACTTTCAAAACTGATTAAGATCAAAGAACCCGGGGTGGTTTTGCCTTGCAGCAGTATGTTTTCATCAAAGACCAGCTGATTATCATCCGGGCTGGAAAGGTTTAAGGTCATGCCTGAAGGCAGGGAGGTAATTGGCTTAAGAGGTAAGGATAAAAGAGTAAGAGGGGGAGGAGCAGCGGGGAAAGTTTTCTGAGACAGAAACTGTTTAAAGGTATTAAGATATCCTAGTCTCCAGGCTATGGTGGCTCCCATAATGAAAGCAACAATAGAGATAATGATGACTGTCCAAATTAGAACTTTTTTCATCAAATTAGTTTATCAGAAGTTATACTATCATTTTTAAGAAAGAATTAGAAGTTGGTGATATATTTAGTCCATCTTGTTTGAAAGAGAAAAATTATGATAACATCTGGCCATGGATATTTACTGGTATGGTCAATCCTGCTTTCGTATCAAGGGCAAAAGCACCACGGTTATTTTAGATCCTTTTGATCCTGAGTATACCGGTCTAAAGCTGCCTGTCAAAGAGATGGAAGCTCAAATAGTTTTATCGACCCATGATCACAAAGATCATAATAATGTGGGAGTGGTCAGCGGGGATCCTTTAGTCATCACCGGTCCTGGTGAGTATGAGGTTAAGGGAGTAACTATTAATGGAGCCCAAGTTTATCATGATAACTCCTCCGGCAGTGAGAGGGGAAGGAGCACAATCTACCACTTAGTGATTGATGGAGTAAATATTGTCCATGTTGGAGATTTGGGGCATATTTTAAATGAGGAGCAAATCAGCCAAATTGAGACTACAGATATTTTACTGGTGCCGGTAGGGGGGATTTATACTATTGACGGGGAAACGGCTGCCAAGGTGGTAGCTCAATTTGAGCCTAAGGTGGTTATCCCCATGCACTATAAAATCCCCGGGTTAAAGTTTGACCTTAAAGAGGTCGAACCATTTTTAAAGGAGATGGGAGCAGAAAATGTTGAGCCGGTCAGTAAATTAACTATCACCCGCGATAAGCTGCCTGAAGAAACAACAGTAGTACTGCTTGGACTTTAAGATTATGGCGCAGACCACTAAGCTTCCTCCGCAAAATATTGAAGCTGAACAATCCCTTTTGGGAGCACTGCTCATTGATAAAGACTCTATTGTCAGGATTGCTGAAACCTTGCACCCGACTCATTTTTACCGCACTGAGCAGCACGGCAGAATCTTTGAAGCCATTTTAGATCTTTTTGACAAAAGAGAACCGGTGGATCTGGTGACTATCACCGAGAAACTGCGGCAAAAAGATTCTCTGGACTTAGTGGGAGGCCCGGCATACCTTACAACTTTGGTCAACACCGTCCCTACTTCAGCCCATATTGAATCTTATGCCCGGATTATTAAAGAACATGCTATGCGGCGTAAACTGATCGCCGAGTGTACCAAATTGGTGGAATCAGCCTATGATGAATCAGTTCCGGTGGAGACGCTTTTGGATGATGCTCAGCAAGGTGTCTTCGCCATTTCTCAACAAAACATCAAAAGGGATTTTGTCCCCTTAAAAGATTTACTGACTGTTTCTTTTGACCGTTTGGATGAGCTGCAGAAAAATTCCGGCAAACTCCGTGGTGTGCCCACCGGTTTTAAAGATTTGGATAATAAATTGGCCGGGCTTCAAGAGTCAAATTTAATTATCTTTGCTGCCAGGCCCGGTCAGGGAAAAACCTCTTTCGTGTTGAATGTGGCTGAGTATGTGGCAGTGAAAACCGGCCTTCCGGTAGGCATTTTCTCTTTGGAGATGTCTCAAGAGGAGTTAGTAGACAGGATTATTGTTTCTAAAGCTGAGATTGATTCCTGGAAGTTAAAAACAGGCAAATTAGATGATGCTGATTTTGACAAGATTTCGGCAGCTTATGGAGAGTTGGCTGAGGCTCCGCTTTTTATTGATGATACCCCCGGTTTGTCTTTGGCGGAGATTAGGACTAAAGCCAGGAGACTGCAGATGGAGCATGGGTTAAAGCTTCTGATTGTGGACTATCTGCAGCTGATTCACGGGAGGAATCTGGAAAACCGGGTACAGGAAGTCTCAGAAATCTCCCAGGGCCTTAAAAATTTAGCCAGGGAGTTAAAGATTCCCGTTTTAGCAGTTTCTCAGCTTTCCCGGGCAGTGGAAAGTAGGGCAACCAGGAGGCCACAACTGGCTGACCTTCGGGAATCCGGAGCTATTGAGCAGGATGCGGATGTGGTGATGTTTATTTACCGGGAGGATCCGGACAATATTTCTGATGTGACTTTGGATATCCAAAAACACAGAAATGGGGCTACCGGTGAAATTAAACTGGTGTTTATCGGGGAAAGAACCAAGTTTTACGGTATGGAAAAACATCGGGCTAAACCAGCAGAAAAAAGTGAAGAAAAAGCTCCCACTGCAGCCTGAAAGAAAAGTGCCGGGAGAGGGACTCGAACCCTCATGATTTTGCAACCAAAGGTTTTTGAGACCTTCGCGTCTACCATTTCGCCACCCCGGCAGGGAAGATACATAGGTATTTTATCAGAATTTAAGGTTAGTTGACAATTTAAAGGTTGGTCAGTATATTTACCATATGTTAAACGCTACAGATCTTCGAAACGGAGCTGTTTTTAAAGAAGATAACCAGATCCTCCAGGTGGTAAATTATGAACATATTAAGATGGGACGGGGCAGCGGAACCATCAAGGTGAAGGTAAGAAATTTAAAAACAGGCTCAACTACAGAAAAATCATTTATCACCGGAGCCAGGGTGGAAGAAGCTGATGTGGAAAAAAGGAAAGCCCAGTTTTTATATATGGATAAGGGAGTTTATTACTTTATGGATTCTATAAGCTTTGAGCAGTTTCCCTTAAGTAAGGATATATTAGGTGAACAGGTAAGGTTTCTCAAAGAAGGTTTGGAAGTAGTGATTATTGTTTCAGAAGACCAAGCTTTAACCCTGGAGCTTCCCAATAGCCTGATATATGAGATTAAAGATACCGGACCTGCTGAAAAAGGCAATACTGTTTCCAATGTTTTTAAATCAGCCACTTTGGAAAATGGTTTAGAGGTCAAAGTTCCGATGTTTGCCAAAGTTGGGGACAAAGTTAAGGTTGATACCAGAACAGGGCAATATATAGAAAGAGTCAAGTAAATAATTTCTAGTGGCTAGAGTTTAGAGACTAGGAAAATAATGACCGCTACAGTTACTATCTGAGTTAAAATTCCCCATTTGGGTCCGGTTCTTCCCTGCATCCGGTGTTGTATTTGATAAGCCCAATAAAAAGGAGGAATCTTCCGTTTTAAAAACCAATAAGGAGCTTCCAAGAAATCCCACATAATGGAAGCTAAGATACAGGCTGCAAAATATCTTGGTTCCACCCCTTGGCTAAATAAGGCAGTGGTTAGGGTAACCCCGACGATGACATCTAAAGAGCTTTCAATAAACAGTTTGGTTTTGGGTTTATCCCGCCATCCCCGGGCAAAATCCCAGTGGGGAATAACATCTACCAGGGGATGAGAAACAGCTGCCAAGGTGACTCCCAGGAGAGGATTAGAGACAGAAGCAGCAACAACTCCTCCGATTAAAGCATGCGCAGTAGCAACCATATAGGTATAAGTGACGCCAACCATCAGTATAACAATAAAAGGAAGATTTAGTCAAAATTTGGTATTATAAATATATGTTACCGGTAATTTTTTCAGTAGGGACTCTTTCCATCTCCTCATTTGGAGTCTTTTTGGGATTGGCTTTTTTAGCCGCCATTTACGTCTGTTGGAAAATGGCCCGTCTTTATGAAATTGATGAAGAGAGGATCTTAGATTTGGGGATCCTGGCCTTTTTTGGGGGGATGATCGGTGCCAGGCTTTATTTTGTTTTAACTCACCTTGCTTTGTTTGATAATCTGCAAAAGATTGTTCTTATCAGCCGTTATCCCGGGCTCTCTTTATGGGGAGGGCTGACGGGAGGGATTTTGGCCTTATGGTTTTTTTCCTCCCGCAGCAAATTAAATTTTTGGCAACTGGCTGATTTTGCTGCAGCAGGTCTGCTTTTGGCTTTAAGCTTGGGGGATTTGGGCTGTCTTTTAGGAGGCTGTTATTATGGCCAAGTATCCGGCTCTTTTTTGGCCACTTCAGTAGCGGGGGTGATCGGGAAAAGATTTCCTCTGGCTGCCTTAGAGAGCCTGACTCTATTATTAGCTTACTTTTGGGTGGGGAAACAGGTGGTAAGATATCACTTTGCTGGAAAAATAATCGCTGTAGTGTTGTTAATTTTAGGGTCAGTAAAATTTATTTTTGAATTCTTTAGAGGAGATGCGATTTATCTTGCTTCCATCGGCATTTCTGAGGGACATTTGTGGTCAATTGGATCTTTGGCGGTTGGCCTGGCCATCTTTTATAACCGTTCTAAAAGGTCATTTTTTGATGACAGTGCTGCTTTGGTTAACCTGCCTTTTTCTCCCAAGAAACGTAAAGCCGTGCTGTTGTATCTTCGGAAAAACTGGTATAATTTTGTAGTAGACTGGAGAATTAAAGGGGCAAAATTAGGAGAGTTTCTAAAGCTTGCTCCCAAGAATTTAAAAAGGAGACTGAATGTTAAATCTACCCCAAAAAACCTTAGCTAAAGTTCGAGATTTACTGCTTCGAAGACAGAAAGAAGTGGATCAGCAACTGAAGAGCCTGGAAAAAAGTGATCCGGTGCTCTTAGACGGAGTAGCTGAGGCTTCAGAGTCAGGCACAGAATCATGGCTGGCGGATACTCATCGAAGGCTGACGGCGGTTAAAAATGATCTGCTGGATTTTTCCTCCAGGATTACCTCCTCCCTTTTAAGAATTAAAAAGGGCACTTATGGAAAGTGTGAGAGGTGTAAAATTGCTATTGAAACTGAAAGGTTAAAAGTGATGCCCATGGCTACTTTGTGCCTTGCCTGCTCCCAGAAATTCGTTAACAGCAAGAAAAGATAAGCTGCCAATCTTAAGATCCACTTTACAGAAGTGGTGATTAGTGTTATACAATCTAGTATATGGCTATGTTTACTTCAACACCTACTTCTTCCCCGGGAAAGATTTTAATTGTCGACGATGATGATGATATCAGAAATATCTACAAAGATTATTTAACTGCCAATGGGTTTAAGGTCGAGCTGGCAACAAATGGTCAGGAAGGACTGTCCAAGATTCTTCAAGGAGGATATGATCTGATACTTTTAGATATTATGATGCCCAAAATAGATGGGTTGGGGATTTTAAGAAGGTTAAAGGAAAAACCTTTAAATCAAAATGTTTACAATGGTCCCATTGTGGTTTTATCAGCCTTAAGGCAGGATGAAGTTTACAATGAAGCTTTAAGGTTAGGGGCCAAGGGCTATATTGTTAAATCAGACATTACCCCCAAAGATCTATTAGATAAAGTAGTAGAGCTCCTCAAAAAACCCTAAAACAATTCCTAACTCTTTTCGAGTCGTACAATTATTGTGGAATAAATTTTGCACCCAGTTTTTTAGAGTACTCTTTAGCTTGTTCTCTGTTTCCATCTCCAACATAGACATTTACTCTTTTGCCCTCTCTCCTTAATTCTTCAGATGAGGAAAATAGCTTTATTATTTGCTTAGTGGTTTTGGGATTTGAGTGCAAAACACTGTCAACACCATTTTTGTCAGTCCAGTAATTCACAGAGAACTGTTTCTCTTTTGATTTGTTTAGTAAATTAAAAAACTCACTAACTCTTTCAAGTCCATATGCAAATCCAACGGCAGGAATTTGATATTCTTTCCCAGCTAAAAATTTGCTAACCAACTTATTGTACCTACCACCTCCAGCTACCTCCACGAAAACTTCTTTTCCAAATTTAAGATCAATTTCATATACTATTTCTGTATAATACTCATGGCTTCTAATAACTGAGGGGTCTATGACACATTTTATACCTCGAGCCTGCAGAACCGAGGCAATGATATTTAAGTCGTTAACAGGTTTACTGTAACCAAGCAATTTTTCTGTTTGTTGGTCTAAAACGGTAACAAAAGTATTGCATACGATCTCCCACTTTTTCATTAGTTGATTAGAAGTATCAGTCCTTTTTATAATTTCTATTACCTTATCAATCTCGGGTTGAAGTCTCTCCGGCTGTTTTCCTGCACGAGATTCGGCAATAGTGTCCAAACTGTTTTTAAGAACTAACCGTGTCCGTTCATCTATCTGTGATTCATCGCACAATAAATTAAAAAGTTCGACGCTACCTATTCGGACAGTAATTAATTCTCCAGGGACATTTATTGCTATAAAACCTTCATAAAGTAAGAAAAGAATTTCTATATCCGAAAGCAGATTTGAAGTTCCTAGTATTTCGACCCCCACCTGGTTAAATTCTCTATTTTTCGTAACAGAAAGTTTAGAAATCAGTTCGTTTCTGAAACAAGGTGTTATATAGAAAACTTTGATTGGGAAAAAGTTTTTAACCTTCTTGTTTGTCGCAAGAACTTTAGCAAGCCACCGAGAAACAGAAATAGTTCCTTCCGGTATGAGGAGAGATGGAACCTGTTCAGGAATGATATTATAAGATTCATTGTAATCCTGAATATGCAAATGAAACACCCCTCGCTTGTCCCATTCTGGCCACGGAGAACCACCGATCACTTGTTCACTAAAACTACTAGCTCTTTCGACTAGAGGGAAAACTATTTGCTCATAACTCCATTTTTGGAAAACCTCAGAGATTTTATGGGCAATAAAGTTTTTAACTCTCACCTCTTGTCCTACAATATCTCTAAAACCCCTTAACGGTTCACGAATATTCTCGTCTTTAAATCGCTTATTCAACTTGATCCTATAGGCAGAATTCACATAGACAGCAGGCTCTTAACATGATATAGTAGGTCTCATTAATAATCAATAAAGGAAAGTGATGAACTTATGCATGAAAGAAAAGACGATATGAAAAGAAGATCAGATATACTTACCCCAGATGTATTAAGAAGGAAAGGGGTTATGAAGGGTTTTGAATACCTAACTCCCGAAAGGCGCGGGGCTGTTAGAGAGATGGAAAATAGATTCAAAATGGTAACTGAATCTTTTGGATTCAGAGAAGTAGAAGGACCATTACTCCAACCAATTGAATTCTATCAAGTCAAGTCAGGAGAAGAACTGTTAGCCCACACATATACCTTCGAAGATACAGATGGAAGTTTACTTGTTCTTAGGCCAGAACTTACTCCCACTGTCGCTTATATGATTGCAAAAGACGATGCCAGATTAAGCTTCCCTCTTAAGTGGTGGTCTAATCCTGACTTATTTAGAAAAGAAAAACCTCAAAAAGGTAGAAAAAGGCAATTTAAACAGCTAAATGTTGACATTTTTGACCGTGCAGATTCGGGTAGAGATCGGTCTTTTGACGATGCCGAAGTTATTGCAGTGGCAATTTCCATATTTGAGTCCTTCGACCTAACAGAAAACGATATAGTGATGAGAATAAATAGCAGATCATTGGTTGAAAGACTGTTCGATATAGTAGATCTTGACAAGAATCGTAGATTTGACCTTTTATCTCTTATAGACAAATCAGCTAAAATTTCAGCTGAGGAATTTGGGACCAAAGTCGAAGAGATTGTTCCCCAAAAATTTTCTCGAGAGCTTTTGCAAAGATGGCTGTCAATAAAAAGTCTTGAGGAAGTTGCTGATAATAAACAGCTTAGTCCTCTAAGTCAGTCAAAAGAATATAAAGATCTAGCTAAGGTTTTTGAATTAATGAAGGCGTATGGGGTGTCAGAATACTGCGAGTTTTCTCCTTATATCGTCAGAGGTCTTGGTTACTATACAGGATCAGTATTCGAAACATTTGATAGAAAACCAGAACATGGTTTTAGAAGAGCACTTATGGGTGGAGGAAGATATGATAATCTTACGAAAGATGTAGGAGGAAGACTTGATATTACAGGGGTTGGTTTCGGGTTTGGAAATGTGCCTCTTGAAGAGATTCTATTATCGAGAAATATAGAGATTGTTCCCTCTGAATCTCGTGCAGATTATTGTATCGTTACACAGTCTGCCAACCAGCGAATCGATGCTATCACTCTTTCACAGAGATTAAGAAAGCAGGGTAAAAAAGTGATCTTGGATGATTCCATTTCTAAAGAGAAACCAGACAAGGTCTCAAAACAACTTTCTCGAGCCAATCAACTAAATTCTAAGTATTCTCTAATCATTTTTCCTGAAGAGTGGCAAGATAAAAAGGTGGTCATTAAAGATATGCAAAACGGAGAACAACAAATTATCGATATTAGTTCTTTACTTGAAACCCAACCTAAATCTGACTAAGTCATCTAAATACTCCCAAGAGTTAAAATTAATATCTTTCTTGTTTTTTTCTAAAATACCTAACGCCTGTATACCCCTTTCTTTAAGCATTTTCTCACAATAAGAACGAGCACCAACCTTGGTAATTATTTCTCTTATAAGACTTGCTTCTTTTTGAGTCAAATCCGGCTTACCTATATAATTTTTTAATATATTTTTTTCATCTTTATTAGCAAGCTCATAGCCTTTAACAACCAACAGGCTTTTAACCCCCATTCGCAAATCAACAATATTTGATTTCCCCGTAACCTTCTCGTTACCAAATACACCTTCTAAGTCGTCTTTCAATTGCGAAGCTGCACCCACAAGACGAGCGTATCTATTAAGACTGTTCATAAGTTTTTGTGGAAGTCCTCCTAGAATAGCACCAACAGTGAGTGGTAATGAGTAGCAATATAGGGCCGCTTTATTTGTATACATCTCCCAAACCTGTTCATTTTTCATTTTTCCAAGTTCCCTCATTACAAAATCGAGGTCTGTCACCTGACCAATATTAGTTAGCTCATTAGTTTTAGATATAATGTTTAATGCTTCGATTTTTCTTTTTTGGGGATACGGAGAGTTCAGTATCATTTCAATTGCCCAAGACCACAGGAAGTCGCCAGCCAAAATAGCCAAATCATTGCCCATCTTCTCACTCTTGTTGAATTTTCTACTTTGAATATGAATAGTTGGTACATCGTTTTTGATATCATCCTGATCAATAATGTCATCATGAATAGCTAAATATTTGGTGAAAAAAGTTGTAAAGATTGAAGTATTAATTATGTTCTCTGTGATTTTATTCCCGGCAGCCATATATCCTACCAAAACTAGGGCAGGTCGGGGTTGTGTAATTTCTGCCAAGGTATATTTCCTAAGGAATTTAATTATTTCGGGTGTAATACCAAATTTTTTCCCTTGATATTGTTCTAGCTTGTGGTTGAAATAGGACTCTAAAGCAATTCTAACTTGTGGACTATACTTTTCAATCACTTCCTTTACTTTCATGGACCCATTTTACATTATAGTGGTGAAAATATAAATATTAGAGGTTTTATTTAAAGACTAATTAACCTCATCAAAAACAGTACTGCTCCAATTTTGTGTCAAGCGCCCCTTTTTATACTGATTTTGCAAACGAGAAGTGGTTAAAAATGTAGCCTAAATTGAGCTGGAGATTTTTTAAGGTGTTACGGTATGATCTATTTAGATTGAAGAAGCTTTAAGGTTAGGGGCCAAGGGCTATATTGTTAAATCAGACATTACCCCCAAAGATCTATTAGATAAAGTAGTAGAGCTCCTCAAAAAACCCTAAGTTTACGTAGAGGCAGAAGATGTAATTTGTGCCAGTATTTTTTCACCTCGGAGAGCTTAATTTTATGGTTGTCTCCTGGACCATAATTTATCATCCGCTCCAGTAGGAGTATTCTGCCTGCTTCACTTTTTTGCAGTTTTTTTTGGGTCGTAGTCCCAGACAAACATACTTCAACTATTATACAACATAGTTTAAGTATTAATCCTTATTCCAATCCTTATAAATAAATATCTTATTACAACTGTTGGGTGTTTAAAAAATTCGTTAAAAATAACCTTTTTACTGATAGGGGGAACCTCTTTTTTGATAATTTGTTTATCTTGAGAGCGGGTGTCGTTAAGCAGTGTTAAGAGCTGTGGATCATGTAGTTTAGGGAGATTATTTGGGTAAAAGAAGGCCACGTCTTTTGATTCATTACTTGTTTGGGCAGATCCTGAGATAATTTGGCATTCAAAAAGATGATTAATCCTTTTAGAATTGTGATAACAATATTCCCCAACCTTTCTTTTTACTTTAGTTTGAAAACCGGATTCTTCCCAAACTTCTCTGACTACAGCTTGCTGGGGAGATTCTGATTTTTCTATCCTTCCTCCGGGTAAGACCCAAATAGGCACATCACGTCTTTTTACCATCAGGACCTTTTTATCTTTATCAAAAACTATACCTATAGCTCCATCCATATTATTATATCCCTATGGACTTAAAGTCTTTCCAAATAGCCCAAGATTACCTAGGGAAAACAGTTAAAGTTAAAATAGATAGGCCTTTAGGGAGTAAACATCCTAAATGGGGTTTTTGAATATCCTTTAAACTATGGTTTTATTGAAGGAGTTTTAGCCCCAGATGGGGAAGAGTTTGATGTTTATGTTTTAAAAGTTAAGAAACATTTAGAGGAATTTACAGGAAAAGTGGTGGCTATAGTTCACCGTTTAGAAGATGATGATGACAAGTTAGTGGTAATTCCAGAAGATTTAGATATCAAAGATACAGAGATAGAGAAAAGGTGGATTTTCAGGAAAAATGGACAAGTATACTTTGAATTTATTGATTATTATAAACCAACAAAGTTAAATTTAATTGAAATAGAAGGTCCAAATAATAAAATTATACAAACTTTAATTGATGAATTAGGGGATGAGGTTAAAGTTGTAGGTGAGGAAATTTTTTCTGTATTTGACAAGAAGAGGCTCAAAAAACCTTAAGATATTAACTGCTATAATGCCTTCAGGATATGTTTATGGCAGAAAGTTCCTACAAAAAATTATTAGAAGTTTCCAGGATAGTTGGGTTACCGATAAAAAAGATTCTGGATATTCTCTATTATCTTGGCAGTGGTAAGAGGATATTAAATAACAACTTATTGCAAACAGTAGGAGTGTCTAGAAATGTTTTAAATCAGGTTAAACAACAGCTAGAAGAATTTTTTATCCAGAAGAGCCAATTTACTGTGTTATCTAATCAAGCTACTACTATAGCTAAAAAAATATTAGGGGAAAGTTATACCCCGGAAGAGAAATTGATAAACATATCTTTAGCTAAAAATACTCAGCTTTTATCACTCATATCCCATTCTCAACCTCAGCCTATCAGGGGATATGATCAATTCTTAGCCGATTCTGAGACGGTGGTTAAAAGAGCTGCTTTAATGGATTTTTTTGCTGATATTGAAGGGAAAAGAATCCTGTTTTTAGGAGATGATGATTTTACCTCTGTTGCTATTGCTTTTTATAGAAAAGCTCAGACAATTACTGTAGTAGATATCGATAAGAAAATTTTAGATGGTATTCAAGAAATTTCAGACAGCTCATCTTATCAAATTACGACCAAGCCGTATGATGCTAGAGAAAAATTATCTCCAGAGTTGTCAGGAAAATATGACATTGTTTTTACTGATCCTCCTTATACGAGAGAAGGTATAAGCCTATTTTTATCTCGGGCTGTGCAGGCTTTAGATCCTACTAATCAGGCTGGGAGGATTTATTTTTGTTATGGTAACAGTGACAGAGCTAAGGAAAGATATTTACCCATTTATGAAGTTATTATTTCTTCAGGACTGATGATCAGATGGGTTTTTGATAAATTCAACCGTTACAGTGGGGCAGAGTCCATAGGCAGTGCCAGCAGTTTATTTATTTGTGATGTTACCCCCAAGACAAAACCAAAAATTACAGGAGAATATAAAGGAAATATTTATACAGAAAGGTAATGCTTTTTTAAAGATCTGATTTCTTGAAGTGTACCATACATTAATACTTGGTGGACAGTATCCGGTGATCTAATATCTGCTGTGGTTGAATACCACATACGCAGGTGGTTTTGTACCTCACAGCAGAGTAGGATCTAAAATATACATCTGTTAAGTATCCGATAGTGATATGTTGACAACTGATGTAGAATAAACTTATCTTAAGATATGGTTGAGAGTTATACTGACACTCCAATTTCATTGTCTCCAGTCATAAAAGCAGTCTCTGGTGGTTGTAACTTACGCTGTAATTACTGCTTTTATTCTGGTAATCAGCCAGAAATAAAAAGGATGAGTGTTGACACCCTAGAAGCTCTTACTAAACATTTATTAGAGTCTCCATCGAAACATTTTAATTTTATTTGGCATGGCGGTGAGCCAATGCTATTAGGAATAGAATTTTATGAGAAAGCGTTAGAAGCACAAACGAGGTACAAAAGATCAGATCAAGATATCCGTAATTCTCTCCAAACGAATGCTACTCTTATCAATCAGGGATGGGTAGACTTTTTTAAAAGAAATAGTTTTGGTGTAGGAGTAAGTATTGATGGTCCTGCTGAGCTTCATGATTTAGTGAGGGTACAGACCGATGGAAGGGGGTCTTATGATCAAGTGGTATCAGGAATCAATCAATTGAAGGCAGCTAATATTTCCTTTGGTGGGATAGCGGTCGTAAATAGGATAACTGTCAACCATCCAGAGACTATGTTTGCTTTTATCAAAGATGGAGGAATACCAATGGCTTTAAATCGGTGTAATGCTAACACTGATGATCCGGAAGAGGTTAGAAAATTAGCGGTTGGTCCAGCTGAGTATAACGCATTTTTATTAAAGATATTTGATCTATGGATCAATGAAAATAATCCAGCGATCAAAATCCGTCCTCTTGATGAATTAGTTAGGGCAACCTTAGGCTATCATACAGAGAGTTGTAGCTTTTTAGGCCAGTGCGAAAGATATTTTACAGTTGATTTTAATGGCGATGTGTATCCTTGTGATGAGTTCCTTAATGATAGGTATCTATTGGGGAATATTAAAAGACAGGCAGTAAATGAGCTTTGGCAAGGTGGGGATTTTAGAAGATACTATTTAGGAAGGCGTGGTGTAATTATTAACTGTGAGGGGTGTGAGTGGATGGATGTGTGCAATGGCGGATGTATAAGAGATTGGGAAGGATCTAAAGGTATGTTTAACCCGAAAGAAATTAGCTTTTGTGAAGCAAAAAGGTCGTTATTTCAAACTATAAAATTAAGATTGTCAGAGTTGGGATATACTAGAGGTATAATCTAATTATAAAAGAAAGAAGGTGAAAAATATGCTAAGAGAAGCAGAAACGGCAGCATCTACTGACGCAGAAACATTAGATCTAACAGCTGTTGTACCTGTTGAACCGGTAGAGCGAAGTGTCAGAGAACCAAACTTGGTCATTGAAGAGGTGCTAAAAGGATCTAAGAAGCTTATTACACTTTGGTCGGGAGATCATAGCGATCATGTAGATGTTAACTTTCCTTATGGTGACTATGCTGATAGATGGAGTGATAAAGCTTAAAACTTTATCAATATTATATAATCAGTATTAAAGTATTTAGCATCTTAGGGTATTATATATTTTCATAAAACGGAAGTTTATTTTGAGTAATGACTATTAAATTTCAGATTTCTGAAACAGCTAATTTTTGGCATTTTGTGTCAAACTTAGTTAGTTGGCATGATAGTGTCAGGCTCTATTATAGAGATTATTGGTTAGATCAAACAGGTGATTTTACAGAAATAGAGGAAAAATGTTTAGAAAAGTTGAAAGACTTTTTCAAAAAGTATACATATGGGGAGAATTACTGGGGCAAAGTTTTTTTACTAGGAAATAATAATGTTTGGGAAAAAGCCGGGCAAAAATTTACTGCATCTGAGATTGAATTATTAAAAGAGGCTTCGGAAGTTTTTTACCGTCGTTTTAGAAAAATTTGGGATATTGATCAGCATTTATTGAAAGTTTGGAAAATACGTTTAGAAAAGACTAGTAAAAGGTTTGTGACAGAGTCCCTTATTCAGGATTTGGATGTATTTTTTAATTACAAACAACCCCTAAAAAGCGTCACAGTTTTTCTTCTAATGTGTGAGAAAAGAAATGATCCGGCAGGGGGAGGAGCAAATTTAGGTAAAGGATATCTTACTTTGGAGGTCTCAAGAGCTGATTATGATGCTATAAGGCCAGCCTGGCTACTATTTTGGCATGAACTGACACACAACCTCTGGCAGGAAGATAGCTCTACCTACCAACAATTAAGAAGAGACTTCTCTGATCAAATGAAGAATGAAGGTTTAGACGGGAAAATTCTGCAAATACCTACTTCCAGGATTATTAATGAGGTAGTGGTTGATTCACTTTTCCCTAAGGGTTATCTTGCCAAGAAACATTTCGACTTTCCAGTTGAGTTAATTTTTAATCGTTTCGGGGAAGGTTCTAAAAAGCGGTTTAAGGTGGAGGATTGGCATTACTATTTTGCCTATACTTTAAAGGATTTAGCTAAAGATTATATAGAAAATGGGAAGGCTATTGATATGGATTTTTTTAAAGAGATAAAAAAACAATACATAAGATTTTCTAAAGATTTCAGGAGAAGCTAATAAATCTTTAAAATTTTAACTATCACTGGTCCTCCTGGGGAGAGGTATTCTATTTCTTCACCAACTTTATGGAAAAGGATAGCTTGAGCTAGGGGAGCTTGAGGTGAGATATAAGTTACATCTTTTTTTAAAGGTTGATCAGTTTTTAAGCGATACAAATTTTTAAAGCAACACAGAAGCAATTTATTATCCATGAAAAAAGTTTATCAACTGGGGAAGCATCTGTGACATGAAAGTAACAAGTGTTTATATAATTGTTCAAAATAAGTTAAACAAGATATTACTTTCTAAAAGAGCAGATATTCCTCTTTGGGTTCTTCCAGGTGGGCATGTAGAGGAAAATGAGCTAGCTGAAGTTGCTGCCTTAAGGGAGTTTCATGAAGAAACAGGTTTGAAGACAAGAATAAAAACAACTATAGCATGTTACAAAAATATAGGGAGTAGGAGTAGGAAATATCTCTTTTTAGGAGAACTAACTGGAGGGAAAAAAACTCTTTCAAACGAGACTGTTGCCTTAAAGTGGGTAGATCTAAACCACTTACCTTCCCCTATGACGATTTATGAAAGAAGGAAGATCGAGGACTTTATTAATTACAGAAACAAAATTATTATAAGGGAGGACAAAATTAATATGATAGGGGAAATTTTAAGCCAGATTAAAAATCCTATTATATTCGGATATCTGCTTTATCGGTTAATAAAATTGTTAATTTTTTAAAAAAATACGTTTAAATTTAAAGTTTAAAAATATGAGTAATCATTGTCCGGAACGAATGTTAGAATACTATACTGCCGCACAAAATGCTTACAGTAATTGGGGTAGAGATCTAAAAAGACCTGCTCTATATGCTCTTCATAGTGGTTTTTTGCCAGAAGGACAAAATCTATCACATTTTTCTGTGCAAAACTACATGGAGATGGCTTTCTCTGATAAAGTTTTTGATCGAATTATTTTTTGTGAGAGTTTTTCCCATGCAACTAATAAGCCAAGGACGATATCGGAAGCGAGGAGGTTGTTAAAAAATGGCGGAATGATGATTATTGCTGACTGTTTTGTCAGTAGGGGGGATTTAACCAATGATCAACTATTACAAGTGAGGCGAATGGAGGTTTAGTATATTATTTTGTGAGTGCAGAGAGAGTGTAATACACTTTTTAGCCAATTTATGTTAACAGCTACTTTAGGAAGGTTAATTAAAGATCATAGATTAAGAAAAAGGCTTTCACAGCTGGAAATTTCTTTAAGGATAGGTTGGAGGGATACCACCAGGTTATCTAAGATAGAGCAGGGAAGGGTGGGGAAACCTCTTAGGAAGACAGTAGATAAGATCATGGAGGCTCTAGATTTAAATAAGCAGGAAAGAGGAGAGTTTTTACTAGTTGGAGGATATCTACCCACAGATGAGGAAATTAAAAAGGTTATCAAACTGGTAAAAGAAAGAATAAACACTTGGCCTTACCCAGCCTATTTGTTAGATTTCTCCTGGAGAGTTCTGTGTCTTAATCAACATACTATTGATATCTTTAAGTTACCTTCTGCTCTAAAGAGCATTTCTTTTAAAAAAGCTCCAAATCTACTGGAATTCCTTTTTTCTCCCAAGGAGGTTCTACCGGTTAAAATAGAAAAAGGTGATGATGACAAATCAGTCCAACCTTTCCCGATAGCACAAGTTGCTCAATTTAAAGTAGAGCAAAATGGCAGGGATAATGAGAAGTGGTATAAAGATTTAATCAAAAAGTTGATGCAAAATGAGCAATTCCGTCAGGTTTGGCCCAAAGTAGATCCCAAACAGTATCACAAAAAGTTGTTAGATTATGAATATAAAGTAATTACTTGGCCAGACAAAAGTCACAAAACCTTTAGGTTTCATATTTTCACCTCCAGATTAATCCAAGACCAAAGGTTCCAGGTGGTATTATACCTCACAGCAGAGTAGAGTATTAAAATTTAACGTCAAATATTTGATAGAAGAATCTTGCTAAATCATTCAAGAGAGATAAAAGGGGATAAAATTCCCATTAAAATCTTAACACTCTATCATATAGGGACTATAAACATTTCAAGTGCTTAATGTATGTCTGTATACCCAACTAACTCCAGTTTGCAACTTTTAGGTGGAAATGAGTTGAAAACTATCAGTTAAAAGTGTACTCATCTCTTTCTGGTAAAGGTAGATGTTTTCAAAGAAGTTTAAACAGGATTCTTTGAATTTAGGGAAAGTGTCATAGTATTGGTTGTAGGTAACTTTCTGATGAAACAGTCTCCATAACCTCTCAATCAAGTTTAAATTGGGTGAATATGGTGGCAGGAATTTAGGGATTAACCTTGGATGGTATCTTAGATAGTTTTGGACCTGTCTTGAGTAGTAATACCTGGCATTGTCCCAAATCAGATAAATCCTGCCTGTTGGGTGCTTTTCTAATAGTTGGTCCAGCAGATTGATGGTGGAAGTTGAGTTAATCCTTAAATCTTCCCTGATGATTACATCATGGGTTTTAGCATTTAAGGCCCCATTTAAGTTTAACCTGTCCCTGCCTGTATTAGACTTAATTAGTTTATCAGTCCCCTTTAGTATCCAACCATACGAAGGTCTGGTATTATGCTGGGGATGAGTTTGCATCCAGGAAGTAGATCTGGTCAGCTGCTTCTAACTGATTTTTAAGTTTTAAGTACTCATCTAAAAAGGCTCGCTGTTTGTCTAAATCAGCTTTGGCTGGTACAAGCTTGGGTTTCTTGTAGACAAAGCCTAACCTGTGGAGGAGTTTAGTCATACCAATAACTGAGTATTTAATGTGATATGTGGATTTAATATACCGGGCTACTTCTTTAGCTGTTAAGTAAATATGCTCACCTTCTGCTAAATGGTTTTTGAGTTCCAGCTCTTGGGTTTTGGTAAGTCTTGGATGACCACCAGTGTAGTGGAACTGCAATAATCCACTCAGTCCCTCTTGCTTAAAACTTTTAACATATCTCCTGATGGTTGTCTCGTCTAAAAGCAGTGCAGCAATTATCTGGGGATATGTGAAGCCTCTATGAACCATGAGTATGGCTTTGATTCTATCAGCCAACCTTTTGTCTCTTACCTGTTTATGTGCCTTTCTCAAAACCAGCACTTCTTCTTCAGTTAAAATTTCGGGCATTAACTATTATGGGATCACACTTTTACCCTACTTGTCAAATTTTAGGTTGCAAACTCATTGAAGATTGGTATATGTACTCCTTTAGGTACATACAATGACACAATTGCAGTTACAATTAAAACAGCCAGCATCACAATCACAGCTGCCTGCATAATCTATACCTCTATCTGTTCTTCCCAGTGCCTGGACGAATGGTTGAGTAAAAATAGATTCAAATTCCATAGTTCGTCTCTGACTTTGCAATTGGGTTTGTTCCGCTAACAGTTGGTTAGCTGCAAATTCATATTTTGGTGTTAACTGCTCATTTTGCAATTGGGCTTGTTCCAAAGATTCGTTCTCGACTTCCCGCAACATTAAAATCACCTCCTTCCGATATTATTATCTTAGCATTTAGTTAATTTGCTTTATAACTTCTAGAAAATCCTTGTTGTAGACATGCCTAAATTTTTTATAAAAGATTATATTATTACATCTATCACCCAGTGACGACAGAAAATATAAAAGTTGAAGTTTGCCATATTTTTTAATTAAGTAACTTACTGCTCTCCAACTGTGCCAATAGCCCTGTATAGATGGTTTGGCTACATTCTTACTCCATTGTTTTGATGTTCCTAGCAAGAAAATCGTCCGGGGGTTAAAATTGATACTAAAGTTACTAGCTAAGTTTATCTGGCCAGCAACAAAACAGGCCAAACCCTCATCAAACCATTGCGGTCTATAACCTTTATGTATTGCACTGGTAAATAAGTGGGCAATCTCATGGCAAAGGATCTTTTTAAACTCATTTTTATTATGATTACTCACTTTCTCAAATACTTCCGGGCTAAATATACAAATCTGGCTTTGGGTCGATGGGTCAGCACGACCTACCAGCCAGGGTGGAGTTTTATGGCCAGATAGATCATCCATTTCTTGGCGTGTATATAATAAAACCAAATCGACTCCATCAATTTCCCTTTTGAAGAACTTCACATTTCTTCTGTAACATTGCTGCAACATTTTTTTTACTTCACCTATAAAATTGTCATCAAATGAATAATAGATTGTACCTTTGGCGGTAGTACTTAAGCTGAAAAGCTCTCTTTTTTTGTTTTTAATCATTAATTGTCTCATTAACTGGTTGAATAAAGCCTAGTTTGAATAGTCTAAAGAAAAATTCATTCGGGGCTTCTGTCAAACTAAATTGGTCTTGTATTTCCTTAATTGTAAACGGTCTCTCCCAAAATCTTACTTCTTTTAAAGCGATATAACCTAACTTGTCAAGAAACAGGGAAGCTCTAGGACCGTTAGAGACAATACCTCCAAAATCCTCTGACCTAAATTTTATCTTCTTCCCCAACACAAGTTTTCTATCCAGAAGATCCATAGGAGAAAAAGTCTCAGACTGATTTTGTGGCTGATTATAGACACCCTCTGGGCTTGTTGCCAAAGGATCCATACCATCAATCCCGTTACAATATTTTGCATTCATACGGCAACCGGCTCTACAGCTAGGAAAATATTCGCATTCAGATAAACATCCTTTTGGAATACGGGAACCGTCTCTCCAATCCGTCATTCTCTTCCAGATATCTTCAAGAGTTTCATTAAATATATTTCCATAAACTTCATCGGCGACAGTACAAGGCCTAACATTTCCTTCAGCGGAAATCGCACAAGTTGCAACTCCAGCAGCACACTTTCTCTCAATAAATTTTCGATAATACCCCCAATTCCCAAGAGCACATAAGGGATATGAGATTAAGCTGTCGACATGCATTCCCTCCTCCGCTTCTAGAAACAATAAATCGTCTAACATTTTCTTATAATCTTCCTTATTCAAATCAATTTCATCAAAGTTGATACCACCCATACATGGAGAAACTTTAGTTGCCGAAAATGAAGAGACTCCCTTACTTTTTACTAACCTACCAGTATCTAGCACTTGATCCTTATTTAAAGCGGAGACTACCATATTTGCAGTGATATCTAAGCCTTCTCCTACACAAATATCAATTCCTCTAACGGTTTGTTTAAAAGATCCTTTTCTTTGTGTTATCGTATCATGTAAGGTGCTATTACTTGCATGCAGAGAGGCAAGTATTGAGTCTACCCCGGAAATTTTTAATTCTCTGGCTAATTCAGGAGTTATTAGAGTTAGATTACTATTTATTGAGCATGCAATATCGTATTGTTTAGCTAATTTTATTCCTTCTAATAATTTTCTGCTTTTAAGTAACGGCTCTCCTCCTGTGAAGGTAAGTGCTATAATTTGATGCTGAGCAAGATACCTGATGGTGGTTTCAAGTCCAGTCAGGGATAAGGAGGAATTAGAGTAATCCTTATTCAAGTCCCGAAATTTGTCCCCCCTCCAGTAGTTGTAGCAATGTACGCAATAATTGTTACACCTAGAGGTTAACTCAATCTGAGCGTCAAGTGGCCCGCTAAGAGTTTTATACACATCTAGCGAGGGAACTAGAGGATTTCTTTCCATAATCTTTTCCTGGGCTTCTACGCGAATACTATCATTAATAAATGGTACTGTCAAAAATTTTGGTTTAACACCAGCAGGGGACAATACCAGAAATTATCAGCAGCAATGAATGGTATTTGATAGTTGTATTTTGACAAACATGGAGATGTTATGTTATTAGTAAGGATGTAATTTAAGAAGGAAGAAAGAGTAGCTAATTTGATGTTAATTTAAAAAGATGGGCATTGAAAACACTAAAGTAAATGTAGATAGCTTACCGAATGCCCCCAAACAGATATACAAAACTCTTTCCGCTCCAGTTACAGCTCAATGGGAATTAACAGATTGGTGTAACCAACGATGCTTCCATTGTTATAATTATTGGCGAAATGATAATCCAGAAACTGTTGAGCCTTCCGATAGTGTGGGGCAGATTCATCATACAATAGCAAGGGAAATTGTGGCTAATCATGTTTTTAGCGTGACAATTACAGGTGGAGAACCACTACCTTTTATCAAAAAATATGCTGAGTCAATCGGATTACTCAGAGATGCAGACGTTGATTTAAAGGTTAATTCTAACTTAACTTTGTTTGACCGAGAGTATGGCCATATTCTTAAGGATTTGGGTATTACTTCGTTACTAACATCTGTAATATCTTATAACCCTAATACTCACGATCGTTTATGCTGTAGTCCTGGAAGTCATAAAAAAATAAGCGATAATATCAGAAGAGCTTTGGATATGGGATTTAGAGTTAGCCCAAATATGGTTGTAAGTAAACTAAATTTAGGTGATATCGAGGGAACTGCAAAGTATGTAAAAAGCCTGGGACTAACTTCTTTCTTGGCAACCAAAGCGACTGCCCCTCCGAATTGTCCAGATTTTAGCCAATATTCATTATCACTAGAAGAATTAAAGATTATGTTTAATTTGTTGAAGAAAGCAGAAGCAGAGTATGGCGTATCTGTTGATTCACTTGAGCCTTACCCTATGTGTCATTTTCAAGACCACGATCAATTAAAGGCCTTTGGGCAACGTGTTTGTGGGGCAGGTAAATCAATATGTACAATTGGATTTGACGGAGCTGTAAGGCCTTGTTCTCACGCAGATCAAGTTAGTGGAATAATATCGGATCAAAACAGCTTTAAAGAGTTATGGTTGAAGCTACGGCCATGGCGTACTGATGAATATTTGCCTGAAGAATGTAGTAAATGTAGTATAAGAAATGTATGTTACGGTGGATGTAGAGTTGAAGCTTGCGTAGTTAATGGAGATTTAAAGTCTAGGAATCCCTATTGTGATCCAGAAAATATTCCAAATATTAACTCCTTGGAGCTAACATGGAAAAACGATGATGTTAAATTTAATCCGGGAAGTGCTTTCCAATTTAACCCACATTTAAAATATAGAGGGGAAGAGTTTGGGGGTATACTATTTTTATCTCCTAAAGCATGGGTGGGAGTTAATGAATATATACTGACTTTCTACAAGAAAAGAAAAGACTCACCCTTTGTTGTTAAAGACTTATCTGATGATATTGGTGTTGAAAGAGGAAGTTTGGTTGAAACGATGCATTTGTTATACAAAAAAAATATAATTGAAGAAAGGAGGTGATATTGTGAGCAAAGAAAACTCAGTTGGTTTATTAGATATACAAGTTGTTGCTGAGAGTGAGATGACTGCACCTAAGCAAGTGGATACCACTAAGGCTTATGGAATAGTTCCTATGTTTAATAATGTGGGTGGTGCGGTTGAAGGTGATATATTCCAGTATGATGATGGTGGTTGTTATGATGGCCCAGAATGCGATGAATGCGATCCTTCTCCGTTGTAAAAGGATTATTTTGGTCTATAGATTTCATCTATGGGAATCGAAGCTCCGGGGGTTTAAACTCTCGGTTGCTTTTTAAAAGATTTTATCTGTGATAGAACTAGACTTGAGTTTTTCAATAGGTTAATCTGAGTTTAGGAGCAAATACAACTAATTAATGATTAATATCAAAGTTGCTTACAATAGGGGTCGTGATGTTCAAGTGTATCTGAATTATCTGTATCAATTTAAGTCATACAAACATGGTCGAAATAATATCAGAGAAGAATTATTAAACTCATACCCTGAAGAGTTTAGGATCGCCCTGAATAATGCCCCTAATAGGTTAGAGGCAGCCAGAGTTGCAAAAAACTATCTAAAAGATAGATACATAGGTAAAAGATCCTATTTCAGAAAAGTTGCTTTAATGTTAGAAGAGGCTTGGATCAAACAAAGAGCAGATATTGAAAGACAATTGGCCGATCTTTACGGTCAAAAAGTTCCTTTTCAAATGATATGGGTTTATTATACAACTACCCCAATTTGTCCATATAATTTTAGAAAAAGAGAAATTATTGTCTCTTATAAGCGTCCGATTGATGTTCAAATAAATATTTTGAAACACGAGCTCAATCATTTTATGTTTTATAATTATTTTCCAGAACTATTAGAAGAATTTGGTAAAGAAAAGTTTGAATCATTAAAAGAAGCATTAACAGTTCTAACCAATCCAGAGGAGAAAGGGTACCCCGCTCAACAAAAACTTCGTCAATGGTTAAAAAAACAGCAGGGTACAATCCCTGAGATTATTACACAGGATAAATGGAAGAAATATCTTTAAAGAGGTAAAAATACTTGATGTTCTCAAACTGAGTGTTTATTTAACCACAAAACCTTAAGGTTCCATATCTTTACTTCTAGATTAATCCAAGACCAAAGATTTCAGGTGGTGCTATGTTTGCCAGCAAGGTAAGTGATCTAGAGTTATGATATAATTAGCTCATGACTCAAGTGCAAATTCAGGATCAAATAGACTCTATTAAAAATCAACTCATAGAAAAGTACAAACCACAGAAGATTTTTTTGTTTGGTTCCTCTGTAACCGGAAAGATGACCGAAGATTCTGATTTAGATTTTTTAATCATCAAAGATGATAAAAAAGATCCATACAACCGGATAGTAGAAGTTTACCATCTAATAGAAAAAGATATTGCTGCGGATTTCCTGGTCTACACACCGCAGGAATTTAGTGAAAGGTTAAAACTAGGTGATCCTTTTGTAACTTCAATACCGTCAGAGGGAAAAGTCCTTTATGGTTGAAAATATGTACAGAACATGACTTGGAGTTTAATAAATTTAGTGAAGCTTCCAAACTTTTAAATCCATTTTACATTGTAACCCGCTATCCAGACTTTGTTATCTCAGTTAATAAATCTGACGCTGAAAACGCTCTCAAGATAGCAGAAGAAATTGCTGATCTAGTTAAATTGAAACTCTCTGCTTGATCTTCTTCTAAACTGGCTGTTTCTAAAAACTCAACAGATTGTTTCAGGTATTAGCTTCTAGGTAATTTTATCCCAAGAATTGGGACAAACTTGTTTATATTTGCCAGTAGAGTAAAACTAGATATGGGATTTAACCAACTTGGTAAAGAATCGTTTTATTTCCTTTGGGTCGGCAGGTGTAGTCAAAGGAGCAGGTACTATATCAAAATTTGATAAATCTCCAAAATAGACTAATTGTTCTAAAAAGATTTTTTCATCAAAAATACTGCCGTAAACACTTTTGGCTACCGAAATGATCTGTTTAAGATCCGTATAATCATGTTTTAAAATGGTGTATAGGTCAAAATAATCCCGGTATTCACCTCTTCTGCCAATGGTATATGCCTTCTGTACAGCAATTTCTTGTACAGGGAATAAAGATAAGCCATCTTCTAACTCCAGGATCTTAAAGTGTGGTTTAAAAGGGTAATAAAGAAAGGTAATTTTGATATTGTCCTTTGTAAAAAAGGTTAGCTCGTCGGGGGTATCAACAGCAATATTGTTAATTGGAAAACTTTGGGAAAGTTTCTCCAATAGTTTTTTGGGGATCTGTGAGGTGCTGAAAAAATCAAAATCAAAAGATTTACGGTGGACAAGTTGTAAGGCAAGTGCAGTCCCCCCACTCAGTACAAAACCTTTGGTTAGAGGAAGTAGTGTCTGTAACAACTCCCTCCTTTTATTATCTAATATATCGAGGTGTAGTTTTAAGGTATTTTTGTTCATCAATTGAACTGTTGATATCTAGCACAAAATTTTTGATGAAATTGAGTGCTGGTTTTGTGTAGATCTTTTTGGGATAGTGCAGAAAAAGCTCCTTTAGCCATTTTTCTCCTAGTGTCTTTTTTAAAGATCTGATTTCTTGAAGTGTACCATACATTAATACTTGGTGGACAGTATCCGGTGATCTAATATCTGCTGTGGTTGAATACCACATACGTCTAGATTAATCCAAGACCAAAGATTCCAGGTGGTTTTGTATTTACCAGCAGAGTAGTTTTAAAAAGCTCTTTTAAGTGGTATGGTTATTTGCTAGTTGATGAACAAGTAAGTCATCTGGATATTCAATAGCTGTTTCTATTATCTGTCTAATAGTCTCTTGGGTTAAGATAAACGGATTACCAGTGATTCTAGCAACAAGATAAGCCTTTAAGAAAAGATCATGCAAGAAGCAAAGTTTCTTCTCCAGATATTTTTCAAAACAATTATCAATAACTAAAAGCTCATCGATTTCTTGTGAGTGTTTAAAATCTCGTTCTAACAAGAAGTATATTTTTGCGATAGTTTGAGCGCGAATTTGATCTTCAATATCACTTAATCTGTCCTCAGACGGAAAAGGTTTATCAGCGTTTTTATATCTTCCCCAGCAAGTTTGAAAATATTGTTCATCGTTATTAAAGTACAGTTTTAATAGTCTACTTTTCAGGGGATTTATATCTTCGTCTAAAGAAGTATGATAGTATCTTCCCATATCAATTGCGAACCTTAGATAAGCCGGAGGTGAGGAGGTAGTCAATAAAGTTTGACGATCTTGAGGAGAGAGGTAGGCTAAAGAGCCGTTTAAATAGCATTCAATAAAATCCTTAATTCTTGCTCCTGCTGCAAAGTAGATCGGCTCTATGGTCAAAGATTGTCTATATAGATTTGCCCCTTCATCCAGGCTATCTTGTTCTGTTGCTGTTCCAAAACGAGTAACATTTTGCAAACAGATGGAGGCCCTGAATTTAAGGCTGAATTTAAAGCTAATGTATTCAAATATGCAGATAGATTCAGAGTAGCCAGGCCATACAAAAAGAATGAACAAAGCTACATTGAGAGTTTTAACAGATCACTCAGAAAAGAGTGTTTAGGCTGGAGTAAGTATAGAGCTGATCAACTGTCAAGCCTAACTAGAGAACTAACAGATTATTTAGTGTATTATCATACTAAGAGGCCTCATATGAGTTTAGGTATGAAGACACCAGAAAGGTTTTTAAAAGAACTAGTGTCGGATATTTAAGTGTACATACCGGATTGGGCGTTGAAAGTAATATTTCAGAGTCCTTGACACGATTTCGTCATTGCGAGCGTAGCGAAGCAATCTCTGACATGTTTTGATACACTTTTGTCAACAAGACTGAAATATTACCGTTGAAATTAAGACACAGAAGATAAAAAATTATCAACTGTATTGTGATATTAAGTTGCTAAGTTTTTCGATATCATCATACTTATGTTCATTGCCAGAAAATTTTGTTATCTGGTAACTTTTGATTTGAGTTTGTGTTAAAAATTCTGTTAACTGATGAAAGGGGATAGCTGGATCATTGGAATTTTGAATAAATAAAGTAGGGACTTCATAATTTTTGAATAATGAATTTAAATCAATGTTTTGGAGTTTTGCCCAAGAAAAAGCCATGCCTGCAAAAATACATTTTGAAGGTTTGAGTTTTTTAAGTTTTTTATCTGAAATTGCTTTCAAGGCAAGGATAACTCCTACAGATTTAGCAAAAATAATATAATCCTTAAAATTACTGGTAAAATCAGCTAGAGTATTGAGCTCATATTCTAGATTAAGGAACTTCTCATCAGTGCCCCAGTGGTGGTAGTTTTGAATGTATATAGAGTCGAAGTGGGATTTTAATGATGATTTTAAAGATTCTGCCCACTGCTTATTAGAAAGACTATTACCAGGTAAGATAATAAGATCCATGATTGTAAACAAATAATAACCTAGATTTTCTTAAAAAGCTATTCTGAACTAGTTTCAGACCAAAGGTTCCAGGTAGTATTATATTTGCCAGCAGAGTAATCATTTTCCACAAAAAATCCTCAAGACAGAGGGTCTTTTGCTACATAAAATATATGTGAATTAGTCTTTGTGCCAAGGCAAACGGGCATTGGGTCTCCCAAATAACCAGGCAGCGGTAATTGCTACAGCTATGGCTCCTGCTAAATATGCCCAGAAATTAGATCCTGTAAGACCTGCATCCCAAGGTAAAGCAAAACCTCCTGTTCCTGCAGCGATACCTAAAACATAAAGTCCAATGATTAAGTTTATAAATCCCCACACCACATTTAGCATAGGAGATGAAACTCTCTTAAAGGGTGTCATATGTGTTTGACCCATGATACCGGGAACTAAATGGGGAATAGAATTCCATGTAAAGAATCCTGCTAAGAAATACCAGAGTAATTCCATATTCTCACCCCCTTACTTACTCAGATTTTTCTTAACTTTTGGAAACTCCTGAGCTGTTACGAACTTTGGTATTGACAGAAGAGCATCTATAAGATTAGTATCGAAACAAGAGGAGGTGAATTATGGATTTTTCTAAAGCTAAAAAAGTTATAGAAGCAGCAGAGGCAAAAGCAGAAGAGTTGGGGATTGCAATCTCCACCGCTATAGTTGATGAATATGGTGATTTAGTAGCATTCTCACGGATGAAAGGAGCTATTAAAATTAGCCCCAAGTTTGCGCTTGCCAAAGCCTATACAGCTGGAACGATTGGTATGGCTACAGTAGATATGGCTCCCTATGCAGTTCCTGGTAAGCCTTATTATGGTATGGACGCATTATTTGGGGGGGAATTAACCACGATAGCAGGTGGTTTACCTATCAAAGCGGGAGATAAATTAATTGGCGGAATAGGAGTAGGTGGTTCAGCAGATGTGACTCAAGATGTGGAATGCGCTCAAGCTGCACTGAAGGCTCTTGAATGAGCTTTTGGCCGACTTGAATAGCGACGAGCTTTTTGGTAAGGGGGAATTTCTATAAAGATTCGGTTAAAGTCCTCACCTGCTCGAACAGTGGTACATCGTCCTCCCATCCACTGGAGAGCTTCGCAAAATTGCCACTAAGTTTCATTTATTGGAGGAGAGATTGTCTTTTGTCAAGAACAACCTAGAGTTTGTTCGGAAAAATAATTCTACCTGCTACTGCACTGGCTGCAACCACAGCTGGATTTGCTAGATAAACATCTCCTTGGCCCATTCTGCCTGGGAAATTTCTATTTGTTGCGGAGATTCCCACTTCACCTTTACTTACAGATCCTGGTCCAAAATTAACACATGCTCCGCATGCAGAAGGAACTATGATAGCCCCTGCTTCACTGAGTATTTTTATGATGCCTTCTCGAGAGAGTCTTTCGTAGATAGATCTAGAGCTGGCTGAAACATGAAGTTGTACGCTCGGATATACTTTTTTCCCTTCCAAAACTCTGGCTGCCGCGACTAAATCTTCATATTTTCCACCAGTGCAGGATCCAATAAAGGCTTTATTAATTTGTACGGTTTCATTATTTTCTTCTAATAATTGAGATAGAGGTATGCCATTACGAGGATCCCCAGGCGTTGCAACATATGGTTCTAGTTTTGAGGTGTCAATAAGGAATTTATTCTCATAGACTGCATCTGGATCACTGTATACTGACAGTTCAGATATTTCTGAAGCAGATAAATGATGTCTTTCCATGAAATATTCTGCTAACATCCTGTTCATCTCGACGTAACCTGTATACCCCCCACCTTCTACAGTCATATTAGAAAAAACAAATTGTTCGTCAACCGGTAATATATCTAATGTTGTCCCACTGAACAAAAAGATTCTTCCAATGCCGCCACCACTGCGAATTGTGTCACGAGAAAGTATATAGAGCATGATATCTTTGGCCATAGTACCAGATGGAGGTAATCCTCTTAGTTCAAAGTTTATTGTTGGGGGAACACTCATACGTATCTTTTTTGCCCAAAGTGCAGCTCCCCATTCCGTAGAACCCACACCGACTGGTAAAGCACCGAGCCCAAGGCTGCAAGTGTGAGAATCAGTGCCTGTACTTACATCTCCAGGCTTTAAGTATCTTTCTAGCATTACTGTGTGACAGATGCCTTCTGTTCCCTGTTCACGGTTTCCATCGTAGAGTGTAAATCCTTCCTTGCGAGCTATCGAGCGCATCTGTTGGGCCAAGGAATATGCATCGGGAGAACTATCAAGGAGAGAGTGGTCATAAAACAGATAAACAGAGTCTGGATCTTTAATGACAGCATTTGAGATTTGTTTTTGCAGGATGGAGTAACTCATTGGGAAAAAGATTTCGTAAGAATAGCGATGATCCACATCTATAAACCCTAAATCTCCTGGTTTTACATAGAGTATTCCCATATGTTTAGCAATAATTTTTTCCGGAGCTGTCATTGGACGAGTTCCTGTCTCGGGTTTGGGAATTATCCCAGGATTATCTTGATATTGTCTTAGGAAAGGAAAAAGTCCTCCTGCCGAGACAATGGCAGCAGAAATTGGGTCTAATCCTCGTGTCGCTTCTGATAAAGGAAGAACTCCTTCGTTTACAAGCCTCGTTGCGTATAAATAGGGATTACCTTCTATATAAGGTAGCCCAATATTTTGACAATTTTGAGCGCAAATTCTTTCTACAGAGGAGGCAATGATAACTTTAATTCCTGCAGCTTTTAAAGACCAAGGAAAATGTTCACGGGAAGAACCACTTCCAAAGGAACGACCTGCTACAATACCTCCGAAATTCCCCCTTCTTATTGCATCATCAGGAATAGGACTACTATTACTAAGGCGAAGGCCAGTGAGTGCTTTACTTGCCATATACTCTTCGTCAAAACGAAAACAAGCCTTTGTGGGGTAAGCATCTGTTGAGACTCGGTCTAAAAGAGAATCTTCATTGACTGGCTCGATATCTTCTCCCGCCAATTGTCGCTCTATTAAAATGGGGTTTTTCGTTAAATATAAGATTCGCTTACCTTCAATGTTTATTGTTTCTAACATGGTATTTGCATTATACTATAAGTTATTGTATAATTCAACTATATTTGTTAACAGTATAATATAACATTATAATAAGTGTAATATATATTATTGCAAAAATGTTAACATAAAATAAAATTATGACTATTAATGAAAATGAAATTGAAAACCATAATTGGGGAGATTATGATTTTTCAAAGACTGATGTTGAGGTTTTAGATACCTCTTTAAGAGATGGATTACAAGATTCTGATATCAGGCACCCTAATTTAGAGGAAAAACTAGAACTTATAGATAAGCTTGTTAAGGTAGGTATTGATGCTATTGATCTTGCTATTCCTGTTGCGAGAGGCCCCCATTTAAAGGATGCTATCCAGATTGCTAGAAGAGTGCCTTCTAACGTCATAGTAGCATGCTTGGCAAGAACTCATGAGGTTGATATCAAAGCTGCTCTTGAATTAGCCCAAGGGGCGGGTAGAAATATTGAAGGAATTATTTTTGTAGGCTCAAGTCCCTTACGTAGGTTCGTTGAAGGTTGGGAGCTTAATTATATGAAAAAATGGATGGAAGAAAATGTAGCTTTGGCTGCTCAAGAGGGAATTATACCAGTAGTTGCAACTGAACATACAACCGAAACGGAACCTGCGGTTATAAAGCTGCTGTATAGGGTTGGGCTTGAAAATGGAGGTAAAAAGGTCTGTATCGCTGATACAACAGGTACTGCTACACCGAGGGGTGTTCAAAGATTAATAACTTTCTTTAAAAAAGAAGTCCTAGTTGGATTTGATGGCGTCACTATTGATTGGCATGGCCATAATGATAGAGATTTAGCTGTAGTTAATAGTATGGAAGCATTTGATAGTGGTGCTAAGAGGGTTCATGTTTCAGTTTTGGGAATAGGCGAAAGGGCAGGGAATACAAGACTAGAGTCTATATTAACTAATCTTAAAATTGTTGGAGATCCCAAAAGACAAGATTTAACAAAAATACTTGAGTTATCAGAATTTGCTTCTAATATATATAGAGTAGATATACCTTCTAATACCCCAGCTATTGGTGATAAAGCAGGAAGAACAGCTTCGGGAATTCATGGTTCTGCTGAATGGAAAATGCGTCTGCTTAGCCGACAAGGCAAATTATCTTTAAAGAATAGGAGATCTCCATATTCAGCAATAGATCAGCGTTGGTTTGGGAAAGACCCTGAGGTTCTTGTAGGGCCATTAGCTGGAGAGGATAGTGTTCTGTGTGTTTTAGATGAGCTGGGAATCGAACCATCTCCCAAAATGGTGCAGAGAATACTAAATTCTGCAGTTATCCAGCAAGAAGTCTTAACTAAAGAAAAAGTTCGTAATATCGCTCGAAGTATGGAGGATAACGGTCAGAATGGCTATAGTAAATAAAGAAACTCTTGAAGTAGCGCATGAAGTCCCTCCGCTGATTCCTTTTCCAAGGGGGAGTCGTTTTGAGTATCTAGAATTACCAGATGGGCGCACACATCGCTTACATATTGTTTCTTTTAGAGATCCTCGACATACTGACGTAGTAGTAAGCGCATTAGCACGCGATGAGGCAATTGCTTTTCATGGATGGGGAGTGTCAGGTATGGGTTGCCGTGCTGATAATGCTTCTGATAGCCGAAAGTTTTGGCTGTATAAGGAAGGAAGACCCTTAGGCGCAAAAGTTCCTCTACTTGAGCCTCCCAAGTATGCTGTTGAGCATATTGATTGGCAGAGTGTTCATAAACAATTTCGACATCTACAGGATCCCAGGTTACTAAAAGAATTATGGGAAAACCCAATTTTGCCTTACCATCTAATTTTCCCTTATAGAAGTGAAGGTCGTACTTTAAATGAGGCAGTAGTAACTCCAGCCCATGATAAAGAAGTCGCTTCCGATGTTCCGGTGCCTACAATCTGCCTTTTCTGGACTGGGGATCCTGCCATCGATCATTTAGTAAGAAAAGTGAAGAAAGCTTGTCCAGAGGCTCAGATTGCAGTTTCTTCTTTGAACGATTCTGGTGAAACACCCTCCTTTACTACACCAGAATTGATAGCTTATTTTCAACAAAAGGGGAAAACTCACTGGACTATTATTGTAGAAGATCCTCTGTTAGAACCTTTAGACATTGCTAGTTCTCACTCTCAATTTATTGTTCCTCTAGCTGACGAAGAACCAGTCTTTGGTATTAAGCGTATAGGTAGTTTATCTCCAGGAGGATTTAGTGAGCATATTGGTTTGAAAGTTAAAATTCCAGAGAAGGTAAAAATAGCTTCTCGTCGTGTCCCTGATGATGTAATTTTGGATGAAAAACTGTATCAAGCTGATGCATTAATACACTCTTGGCAAAAAGGGCTTTTATGGCAAGTTGCAGGAAGCTATTTTGAAGATTTGAAAGAACGCTTGCATTTAGTGTAGACTAAATGCAGGATGCATCTGCCTTTTTTAGGAAAAAACCCTTTACTAAAAGTAACAGTTTCAACGTCTGGAATTCGAATCCCCGTTAAAAAAGAATCCCTGGAAACACTTTGGCGTCTGGTCCAAGTAATGCTGGTTAATTTAGAATTTGAAAACGTAGCAGGAAAAGTTGTAAATAGTGCTCTTGATGAATTTGGATATTTAAAATTAGGTTATCGAATAATTGTTCTTACATTATTCAACGAATCAACTGGATTTCTTGAAAGAGTTGCAATCTCCTCGACCCCTGAAGCAAAAAAAGCATTAGAGTTAACTCCCGTAGCCTTTAAAGATATTAAAATTCCAATTCATAACTTTGATAATCTGTGTATTAAAGCGATGAAAGATAAACAAATTTATAGGACTTACGACTGGTATGATATACTTCGCCCAGTCTACACGAAGGAGCAAGCTGAAATTGTCCAAAAAGCTGTAGGGATAAAATCAAGTATGGTTTATCCTCTTATTTTTCAAGGTAGACCCATTGGTGTGCTTATTTTTAGCATGATAAAGGATTTTAATGATGTAACAGAAGATGAGAAAGATCTTTTGAGTGGTTTTGCTGATCTAGTAGGTTTGGCAGTACGTAACTCGATATTATTTACATCGTTAAAAACGACAACAAGCCAACTCCAAGTAGCTAATACCAAACTTCAGGAGCTTGATCAGCTGAAAGATGATTTTGTGTCTGTGGCTTCCCATGAACTGAGGACTCCTATGACTGCTATTAAATCTTACCTTTGGATGGCCTTAAAAAGGCCAGATGCTCCTTTATCTGAAAAGATGAATAAGTATTTAGATAGAGCTTATATCTCTACTGAAAGGTTAATTAATCTGGTTAATGATATGTTGAATGTTTCCCGGATTGAAGCTGGAAGTATTGAAATCAGGCCTTCTGCCTTTGCCTTGGATAAATTAACAGATGATGTTTTGGCTGAGGTTAATGCTAAAGCCTCCGAGAAATCTGTCAGCCTCCATGTCCTTCAAAGTCAAATCCCTCAAGTCTTTGCAGACCAGGATAAAGTCCACCAGGTTTTACTTAACTTAGTTGGGAATTCTTTAAAGTTTACCCCGGAAGGGGGGTCTATCACCATCAGCTTTTTTTCCGATGGTAAAACAGTGGAAACTTCTATTAAAGACAGCGGGGTAGGGATGTCCAAAGATGATCTGTCCAGGTTATTCCAAAAGTTTGGCAGGTTGGATAACTCTTATGTGGCTGCTGCTACCTCTGGCGGTACAGGGCTGGGACTTTTTATCTCCAAAAGTTTGGTAGAGTTGATGGGGGGTAAAATCTGGGCTAGATCAGAAGGAGTTGGCAAGGGATCTACTTTTACCTTCTCCCTGCCTGTAGCTACCCCTGAAGTTTTATCTAAAGCAGAACAGTTCACCAAAAAAGTTACTCCAGGTGAGGTAAAAACCCTGGAACCAGTAGCTATTTAAAAATGGTATAATATATATATGACAGTTAATCAAGTAGTTCATCAAGAAAAAGGACTAGTTAAAGCCTTTAAACGCTACCAAAAGCGTTATCTTTCTGTGGGCAAAAAACCAGATGTAGAAAAAATGCTTTCCGAAGATCTTTATTCCACTCTGCGTCTTGAAGGAGAAAAGATCACTAAAAAGCAGGCTCGGGATCTTTTTAAATAAATCCCTTCTCAAATCTAGTGGCTAAATCAACCAGACCTAAATCTACAACATCGTATAAAGAAACTGCCTTAGGTATTATTCCACGATCCAAACTGGTTATTTTAGAAAGGGAGGGTGTAAAGAGGGCTCAGCAATATATTCTCAATTGGAAAAGCTGATCGCTCAAGCTCTTAAAGAAAGTTTGGAGAAAGTATAATCTCTAAGATGGATATTGAATTTGAAGCCACATTTACCAATATAGATAAAGATAAAATAAGGAAAATTTTAACCTCTATTGGGGCAAAACTTATCAGAAGTGAGTATTTGCAAAGGAGAATTGTGCTAAGTCTACCAAAAGGTCATGAGATTAAAGGGGGTTGGCTAAGAGTACGTGATGAGGGAGATAAAATCACCCTTACTTTTAAAATCGTAGACGGAGATCAAATTGAGAACCAAAAAGAGGTTTATTTGAAAATAGACGATTTCGAAAAAGCAGAGCAACTGCTTGATTTAATTGGATGTAGAAAAAGAGCTTATCAGGAAAGTAAACGAGAACTTTGGCAATTGGGGGGTGTTGAAATTACCATTGATGAATGGCCCTTCTTAGAGCCTTATGTTGAGATTGAGGGCAAGTCAAAAGAGTCTGTGGAAGAAGTAGCAAGTAAAATGGAGTTGGATTTTAGTAAGGCACTATTTTGTGCTGTAGACAAGTTATATGCTCTAAGATATAACATCTCGGAAGACGTAATAAATAATCAAGTTCCAGAGTTAAAATTTGACAGCAAGAACCCTTTTTTAAAAGAAGACTAAACTTAAGTCAGCAGTTTTATAATGGGATGATGGAAGAGCCATGGAAAATATTGTTATACAAGACTTCAGAAGGTGGTGAGGTTGTTGCATTTTCAAGATTGTGATAAGTTTTAAATATGAGCAAAAAAGCATTTATCATTATCCTGATATTAAGTATTGCCGTATTTATAACCTCTGGCTTAATATAATTTATAAGTTCATTTAATATTTATGATACGTGTATGTATACAGGTCTTCCGCTTAACCTATGCTTAGATCAAACTCTAAGTTTTAAAGCAATATTAATAACCATCATCAATATTGCTTTTTGGTTTGCAATTATTTTTCTTCTATGGAAAGTAATCTTAAAACTATTAAAAAAACCTGCTAAACAATAATTAATTTTTTTGGTCGTGGGCCACTAAGACCATCTTTTCCATTGTCCCAATATTACCAGCATTATCCTCTGCTATAGCCTTGATTTTATATGTCCTCCCATCAGTATCATTACCATTCCTCCAGGCTTCCAAAGGAACAACTTGATTAAAATCATTAAAGGTGAAGTTAAAAATGTTGTATTCATCATTAACCAGTAAACTTTTAGTGGCTATTCCTGAAATGGTGTCACTAGAGCTCCCAGAGGTGGTGTTAATAAATAGAAGTTCTTAAAAACAACTTATTCCTCATAGAATTGTTTATCTAATGTTACCTGGCCAGTTTTATCATCATATTTGTATCTTTTACCACTAAATTCACTTTTTAACGGGTTAGTAATTTCTACAAAAATATACTCGTCTGAACCAGACCAATAATTAGAATCGGTAACCTTGGGGTCTATAGAAACATTTTTTGCAATTAATCGTGCTACTTTGATGCTTTGGTTTTTATTATCAAAGATATAGACTCCTCTTGGTTTAAAATCCTCTTCTTGGTAAGCACCTCCACCTCGACCCACCAGCTCAAGTAAAAAAGCTAGTTTATTACAATCTTTTGTCCATGCAAGAGGAGAAAGATCGTAAGTAGCTTCACCTGGTGGTACCACACCTTTTTTATAAGTTTCTTTTTTAAGATTTTCTGGGAGGAATGACCAGAGGTCCAGATCTTTATTGCATTTAGCTAAAATTGGATCAATGTCCTCTTTTGGTGTAGAAACAGTAGGGGTAACAAGCACCTCTTTTGTCTTATTTGTAGAGGGAACACCAAGGGTTTGAGGTTTATAAAAATAGTACACACTACCGATTGCTCCAGTTAAGATTACTAGTCCAACAATAAGTAACAGATAAGTAAAACCTTTTTGATTCATCTTTAATTAATAGATCTTTTGCCTATCTTTTATCCTCATCATGAGGGACTACAACAGTCACAACTCCTTTTTTAATATTACCTTCCAGATTTTGGGTTAGTGTTTTAATTGTATACTGTCTGCCATCCAAATCGCTACCATCTCTTTTGGCTTGCAAGCTGATAACCTGCCTAAAATCACTTAAAACAGGTTCAATTAAATGATATTCATCTTCTATCTTAAAGTATCTTAGAAGTAGGTTCTCCAAAATTATCTAGTACCCCAGTGTGTTCTATTAATAGTTAGTATTGCCCAAACCCTATTTGGGATTAAAAGAAATATATGCATCAATGCATATATCGGGAAGATAAAGAACTCCCTATTTCCGGTACGATAATATCCGTATAATGACCGAAGAAAGGCTACCCCTAGAAGTAAAGACATATAATTCAAGATTAGATGTGTCTCTCCTAAAATTATTACCTGGTAAAGCATTACTAAAAGAGCAAAAGTTAGTAAAAAGGGTAAAATAGCTGAAATTATTAGGTCGTAAGCCATAAATGGATGGTGTTTAGGGAGATATTTTATGGTCCAGAAAAACTCCCTGTAAAAACTTTTATTCCATCGGTTTTGCTGTTTTAAATATCTTTTTAATGTGTTGGGGACATGGGTATAGGACTTTGCATGTTTGTTAAAAACAACTTTATAGCCCTGTTCTAAAATTAAATTAGTAAGGTGCCTATCGTCTCCAAAGGTGCAACTCTTCCCTAGAAAACACTGTGAGACGTATTTTTCTTTCACATTTTCAATCAGGCTTTTCCGGTAAGCAGCAAAGGGACCAGAACAACACATTACAACTCCAAAAAAACTTTGAGCTGCTCTTTCTTGATGAAAGGCTGTCCAATATCTTAGTTCAATTAATTTCGTGAGAATATTGTCATAACGATTTATTACAGTTACATTTCCTGTTGCTGCTCCTATTGTCGGATCCTTAAATGATTCCACTAAATTTTTTACGCCATAAGGAACATCTATAACTGTATCTGAATCAACAGTAACAACAATCTCTCCGTGACACTGATCAAAACCAATCTTTTGGACGTGACGTTTACCTACATTCTTCTCTGCGAGATATAAGGTGCAGCCTTTTCTTGCGTAATAATGATAGATACCCTGTAGCTGCTCAATGTTTTTCGATCCATCATCAGCTATAAATATTCCCAGATCATTAGGATAATTTTGTTTTAAAATTGATTCTACGCAATCTTTTATATACCTGGGGTTCTCGTTATATGATGGTATGATTACACTTACTGAAGGGTATGTAAACTCTTCTGGTAATTCTTTCCTCTTCTCTTTATCCTGGCGTCGGTGATTTGCGTGAGCGATAAGCATTTGAAATATAAAATGAGATAAGCTTAATATTCCGTAAAATGTGAGTATGGCCAGCAATAGAACATGCATATTATTTCTTACGACTATTTTTAATAAAAGTGACCAACCCAAATAATAGAAATGCGAGATAGGTTGTTACCGACATCGCAAAGATAAGCGTCTGACTATTCATAAAATTAGAAACTTGCTTCAAATTAAAATTTAAGGGTTTAGGAGAATTTTCTTTTTTTACCTTTGGAACAGAAACATGGTAATTATTCGCCAATACAGTGGAAGGGTTTTTCATGGAGGAGAGTAAGAGTTGTACTTCATAGTCACCAGCAACCAATGAAGGCAGGATTATCCGGGCTAAACCCTCAGATCGATGGAAAAACTGTAAGTGTTTTCCATTCAAAGTTACTGATTCCACATATCTACCATTCGGGAGAATGACCTGTAAATTCTGTCCTTCAGAGACAGGTCTTGATACAATAAGCTGAATTCTCTTTTCATTATCTAAGAGTACGTCGTTTTCAATGTCATTTAAAATGATCGCATCTCGCTCAAGGTAAAAATTAGCTACATCTTCTCCATAAAACCATCGGTAGTAGGTATTATTATTTTGTAGTTGGGTCAAAAAATTAGTCAATGCATCATAGGTTTTGTAAAATGCGTTCCCGTCATAAGGATTTTGTCCTGACCAAAGCTCCCAGATATGGACATGAAAGCTTGTTTCTTTCCCTAAGGAAACAAGTAAAGGACTAAAGGTAATACTTTGGTATGATTTTTTGTCTAAAATCGAAGTGAGAACTCCTTTATTGCACGGATCATCGTTTATAAGTACCATACGATTTCCTAACGGAGTTTCGATTACGGTAGGAGAGAACTTAAATAACGGACTGTTCTCGCATACATGAGCAAGTTTTACGTTATTATCTGCTAAGACCAAAAGGCTTTCTTCAGTATACTTATACTGTGGAGCTCGGAATACTGTATGTGGTATGTTTTGACTATCTAAGATACCAATTCCTTTTTTAATGATTGAATCGAGCCACTCTTGATTATTACTATTTGGTCCACTGAAATCAACTAACCCTGTATCAAAATGCTCAGGATTTGATGGGTCATCAGTTGGGTAGGCATGATAGGTTCCATGCATGCCGAACCTTATATAGCCTGTATTTTTAAGACTGCTAAGTAGGTTGGTATCTAGTAGCTTGCTACGATTATCAAAAATATCAGGTACCACAACGAACGTAGTTTTAAAGTCAGGATCGAACGATTTAAGTTCTTCAAAATATTTTAATCTTTCTACAAAGTTTTCACTAAATACGCTATGAATATCATCAGCTTCATAGAGAAGATAAGTGTCGACACCAAATGGGTTATCTCCCTTATAGATTAGGGGTGAAGTTACTTTCTCCCCGGTTCCATATTCAAACGGTACGATAAAGATTTCCCCACCCCCTTTGTTTAGATATTTCTTTCCCGAAGAAACGTGTTCTAATATTAGCTGAAATATGTCCTTATCCTGATCTAAGACTATATATGCATGCGAACCGGTAAAATGGAACGCTAGACCTTTTCCCGTTTCAGAATTAATAATTGCCAATGATTGTCCAAAGAACCGGGGAGCAGACAAAGAGGTAATATCTTCCCACGCTCCTTTTATATTTGAGTAGAACTTTAGTTTTTCTTTAGGAAAATTTTTTTGATCAAATGCGGGGAGCAAAATTCTTGCTTTTGTCCATCTTCCAGATGGGGAGGCCTCAAAATCATATTTAATTTCTACAACATTCTTTTTAAGGTTATAGTCAGAAGTAAGAGTCACTATAGTTCCATTTTCAGAAACCTTTTTCGGCACTTTTGGGCTAAGTGATTTGATCGCTAACGCTTCTTTGTCTTTTGATCCTACTTTTACTGACTGAGTTACAATTGGAGTGTTATCTTCTAAAAGTCCCTGAAACTGAAGTGGCTTCCCTTTTAAGTAGGACGTATTATTAACAGATAAGCTGTATGAATTTAAAAGGATAGTTGTTTTTATTACGTCTTTTGTTAGTTGCACATTGGCTGTTTCGATTATACCTACCGAATGTTCAACGGCATAAGAATCAGTTGTAATTAAAATTACCCATAATATGGCTACAACTAATATTAATATTCTCTTCATTTTCATATTCATTTTTTCCAATCAAAAACCCGACCATAGCAGTGTAGTTTTATAACCCTCCGTTTGTGGTCGGGCAGTTTTATTTATGAAGCTATTGTAGCACAAAATGCTACAAGCAGAAGCTGGTCTGTCAGTCCCTTTTTACCTAACCTAAGTCACAGGTGGTAAAAAGATGTCAGTATCTTCAATTCATGTAAAATTTGGTAAAAGGGTACAAGAGCTTCGAAAGCAAAAAGGACTAACCCAAGAAGATCTAGCAGACCTTGTAAGTGTTGACAGAAGCTATATGGGTTTTGTTGAGAGAGGGGAGCGAAATCCAACACTTGATAAGCTCGTAAAAATTGCTAAAGCACTTAAAATTACACTATCCGAACTATTTCAGGGTGTGTAGTTTACCCGAAATGTCGTACCTGTTCAAATCTATTCTTTACTTTACTGAGAATTATTAGTATTCTTCAGCTAAATGGCTAAGGCAGATCGTTTAAAATTAATAGCTTCCTTAGAGAAAGCAAGAGGTTCTAAGGTTATTTCTTATATTGGAGCAACAAGACAAGGGATCGGGTATGAAATGTCGCAATTAGATATAAGGATAATTTACGATCATCTTTACCAAATAAAAAAGAAGGAAAAAATTGATTTGCTGATCAATAGTTTTGGTGGAGATGTTACCTTTGCTTGGAGATTAGTTCATCTAATTAGGGAATTTTCGAGCGAGTTTAATGTTTTAATTCCGCTTCATGCTTTTAGTGCTGCTACCCTTATAGCCCTTGGGGCAGATTCCATAGTTATGCTTCCTGGATCATGTTTAGGTCCAACCGATCCACAGTCACGTAATGTATTTAACCCCTCAGAAGGTGCAAGTAAATTGCCTATTCAAGTAGAAGATATTGCTTCTTACATAAATTTTCTAAAAGAGGATTTTGGTTTAAAAAGTGAATCTAGCTTCGTTGAATCTCTCAAGTTACTTTCACAGTCCGACAACAGGATACACCCCTTAGCTCTTGGTGCTTCTAAAAGGGGATCCCAATTAGCAAGACGGTATGCTCAAGATTTATTAGGTCTTCATATGAAGAAAAATAGCGATAAAGAAAAGATCACAAAGATAGTCGAAATGTTTAGTTCTAAACTTCTTGCACACGATCATCCAATAAATAGGGATGAGGCAGGGAAATATGGTTTAAAGATAAAGAAAGAGAAGCCAGAAATAGAAGGTTTAATTTGGGAACTATTTAATAAATATGAGGTTGAATTACAACTTGATGAGTTCTTTAGTCCAATAACAGAGTTTAAGAAAGTACAACCAAACATTCCACTCTCTCTAGGTAATCAATTACAACCAAAAGTAGAAGAAATATCTGTAGAATTAGCTGTTATTGAGAGTGTTGAATATACTGATGTGAACAGTCAAGTCTTACAGGTGCAAGGATTAAAATTTCTTGATGGTTCTGGTAATATTAACGAGAATTATAGTTGGATTACCAAAAAGCAGGATTGGGAAAGACAAACAACTTAGACCATTACAATTTTGTTACTAAAGTGTCATACTATTTTAGTAGACATTTGATATTAATTATTTATGTTATTTTCTAAACTCTTTACTGGTCAGCAGAATAGTCAACCTTTGAATCCTTCTACTAAAGTTCAGGCTAGAACAATACATTTGTCTGCCAGTCAGCTTAAGAAAAAGAAACCGCTTAATACGAAAAAATTATTCACTTCTCTTGGAGAAGTTTCCTTTAAGTCTGCTTTAAACACCTATAGCATTCCCAAAACAGAATGATAATACTATGGGTATGGTATGCTGAGTAAGTAACCCATCCTATCCAATTAACATCAGATGAGTTGGAGCTTGTAATCCAGCATTATCGTAAACCTTTAAGTGAAGATATACGTTTAAGATCCCACTCTGTAATTCTTGTCAGTAAAGGGTATACTTTTGGAGAGATAGCAGAGATTTTACTCACCAGCGAACAAACAGTTTACCGGTGGATTAAGGCATTCCAGAAAGAACGCATTGCCTCCTTGTTCCCCAAATACCTTAACAATCAGCATGCAGCGAAACTGACCAGGGAACAAAAAGAGGAAATTGGGAGCATCCTTAAACAGCCACCCTCAGATTATGGCATCCCAAGTAAGTTCTGGGACATCTCATCCCTCAAAACATATATCAAAGCAGAATTTGGAGTTGAATATGAATCAGATGAATCCTACAGACTGATATTTTTATTGCATAACTACTCATTCCATCTTCCTGGTACTTTTGACATACATAGAAATGAACAACTGGTGGAAAAAAGAATTACTGAGATAAAATCAGAAATACAGCCATTTATGGAAACATGGAAAGTTCTGATTGGCTGGTATTTGCCTCAGATGAGTGCCGGATAGTCTGGGAATACCGGTGGTGATGGTGTAAGGTATGGTGGCAGCAGAAACTGGAGGTGGGAAAAAGAAGACAAGAGAAAAAACCAGCAGTAAGGATAATCCAGCAATCCACTTTATCATCTAATTGGAGTTTATGACAAGGAATGACTAGATTACAAGTAGTGATATTAAAAACTGACTAGCAAGGACTTGCCAATTGTGGTATATTCTAATTTATGGATGAGAAAAAGAATAAAAGAATCTTAATTGTTGAAGATGACCAGTTCCTCCGGGATTTTTATCAGGAACTTTTAACCTCTGAAGGCTACAGTGTAGATGTGGCAGCTGATGGGGAAGTGGCTCTGCAAAAGATTGTCCAGGGAGGCTGGAGCTTAATTTTACTGGATATTATGCTGCCTAAAAAAGACGGACTGCAAATTCTGCGTGACTTAAAGATTCAATCAGTGGCTCAACCTAACGGGCCTATTGTAGCTTTGACTAACTTAGGCCATGATGCGGTGATTGATCAGGCTTTTGATCTGGGAGCTAACGGCTATCTCATTAAATCAGCCATGAATCCTGATGAAGTTTTAATTGAAATTAACAGCTACCTTCAAAAGAATGGCACTAAAGCTACTTCTTAAAGTTGTTTGGGAAGACAACTCTCTAGCAGTTTTTGATAAACCTCCCGGATTGGTAGTAACTACTTCAGAGACCCACCAGGAACCTACTTTGGAGGATATTTTAGTCTCGCAAGGCTCAACCCTGGAGCGTGGCGGAATTGTCCACCGTTTGGATAAAGATACTTCCGGGCTTATCTTGGTAGCTAAAAGATCGGAAGTTTTTGAAAACCTTCAATCTCAATTTAAAGAGCGGACTGTTTCCAAACAGTATCTGGCTTTGGTTCACGGGCGGGTAGAAAAAGGAGGCAGGGTTGAAGCTCCTATTATCAGAAACCCCGGAGACAGGGAGAAGTTTGTGGTGGTTGAGGGATCAGGTATTGAAGGTCGGGAAGCTGTAACTGAGTATAAACCGGAAAAATTATTGGTTATGAGTGATGAGATATTAGAAAAGATCTTTGAAGGCTTTACCAAAATTCAATTCAAAAAACTGCAAACTGCAAACTATAAACTATTTACCCTTTTAAAGTGTAAACCCCTGACTGGACGGACCCATCAAATTAGGGTACATTTAAAGTACTTAGGGTTTCCCATTGTTGCTGACAGCAAGTATGGAGGGAGAAAGACTGTCAGGTTGGATCATCGATGGTGTCCCAGACAATTCTTGCATGCCTCTGTTTTGGAGTTTAACCATCCTCAGACAGGGGAGAGAATAAGACTGGAAAGCAAGTTACCAGAAGACTTAGAGAAAGTGTTGAGTTGTTTAGAGAAAGTTAAGTAAAAAATTACTATATAGCAGAAGAAAGATATGTGGTGGACAATTCGGTAGTAGGACTATTGTTAAAAAGGGGGTATGTGCCGAATTAGTCCAAATATATATGGAGGGGACAAATTCTTTATTTTTACAACTGGCTGTAGTCTTGGGGCTTTCAGCTGCCTTGGGCTTTATAGTCAGATCATTCCGCCTGCCTCTTTTGGTATCTTATCTGGTGGCTGGACTGCTTTTATCCCTGTTTCAAGTTTTTGATATCTCCCACTCTGAAGTTTTAACTTTTATGCCGGAGATCGGCATTGCTTTGGTACTGTTTTTTGTGGGCATGGAGCTGGATATGAAGGAGATTAAAAATTTAGGGAAACCGATTATTGCTGCCGGGCTGGGCCAAATTATCTTTTCCACCATGGCTGGTTTTGTTATAGCCCAAGCTTTAGGGTTTTCGGAAGGGGAAAGCTTTTACCTTGGAGCAGGTTTAGCTTTCTCTTCCACTATAGTGGTGGTTAAACTTCTGCTGGAGAAAAAAGATTTAAGTTCACTTTATGGTAAATTAGGTGTGGGGATTTTACTGCTTGAGGACTTGGTGGCAGTTATTTTATTGATGGTGATGACGGTGGGCAGCTCTTTTTTGGATAGCGGACTGCAAAGTAACTTTCCGCTGGTTGCTTTATTTATTAAAGGCGCAATATTGATGGTTTTGGCTTTTGGCCTGGCCAAATATGTTTTAGAAACAGTTTTTACGGCAGTAGCCAGATCAGCGGAACTTCTCTTTCTCTCTGCCGTAGCTTGGTGCTTTGTCTTTGTGGCTGCCTCACTTCTTTTGGGATTTTCCGTAGTCATCGGCGCCTTTTTGGCAGGGATCGCTTTGGCTAACTCGCCTTTTCACTTCGAAATCCAGGGGAAGGTTAAACCGCTCAGGGATTTCTTTGTAACTCTCTTTTTTGTTTACCTGGGATCACAGGTGGTTTTCCAGCATCTTGGATCAGTGCTGCCTTTAATCCTTATTTTTACCGTTTATGCTTTAGTAATCAAACCCACCATTTTTTTGCTGATTTTAGGTTTGTTTGGGTTTAGGAAACATACCATCTTTAATACCGCTATTGGCCTGTCTCAGGTATCGGAATTTTCCTTAATTGTGATGGTTGTGGGATTTAATTTAGGGATCGTTTCCCAGGCAGCCTTAACTGCCATGGCTTTAACCGGAGTCATCTCGATTATTGCTTCCTCGATTATGATTACTTACTCAAAAATTATTTATAAAAAGATAGTTCCGGTGGTGAGTTTTTTTGAGCGTGGGGGATTTGTGCATCAACTTGAAAGTGTTTTGGGAGACGTAAGTTTAGAAAACCATGTTATTTTAATCGGAGCCCACCGGATGGGAGGAGAGGTTATTAAATTTTTAAAGAGAGAGAAGATCCCCTTTTTAGTGTTGGATTTTAATCCGCGGGTGATCAAAAAGCTAATAGAGGAAAAGGTTCATGCTTTGTATGGAGATTTGGGAGATCCGGAGATTTTGGATTTTTTAAATCTGGAAAATAGTAAACTGATTATTTCTACTGCTGCCGATATTGATGACAACTTGATGTTACTTTCTGAACTGAAAAGAAGGAAGGCCAAGGCCATTACTATTTTGCGGGCTTCTTCACCGGATGAGGCTGAAAGCCTGTATAAGTTAGGTGCGGATTATGTCATCTTGCCGGAGGTAGTCTCCGGTGACTTTGTAGCCCAGGTTTTAAAAGACCACTGGCCGGAAATGAAATTCTTCAAAGACCGTTCCGAGATAGAGCTGAACAAATTATCCCGTAACCACCTCGCTTTTGAGTAATCTATACCCCTTGATTTAAGATCAGATTTTGCCTAAACTAAAGTTGTGGGGAATATTAAGAAGATCCTTTTTGTTAGTGTTACAGCCATAGCCGGGTTACTTTTAACCTTAGCTGGCTTAAACTTAATTGAGTTATCTTCTAGTTTAATCTTATACTCTGGCTTGGGGTTATTATCGTTATCAGTAATAATTTATTTTTTAAATTAGGTAGTCTGCGTTAAAGCTATGGTGAACCAAGGAGGTGAAAAATAGTGGGAAGTAGTGGTTTTTTTAAGGGGGAGAAGAAAAAAAGGAAAAAAGGCCAGGAAGGGAGCAGCTCTTCTGGTCTTGCACCGGCTTTTGTTCCTCCCCAAATAATTGGCAAAGGAAAAAAGGAAGGTAAATAAAAAAGGCCGAAGAGACGGATTCGGTTTTCAAAATATGAGCGGGTCAGTCTCTAAAAAATCTAAGAAAAAAGCCGGCTGGAAAAAATACCAGCTTCAAACCAAAACCCGCCATAAAATCAACTTAGGCCTTTATGTTTTGCTGCTTATTGTAGGCTTAGTAGTGCTGGGAAAATTAATCACCTTTACTACAGGGCTCACCAAACCCTATTCCCCAGACTTGGAGGAGACCGGTAAAAACTACAATTGGAACGGAAATTCCACTTTAAATTTAGTTGTCAAATCTCAAGAGCTGTTTGTCCTCTCTTTTAATCCTGCAAGTAAGACCATGGTTGCCATTAAAATTCCTGAGGATACTTATTTAGATCTGCCTTTTAACTTTGGCCGTTGGCCGGCCAGAAGTATTTATGATTTAGGACAGGCAGAGAAACCACCTCTGGGAGCGGCTTTACTGAAAGCCACAATTACCACCTCTTTTGATTTGCCGGTAGATGGCTATGTGGTAACTTCCGGAAATTTTGCTGACTTATCAACTGAGGAGGTGTTGGAAAAACTTCGTAAGGAGCCTTTAGGCGGGTTTAATCTGCTTCGTCAGAGCCGCTCTGATTTAAGCTTTTGGGAGATGATGCAACTGCTGCTTAAGGTGCGGGGGGTAAGAGGCGATAAGGTCAAAATCACTGATTTAGGGCAGTCTCCGATTACCAAATCGCTGCTTTTAGCTGATGGGAGCCGGGTTTTGGGCATTGATAGCTTGAGGTTAGATCAATTTCTCTCCGATCAAATCCATGATTCTTTGATGGAGGAGTCAGATTTAACTATCGGAATCTTTAATGCTACAGACCATCCTCAGTTGGCAGAAAAGGCCGCCCGGATGGTCACTAATATGGGGGGCAGGGTTATTTTTACCGCCAATGCTTCACTGAGGCGTCAAGACAGCCTGGTTTCCGGTCCGGCTTCTTATACCACCACCCGCTTGGCTCAGGTTTTTGCTCCTTATTGCTTAAAAGATCCGTGCGCTAATTCGGAGGGAGATCCTGTTTTAAGCTCTTCCCGGGCTGAAGCTAATGTGGTTTTGGGAGAAGATTTTTTCCTTAAAACTGTTCAGCGTCCGGGGATTTAATATTCCGGTTTCTCCTGATATACTATAGTCTAAACTTAAGAAAATGATTATTTGGTTTGCACTTTTTTTTCTTGTTTTGCTGGTTTCCTTGATTCTGGCGTATAAATCAATGGAGGATTACCGGGAAACTACTATTGGTTTAGGAGTGGATTATTCCCTGTTTTTGATCCGTCAGCCTCAGGCTTTAACGGAACAGATTATCCAATCTCTCCATCAGGAGATTTTAAAGGAAGGGCTAATTTTGTCCTGGGAAAGGCTTTTTAAGGGGTCCAAATCAGCCTTGGTAGTCTTTGGTCCGGTTAACCTATTACAACCCTTTTCTACCCGCTTGGGTTTGTTAGAACTGGAAGATTACAGCCAGAAACTTACTCCCCAGCATCTTACAGGTGTTACCTGTTGGGAAGTAGGTACCAAACACTCTCCTTCAGCTCCCTTATCCTTAAATAATCTGTTTAAGGAATTTCCCCAACTTCAGGTTGAGGAGGAGTTTTGGTGGCAAGTTGTAGTCCAGCCTAAGCTTTCCCATTTCCAGTCGGTTATCAGGGCAGTAGTGGTGGCGGCAAACCAAAAAAAAGCTCAGGAGTTACAAGAAAGCCTTTCTAAGATTGGAGGAGAGGCAGGTTTAGCGCTTTTGCCTCAACCATATGCGGTGTCTCAGCTGGTAAAGTTTTATCAAGACAGGGCTCTTCCTCATAACTTAACTGTTATTGCCGGCAAGGGAATTTTTCCCCTTTTAACTGCTTCTGAGATTTTGGACTTGGTGGGAGCTAGATAACTTCTTCTTCATCACCTTCATTAAAGGCGGTTTCTTCATCCTCAGCATGGACTATTAAATTAGAAGAATAGGCTAAATTAACATTTAAACCATCTAGGAATGAAGGTTGGTTTTTAAACCGGGGACAGCGGTAAACTTCTTTAATTAATATTGACAGGCTGTTGGTCTTAATATTTTTAATAATGGCTTGGTATTTATTACCTCCTCTAATAAGACGGATTAAATGGTGGGACAGATCATCCGGCAGGACTCCCAGATAATCTCCGTTTTGATCGGTAATAGCAATATAGCGGTTTTTGACTATTAAATTAACTAACACTCCCGCCGAAAGCAGGGATAACTTTTGAGGCTCAGCTACTTTTAGGAGACCGACAATCTTAGTAGCTCCCGGCTCTTCAATAAACAGCTCACTGTTGACAGGAGAGTAATTGTGAGGCAAAGGCATTTTGTGACCCTTTTTACAAAAGGTGTCAATTCTTTTTAAAAATTTATAGGCAATTTGGTTATAGGGATCCAATTCTAAGGCATACTGAAAGTTTTTTTTAGATTTGGTGAACTCTCCCACTTCAAAGCAGGCTCGTCCTAAGCGGTTTAAAGCATCTGTATTTTTGGGGTCTACCTCCAGAATTTGTTGGTTTAGTTTGATAGCCTCTTCCCAATTTGATGATAAAGCAGCATCGATAGCCTGCTTGAGAAGGTCAGAAGGATTTTCGTCCATCAACTAAAAGATTTTAATGAGAGTTTATTTTTTTTGCAATATATCACTTCAGTTATCACACTTCTAATTTGTTCAACCTCGGGGGTTGCATATTCATGTCCTTGAAAAACTGGACACTAAACGCTATCATCTAAGCTTGTATGAGTGGACACAGTAAGTGGTCAACAATTAAGAGACAAAAAGGGGTGGCGGATATTAAAAGAGGCCAGACCTTCACTAAAATTGCTAATGCGATCACCATTACTGCCAGAACCGGTGGCTCTGGTGATCCCAACTCTAATCCCAGGCTTCGAGCTGCTTTAGAAGATGCCGGGAAAGTTAATATGCCCAAGGAAAATATCCAAAGGGCCATAGATAGGGGCTTAGGTAAACTTCCTGGCCAAATTTTAGAAGAGGTAATTTATGAGGGCTTTGGGCCGGGCAAAGTAGCTTTTTTAGTAGAAGGAGTAACAGATAACAAGTTAAGAACCAACCAAGAGATAAGGAACCTTTTTGAAAGGTCAGGAGGATCTTTAGGGGGACAGGGAAGTACCTCCTATATGTTTGATAAAAAAGGGGAAATTAAGGTGAAAGGTAAAGGGGGGAGTGTGGAAGAGGAAATGTTGGAGTTAATAGATTTGGGAGTTGAGGATGTGGAAGATTTTGTGGAAGAGAATATACAAAAATATTTAGTCTATACAGAAAGCCCAGAATTAAATACTATGGGTAATAAAATTACTCAGGTTGGTTTTGAAGTAGAAGAGTCAGGGATAGTTTATAAGCCTAATGTTTTAGTGGATATTCACGACCCGGAGACAGCTAAAAAAGTGATGGATTTTACTGAAAAACTGGAATCAATGGATGATATCCAAAAAGTCTATGCTAATTTTGATGTTTCCGATAACTTATTGGAGGAAAGGCAAGGTTCTGCAAGCGAGCAGTAATAATGATTATTTTAGGTATTGATCCGGGGACTGCTACTACTGGATATGGAATTATCAGAGTGCCTGATGATATTTTGGGCAGAAAATTTGACTATGGTATTGGGCTTATAGATTATGGTTTTATCTCGACCCCTAAGGATTTACCCATGCCCCAAAGGCTGGTAATACTTCATCATCAAATAGAGGATATTGTGGAAAAGTTTAAGCCCGATATAATCTCTTTAGAGATGTTATTTTTTGGAGCTAACACTAAGACAGCTATTGCTGTCGGACAGGCAAGGGGAGTGATCATGCTATCTGCTGGCATGAGACAGATTCCCATTCATGAATACACCGGCCTTCAGGTAAAACTGATGGTGGCTGGAGCAGGGAGGGCTGATAAAAAACAGGTCCATGATGGGGTGAGAAAGTTTTTAGGTAAAAATGGGCAGAAGAGTAGAGAGCTGCTCCGGCCCATGGTAGGCTTAAAAAGGAGCCAAAAAAAGTTCTCTGATGATGCCACTGACGCTATTGCCATTGCTATTTGTCATGTTTTAAAACTGGCAGCGAAGTGATGAGGTTATGAATTTTAATTTAAGCAAGCGTCATAAAATTATTCTTACTTCAATTATTTTGTCGCTGGGTTTGCTGTCTACTCAGCTTGTGCCTATCTATTTAACCTACAAATTTATTGGTGGTTTAACTATTTTAGCCTATTTGACATCCCTGTGGGCTTTATGGGAGGGGTTAGACAGGCTAAAGGCGGTAGTTTTAATGATCCTTCCTACTTTATTTACTTTGGCTGCAGCCAGCTATTATTTCTTGTTGCCTCTCAGTTGGTGGTCCAGACTGCCGGTGGCGGTCCTTTTTGGTATAACTTTTTATACTTTGTTGCTTTCTCAAAATGTTTTTAATGTCGCTTCCATGCGGACCATCCCGCTTTACCGGGTGGCTTCAACGACTGTTTTTGTCTTAACTTTAATCACCGCCTATCTGTTATTTAACGTCATTTTTTCTTTTAACTTAATTTTTATTTGGAATGCTTTACTGATATTTTTGTTGAGCTTTCCCTTAATCCTGCATCTTATCTGGTCAATTGAAATGGAGGGAATCACTGCCTCAATTTTGATTTACTCACTGATCCTGGCTTTTCTAGTGGCTGAACTGGGGTTGGCGCTGTCTTTTTGGCCTATCTCTAAGGCTATGGCTTCCTTGATGCTTGCTACTACTATCTTTATTACCCTGGGTATTACCACCCATGCTTTAAGGGAGAGGCTGACCAGGGGAATAGTCTGGGAGTATGTCGGGTGGGGGGTATTAGTGTTTATTATTGCTGCTATTACTACCTCTTGGGTAGGATGAGATCAAATAGAGGAGAGAGGGTACTTATTTGAGGTAATTCTTACACATAATTGATATAGTATGATATAGTTGAAGAAAATTGTGGATAAGTTTATATAAAAACTATAGGGTATATTTTTATCATCAAAAGATCATCAGTTATTTTTTTAAAGAGCAGGGCTAAATTATTTTAGAGAGGATTGAGAGTAGAGTACTCTTTTTCTTGCTTGTTACTCTCCTGAAGATATTGCTAAATTGCTTTTCACGCGTGAAAAATAAGCGGTCTTATTGTTGGGGAAGATCTTATTGTTGGGGAAGAGAGGTTTGGGGGTTTAAATGGAGGTGCCATAAGACACAATAAGCTCTTTTTGCGGGCTCTCACCTTCAGATCCGTCTTTCTCTCCCTTCCCCTTAGGATAGGGCTCTACCCGATATATGTCGTACAATGTATCTTATGCGACATTCTGGATGCCTAGGTCCAGGGGGAGACCCAGATTCGCCAGTTGACGAATAATTAAAGATTTAAAATTAAAGATAATAAATTATTATTATTGTACTTAATTTTGCCACTTCCCAATAGAATTTTTTCCCAAAATTTTTTAGCTTTTACTGCTTTTACTGATGATTATTAAATATCGCTTATAAATTGATTAGGTTGTCCTAACAATCTAATCCTTAAATGATGTATCATACGTCTCACTTCCCTTCCGGCCGTTTTAGGGCCCTTCCAGGGCCTTATGCCTGAAAAGTCTCTTGAAAGCTCTACAGAGGTTAGATTAGGCTTGCCGAACAGTCGGACAGCTGGTAAAATGCTATTATTGTCTAGTTATTTGAATTTCCAACTTTTTAATCTTTTTTCAAATATCTAAGTTCTAAACCGGCTTTTTTAATCTTTCTCATGTTTCTATTTTCGTTGTCGTACAATATTTATCTCTTCCCGAATTATTGGCCTGGTAAACTGCCAGATTTTGCCTGATTGAAAACAGCGAACCTTCTTTTATGCATGGTAGCTTGACAACTGCCTGCTTCTACCCTACTCTAAGATTGACCACATAAAATGGAAGATTTTAGACGGGAGTTTTTAACTAAAAATAATCTTATTGCTTTTTTATTGCTGGGTATTTTTGCTTTGTCCATACCTTTAACAGTCAGCCTGCTTAAAGAGCAGCAAAGACTAAGGTCCAAAGCTGCCGAGGAACCGCCAATTGTTTTTAAGGGAGACAGTGTTAAAGTAAACTCCACTCTGCCGATAACAGATCCGGCTTATTACACCACCACTGATCCTACCGTCCAAGTAGAGCTAAGGTCTCCTTTGGGAGACCCAAGGCCTTAAGAGAGTAAAAGGAACGCTAATGAAGCACAAATCTATTATATTTTTGACTCTAGGATTAATAACCTATGCTTCGACTTTTTTTTTAGGAATACCCACTTCTTATGCAGGCAACTGTGATGCTCAATGCACCAATGATGGCATCCATAACCCTAGTTGCCCTGCTGATAGGGATTGTACTCTTCAATGTTTTAAAAATGCCGATGGAACTTGTTGGGGGGGTGAGTGGGTAGGAGATTGCGCTTGTGGTGGGAATAATACCTGTACTAATAACTATCAATCAACACCTTTTACTGATACTTATAGTACCGGGAGCTGTACGCTTACTATTACTCATTTAGGTTGGGATCTTAGTGATAATCAGCCTGTGGGGTATAGAGATTTGGGCACTGGTACAAACTCCCATCGGGTAGCAATGAACGATTCGGGTGCTACCTGTAAAGATGAAACCAATTTAGATTTTACTAATAATTGGAATACCAGTTCTGGTAGTAATTTCTCCATAACTACGACCATTAATTCCAAAAGCGCTGGCAATACCTTAGCTGCTGGATGGCAGTTAAATGCTTCAGGTTGTACTATTGGTGATAGTAGTACAACCCAGATTAGTCCAACTCAGGTAGTGACAAATAGTGGATCAGGGACAAGAAATTATACCTTGTACTATGGATCTCCTCCTACAATAACTTTAACTCCCACTAATACTCCCATACCTACTGCTACTCCAACTTTGCCCCCTAATGTTACTGCTACCGCCACTCCCACCTCTACTCCTATCCCAACTCCCACTAGCACACCAACTCTTACTCCCACCCTCACCCCTACTCCGGCAATTTATACTGTCTCCTACCGCTATGGGGAAAATTTAGCTGATTTAAATCAGGCCCCAAGTTATAACTATAACAGCCAACCGATAAATTTAACTTATACCTTTTTAAATAACACTCCCGGCATTAAGACTTTATTTGTAGAATTTACCGACAGCACCGGCCGAAAGGATGTCAGGCAAAAAAGTATTACCTTGCTTCCCCCTGTTCCTAAAATTAACAGCCTTAGCTGCAACTATGATGTCTTAACCGGAATTGGGACAATTGCCAAAATCAGCGGGGCTAACTTTGGAGCTTCAGGCAGCGCTACAGTTAAGATGGATAATCAGCTTGCCCGGATTCAATCTTGGACTGATCAGTTGACAGCTACTTCTTCAACCTCTTCTTCTGTACTCAGCAGTACATCTACGGTGATAGCCAGGGTGAGCACCAGATTAGATGGAGAAATTCCGGTAGAGATGACTTTCAATGATGGACGGCAGTTAGAGGGTAGTTGTCTGATTGATACCACCACCATTAGTTTTGCCGCTTATGCTCAGTGCGCTCCCCCAACCAACCTTTCTTTGTCCGATGTTGAGGTCACAATTTATGATAAGGAGGGTGGGAGCCGTCCTTTGTATACTCAAACCATAACTTTAAACGACAAAGGTAAACCGACCAATTTTGCCCCTCAACTAGAGATTGGCCGGGACTATGCGATGTTTGTCAAAGCCCCCCGTTCTGTTGCCCAGCGGCTAGATTTTACAGCCTTGGAAGGGACAACAGTTCTCTCCATGTTGGAGTTGGCTGTTGGCAACATCAGCAGCAACCGGGGAGGTTTGCCTGATGGCAGGATTGATACTTTTGATGTCTCTAAACTTTATCAACAGTGGAGTTTAATCCAAAGTGTCCAAAGAAGCGGTGATTTTAACTCTGACACCCGGGTTAACAGCGTGGATTACTCTTGTCTTATTAGCAATTGGGGCAAAGAAGATGCCAAGTTTTAGGTTCCTGGACAGTTTGTTAAAAGTGTGCTTCAATCATATATAGTATGATCCTGCCAAATTTTACAGCCAGTGGTATTAAGAGACTAATTATTTTTACCGTAGCGGCGGTTATTGCCGGAGAGATAGTTTGGGCAGGTTGGGTTTTAACTCAGCCGGCAGTTAAAGTTGACCGCAAAGATGTCCCTTCAAAAGCTGCTAAGGATGTTATCAAACCAGTTTCTTTGGCGAAAGTTTCTTTAACTACTCCCCAAAAAACTGTCAAAGTTGGCCAAACTGTTCCGGTAACGATTAATATTTCTTCTTCTAAGCTCTCTGACGGAGCGGATTTGATTATCTATTATGACAGTAGACTGCTAACCGTAGTTACCTCTGGTAAACCAGCCGTACCGGTAACTGCGGGCAACGTTTATCATGAATATCTTTTTAATGATCTGGATGAGAAGGCTGGGGTTATCTCTGTCTCAGCTGTTAACAGAAGGGGTGAGGCAACATTGGCTCGGGGGATATTTGGTCTAATTAATTTTAAAGCCAAAGCAGTCGGTCAGGCCAAGGTGGCTTTTGATTTTACCACCTTGGGGAATACCCGGGATTCTAATGTTATTGAGTCCAAAACTACTAAGGATCTGTTGGGAGAGGTTGAAAACCTGGAGGTAAATATCTTACCATGAAGACAATGATCAAATTTAAGCTTTGGCATGTTTTGACTCTGATATTACTTATCACCGGTAATCTATCGCTTATTGCTCTCCCTGCCTTGGCTCAAACGGCAAGCTTGTCTTTATCTCCGGCTTCCGGAACATTTAACCAGGGATGTACTTTCTCGGTTGAGATTAAGGTTGACACCGGAGGGAATCAAACAGATGGAACTGACGCCATCCTTTTTTATGACCCAACCCGCTTTACCGCTACCGATATCAGAAATGGTACTGTTTATCAAAGTTACCCCCAAAGTAATATTTTTGATAGTGAGGGGAAAATTGCCATTGCCGGAGTAGCCTCTGTCAGTTTGCCTTTTCAAGGGGTTGGGACTTTGGCGACGATTGACTTTAAAGTAACTGATACAGCTCCTACCGGAGTCAGCCAAATCAAGTTTGATTTTGATCCTAATGATAAGGAAAAAACCAGTGATTCCAATATTGTTGACCGGGCGACGACCTCGGATATTTTAAGTAAAGTCAGTAGTGGCAGCTATACAGTGGGAACCGGAGCTTGTAGTAAGGCAGTCAAACCTGTAGGTGGAGTTACAGATACTGATAAAGTAGCGCCTACCCTACCTCAGTCCGGGGCTTTTGAAAACACTTTAGCTTTAGCAGTGGTGGGCAGCGTCTTGATTTTAATTGGCATATTGGGGCTGCTACTGCTTTAAAGTCCTGTTAGGTATAGTTTGTATCTATGACTCTCTCAGCTTTGATCACTGATTTTTTAGAATATCTGGAACTGGAAAGAGGAGCCTCTCAAAAAACTATCCAAAACTATGATCATTATCTAAAAAGGTTTTTGGATTTTACCGGCGATATTGAGCCTTCTTTGATTGATTTAGGTTTGGTGAGAAAGTACCGTCTCTATCTTTCCCGTTTTAAAGATCCTTTAACCGGGGAGGTGTTAAAAAGGGTGACTCAAAACTATTTTATGATTGCTCTGCGGGCATTTTTGCGGTATTTAGCCCGTCATGATGTTAACAGTTTATCAGCAGAAAAAGTTGAGCTGGGAGAAGCTGAGGCATCACCTATTAAGGTCTTGGATGAGACTGATTTAAAGAGATTGCTTAAGGCTCCTGATGTTTTAGATAAATCAGGTTTGAGGGATAAAGCCTTACTGGAAACACTTTTTTCCACCGGCCTTCGGGTGTCGGAGCTGGCCTCTTTAAACAAAGATACCATTAATTTAGACAGGCAGGAGTTTCCGGTCATTGGTAAGGGTTCCAAAGAAAGGATTGTTTTTCTATCAGATGAGGCGGTAAAATGGCTGGATCAGTATATCAAAAGCAGGAAAGACAACTTTAAGCCTTTATTTATAAGACACCAGGGGAAAATAGATCCGGAAAATGATGGGGAGAAGATGAGGCTTACTCCCAGATCTGTTGAAAGGATAGTGGAAAAGTATGTCAAAGCAGCAGGTTTATCAGTGAAAGCTACGCCTCACACTTTAAGACACTCCTTTGCTACAGATTTGTTGATTAATGGAGCAGATATCAGGTCAGTTCAGGAAATGTTGGGGCATTCTAATATCTCCACCACCCAAATCTATACTCATGTTACCAATAAGCATTTAAAAGATATACATAAATCTTTTCATTCGGGTAATCGAGAGTAGAAGTAGTACTTATTATAAACGTCTAAAGCTTGCCTTTTTGCTACGCAAAAACGTAAACACCTAAAAGATGTCCATAAGAGTTTCCACTTAGGGAATAAGGAATAGTATGGGATATGGATGAACGTCATCCTGGAGGGAGCGAAGCGACCGATAGGATCTTTAAATAATGGAATCGTATAAGTCTTTCCAGTAGGGATTTTCTTTCTCTATTAACAGATTTTTCTTCCTCCTTACCAGATTTTTGAGTGATTTCTCTCTTGCAATGGCCAGTTTAATATCTTCATAGACTTCAAAATAAACGAGTTTAGTTAAATTGTATTCTGCTGTAAAACCAGGAACAAGTTTTTGTTTATGTTCATACACTCTCCTTAGAAGGTTATTAGTGACTCCAATATAGATCGTAGTATTTGTGTAATTAGTCATTATGTAGACATAACTATTCCTCATTTTTAGATTCTATCGCCCGCCCTCGGCGGGCTCCAGAATGACGTTAATGGATTAAATTTTTTAATCTTAAGATGTTATTAGTATCAGGACCTGAGCCTTCTCCTGGAACTTCTAAAATAAAGGGAATATCTTTTAATATAGGATGGTTGATGATATTTCTAAAGCCTTCCAGTCCAATAAATCCCTCTCCAATATTTTCATGCCTGTCTCTTTTGGAGTTAAACTCGGTTTTGGAATCATTAGCATGGATAGCTATCAAATTTTTAAGCCCCACTTCCCTATCAAACTCCTGTAAAGTTTTATTCAAACCTTCTTGACTTTTAACATCTATACCTGAGGCAAAGGCATGTTGGGTATCCAAACAAACTTTTACCCGGGAATCATTTACTCGTCGTACAATCTCCCCTATCTCCCGAAAGCTGTCTCCTATTAGATTGCCTGCTCCGGCTGAGTTTTCCAAAATTAAATTAACTTGTCCACTACTCCCTAAAATCTCCTTGATAGCCTCAATAACCTGTTTTAGGGCTTTTTCTTCAGTACTATTTTTAAAAGAACCAAGATGGAAAATAGTTCCTTTCATTCCCAACTTTTCTGCCAACTTTTGGGAGTAGATTAACCAATCAATAGATTTTCTAACTAATTCCGGATTTGGCGAGGCTAAATTGATAAGGTAAACAGCATGGATAAAGTTAGGGCTTATTTTAGTACTCTCGGTTTTTCTTCGGTACTCCTCTATTATCTGATCAGAATGGTTTACTTTTGCCCATTGTTGGGGAGGAGAGATAAAAATTTGGGTACACTGGGCCCCCAGCTCCCAAGCCCTGTCCAGGCTTAAACTAAGATTCCCGGCAGCCGAAACATGCGCTCCCACCTTAGGCATAATGGTAGTATATCATGGTTAATAGAGAATTTTGCCGGCGAAGCCGTAGGTTTGGAGATCAAAAATAAAGCCTGGAACTTGAATAGGCCAGGTAAAAACTACAGCATAAAACCCGGGGCTAAAAAAGGATAAAGGCGGCCAGTGGTAAAACAGAGCATAGAGGATAGAAAAAAGTATGCCAATAGTAAAATAAATAATAGCCAAGGAGGAGATTTTTTTATCCAGATTGAGGCTTCCTAGTTTCATAGTTACATTCTAATCTATCCCTTCTCTTCCTGGTGGGAAACTATGGTGGCTGCTACCACTCTTTCCCCCTCCCTCATCCTCATCAGTATTACCCCCTGGGTTTGTCTTTGTAAAGTGGGGACATCTTTAATATTAATTTTAATGAGCTGTCCTTTGTTGGAAGTTAAGACCAGAGTATCACCATCCTTATCCATAATTTGGGCTGTCACAATGGGCCCAGTTTTATTTGTTACCTGGGCAGCCTTTACTCCCATTCCTCCCCTGCCCTGTTTGTTCCAAGAAGAGATGAGAGTTTTTTTGCCTAAACCGTTGGCCATAACTACCAGCAACTGATCTCCTTTAATGTCAGACACCTTGTTTAAGGAAACCACGCTGTCATCTTTGCTCAGTCTGACTCCCCTGACTCCGGAGGTATCGCGGTGGGTGGGACGGACATTCTTTTCGGTAAACCTGATTGATTGGCCTAGTTTAGAGACAATAATCAGCTCATTTTCTCCATTGGTTGGCACTACCCAACCCAAAGTATCTCCGCTGTCAAGATTGATAGAGATTAAGCCGTTTCTTCTAATAGAGGCATATTGGGAAGTTTCAGTCTTTTTAACATTTCCTTGCTTGGTACACATAAAGAGGTATCTGGCAGTGTCTTTTTGCCGCAGTGTTAAAATGGCGGTAATCTTTTCTCCTTGATCAATATTAATCAGGTTCACCACAGCCTGGCCTTTGGCTATCCGGGAAGTTTCCGGGATCTCCCAAACTTTAAGTTGGAAAACCCGGCCTTTATCGGTAAAGAAAAGGATGTTGTCCAAAGTCATGGTATGAAAGATATGGCTGACAGCATCCGCCTCTTTAGTAGTAATGCCGGAAACTCCTTTGCCTCCTCTGGCCTGAACCCTAAAGGTAGAAGGGGCTTGTCTTTTGATATAACCGCCATCAGTAATAGTCACAATAGTGGGCTCATCAGCAATGAGATCTTCCTCAGAGAATTCCCCGACTTTGGATTTATAAACCCGGGTTTTTCTTTCATCACCATACTTTTCTTTAATTTTTACAAGTTCATCTCTGATAACTTTTAAGATTTTTTCGGGATGGGCCAGCAAATCTTCCAAATAAGCGATGGTTTCCCGGACCATCTTCAGCTCTTCTTCTATTTTTAACCTTTCTAAAGCTGCCAGCCTTCTCAACTGCATGTCCAAAATAGCCTGAGCTTGAATGTCAGTCAACTTAAATTTGTTTATTAAATTGACTTTAGCCTCATCAGCATCTTTACTTTTTCGGATGGTGTCAATAATAGCATCAATATTGGAAATAGCGATCATCAGCCCTTCCAGGATATGTTCCCTGGTTTTTGCTTCTTCCAGTTCAAACTCGGAACGTCTTCTGACTACCATTTGCCGATGGTTGATAAACTCTTCTAGAATATGCTTTAAAGTTAAAAGATGAGGTACTCCGTCTACTAAAGCCACAGTATTAACGTTAAACACCGACTGCATGGCAGTGTGTTTGTAGAGGTTATTTAAAATTGACTTCGGTTGGGCATCTCTTTTTAGTTCAATGACTACCCTCATGCCGTGGCGGTCTGATTCATCACGAAGATCAGCAATGCCTTCCACCTTTCTTTCTTTGTGCAGTTCAGCAATCCTGGCTACCAAGTTGGCTTTGTTGACTTGAAAGGGGAGTTCGGTAATAACAATATCAAATCTGCCTCCTTTGGTCTCTTCAATTTCAGCTTTAGCTCTCATGACAACCCTGCCTTTGCCGGTAGCATAGGCATTTAAGATCTCTTGAGAATCATAGATTGATCCACCTGTGGGGAAATCCGGGCCCTTGATAAACTTCATCAGGTCTTCAACATTAGCTTCACTGGTAAATTTAGGTTCTAATTTTCCATCTTCTGCCTGTTGCTCACCTCGCGGCAAAGCGGGCCTGCTGCCTGTTGCCTTCTGGGAATGATCAATCATATAAGATAGAGCATCAATCACTTCTCCTAAGTTATGGGGTGGAATTTGGGTAGCCATACCCACAGCAATACCGGAAGCTCCGTTGAGAAGTAAGTTAGGGATAATTGAAGGAAGCCAAACCGGTTCTTGGGTGGTACCGGAATAGTTGTCTACAAAATCAACTGTTTTTTTATGAATATCCCGGAGTAGCTCATCAGCAATAGCCGATAACCTGGCCTCGGTATTATGATTGATAAATCCATTGGCCACAAATGAATGACAATCACTTTCAACTTTCAGAGAGTAAACATTCTCTAGGCCGTTTTCTTTAACCTGGCTTACTTTTTCAAACAGATAATCGTTTGTGATAAGGTATTCTAGGAATGGTTTTAAATTTTCTCCTGTTTTTTTAAGAAAGATTTCAGATACTTGGGGAGCTTGGACTTGTAAGTTACCATATCTGTCAAAATTATGTTTGACTAAAAACTTTGAGTAACCTACTTGTTGTCTAACATAATCAGCCAAAAAAGGAACGTAGTCGAACAAAGAGTTATCTTTTTGGTAATTTAAAATGACAACTTCGAGCTTTTTATTTTTTAGCTCTCCAACAAAACCGATCTCTTTGTAGAACTTAAGAATATTTCTTTTTCCTCGTAAGTACAATTTATGGGTTTTTCTATATTTATCGAATCGTTTAGTACTATCAATTCCAAAGCGAAGTAGAAGAATTTGCATAGTTTTAAGGAGTGTTTCGCTGACCGAGCAACAGCTTAATTCAATCATCTTCTGTGAAGATGAAATGGATCCATCGCCTTCAAAATAGCCCCTTAAAAAAGATGAAACAGTGTTTTTAGTAGAAAGTAAGATGGTGTGAGGAATCCTTTTAATATTTGAACGCCCCACTGTCAGCCCGATGTTTTTTAGAAAATCTATAGTATATAAGTAATGGCATTCCAGACGAAAATAGTTTTTTTTGCCGTATGAGTTGGGTTGGCGGATAAACTGATGTAACACAGAATCAGGAAATGTTTTTTGCCAGGCATCAATAAATTTATTGATGTATTCCGGGTCAGCGTTACAAAATTCAATCTTATTTTCGGAAATACTACCTTCAGCAACTAAACTCCCTAAAATAAAACCTAGTTCTGGGGTGAATTTTTGGGGTAAAATGGTTTGTTTCGTCCGGTCAGTTCTTGGCCCAGGATAGTAGGAGGATAAATCAAGATCTGAAACAGGCCATAAGATATCCGTGGACCTATCTATAACAACAATGTCCTCAGTTCGTATATCCTGAAGTAGTCTCCAAGACAACTTTGGTTTTTCAGTTGCATCTTTTATGAGAGTAAGTACTGGATGGTTATAGGAGCCTTGGAGCGTAAACCCTTTATTGGTGGTTATTTTAATTGTGGGATGTTTACCTGAGTCAAACCATTTAGAGGCCTGACTAATTTTTTTATCCTTAGATAGGACCTGAATTTGGATATTCTCCTGAGAAGCAATCTTTTCAATAGGAACTAACCCTGCGTTTGTAATTACCAAGGTATCACCTGTCACGCAATACCTCATGGCAGCCGGAGAGTCACCGTCAACTGAACCAAAATTTCCCTGTCCGTCAATTAAGGTATATCTCATAGAGAAGTCTTGGGCCATTCTTACCATAGCCTCATAAACTGGAGCGTCACCGTGGGGGTGGTAGTTTTTTAAAACTTCTCCTACCACAGCAGCAGATTTTTGATAACGGCTAGTGTGGTGTAGCCCCTGCTGGGACATGGCATAAACAATCCTTCGCTGGACCGGTTTTAAACCGTCACGGACATCGGGTAAAGCTCGGGCTACAATAACCGACATGGCATAATCCAAATAGGACCGCTTCATCTCTTCTACAATAGGTGTGGGTTCAATTTTGCCAATATTACTCATGAGGTTTTAAACAAGAAAAACGCCCTGTTGGGCACAATTATTATGTCATTTTTAGGATAAAAAGGCAAGCTTTATACCACTTCTCTTCTGGTGGAGGAGGCCAGATGGACTAATAAGTCATAAGGAATGGTTTGGCAGGTTTGGGCTGCATTTTGAATAGAATTTGGATCTTTGGCTTGATCTGAAAAGATAACTACTTCTTGGTTAACTTGAGGATTTTTAACTTTACTTAAATCTATGGTGGTAATATTCATACTAACTCTGCCTACTATTGGACATTTTACACCCTCTACTAAGAAAGCTCCTTGGTTGGAAAGCCTTCTGTCTACTCCGTCGAAATAGCCAATTGGCAGCACTCCCAAGATCAACTCTTTTTTGGCAGTATAAGTCCCATCATAACCAATCTTATCCCCTTTCTTCAATTTTTTAATCTGAGCTATTTTGGTAGTTAATTTAAGAGCTGGTTTTAGATGAGAGCTTTCCTTATTTGGTGAGATACCATAAACAGATAAACCACATCTCGCCATGTTGGAAAACTTACTTAACTCCTTTCTAATTTGGGGGTTTAGCAGTCCGGCTGAGGCAGACAAATGAACCCATTTAGGATCAAAACCACTCTTCCTGATAATCTTTAAGGCTTGCTTAAAATTTTTGACCTGAGTTTGGTAAAGAGTGTCTTGAGTGTTGGAAGCTGAAGCTAGATGAGACATCACTCCTTCTACCTTTAAGTTGGGTAATTTTTTTAGCTCTTGTAAAAAGGCAGACAGTTCTTCTAAAGGGACTCCTAAACGGTGCATCCCGGTATCTATTTTGATATGGATTTTAGCATCCCATTGATAGTTATTTAAAACTTGGGCCATTTGTAAATCATAAACAGCATAGGAAAATGGGAGCTTTTTGACTTTAAAATTATTAGGGTGGGTATAGCCCATGATCAAGATGGGTGTTTTAATATGGGCTTTTAACAACTCATAAGCTTCATAGAGGCTGTCCACACAAAAAAAAGGAGCTCCAAGGGAATCTAAAACTTTAGCTGCTTCTGTTATCCCATGTCCATAAGCATTACTTTTTAAAACCGGAGCCACTTTTAAATTTTGATCCAAAGAAGACAAATGGTGGTAATTATGGGTCAAGGCATCATGGGAGATTTGAATCAGATTAAGTGTTTGATATTGTCTTTTAAGGATGTTGAAAAGCTGAATCATCTTACTATTAGCCCTGCCTAGGGGAATATTTTTTCTACTGCCTGGTTAAATTTCCTACCCCGGTCGAATTCATTTTGAAATAGATTAAATGAAGCTGCTCCGGGAGAAAAGAGAATTACATCTCCTTTCTGAACAATTTTTTTGATATCTTTTAGTAGTATTTCTAAATTATTATAGACTTCTTGATTTTTATCAGAAGGGAAATCTTTTAAGATTTCATCAGTAGCTGTTCCTTCCAGAAAATAGACAGCTTTGGCATATTTACTGACAGCTTCTGCCATTTTCTTGTAAGGCAAATTTTTATTCACTCCTCCGGCAATAAGAATGGAATTTGGTAAGCTTTGTAAAGCTTCAATAGTTGCTTGGGGATTGGTGGCAGCGGTGTCGTTGTAAATTTTTATCCCCTGGTGGTGATAAATTAGTTGCAATCTAAACTCCACTCCTTTGAAGTTTTCTAATACTTTAATAGCTGTTTTTTGTTCTATACCTAAGGTTTGTGCTACTGCCAAAGCTGCTGCCATATTAGTCAAATTATGTTCACCAGGAAGCTTGGGAGTAAAACCTTGAGGCAGATCATCTTTAGAAAAGTAAGTAATTTGTCCTCTCAAGCCATTGATAAAAGACGAGTTGTTGGTTACTTCATCCCCCTTTTTGAGGAACAAAAAATCTTCCTTGGTCTGGTATTTGCCAATGGCTTTCTTGGCTTCAATATAGTTTTCCATTGAGCCATGAAAATTAATATGATCAGGATAAATATTGGTAATAATTGCCCACCTGGGAGAAATTTGATGCTGATCAAAGGCTTCCAGCTGGGCTGAAGAAAGCTCTAAAACTACCAGGGTATCTTTTTTAACATAAGAACTTGCTTCGCTCGCAGTAGAAGATATTTTACTGCTCGCTTGCAAAACCTTGCCTTTTGTCTTCGATAAAACGTGAGGAATGGTATCAAAAACGCTTTTCCCTATATTACCGGCAAAGACAATCTCCTTACCTCCAGCTTTGATGATTTCATAGATTAAAGAGGCGGTGGTGGACTTGCCTTTAGTACCAGTCACCCCAATAATTTGCTGGGGGCTGACAAATTGCAGGAAAACACCTAAGTCCAGCTCCATATCTTTGCCCTTCTCCTTGGCATATTTGATGTACTCATTATCCGGCTTTAAGGCCGGGTTTTTGATGATTAAATCTGCCCAGTCAAGATCCTCAAAGCGATGCTCACCTAAAACATATTCAATATCAGGGAAATCTTTTAAGGCATTTAAGGAAACCTGAAGCTGTTCTTTACTTTTTAAGTCAGTGACGCGAACTTTAGCTCCGGCAGTAGCAAAAAACCTAGTGGCACCCAACCCTCCTTGATTGATCCCCAGTCCTAAAATAAGTACTTTTTTATTGTGAAACAAAATATTTGCTTTATTTTGATAAGACTCGCTCATTATTTTAACATTAAAACTTCTTTAGCCAGTTTTTCAGTATCGCCAGCCCCCATAAAAAATATTACGCTATCTTTTCCAAACACATCTTGAATTTGCTCTAAAGCTGGTTTTTGAGGTCCGAGATAAGTTACACTTTTTTTCCCTACAGCTTCAACTAATTGGCGGCTGTTTACTTTTCCGGTATCAACCTCCCGAGAAGGATAGATGTCCATAATGTAAATTTTATCTACCGGGGCTTCTTTCAAAACCCTGACAAAATCATTAAACAAGGTGTAGGTGCGGGAAAACATATGAGGCTGGAAAATGACCATCAGCCGTTTTTTAGGAAATTTTTCTCTAGCTGCTTGAAGTGTGACTTTAATTTCTGTGGGATGATGAGCGAAATCACTATAGATATAGGCTCCTTGATAATCACCAAGGTGATCAAATCTCCGTCCGATTCCGGTAAAATTACGCAAACTTTTTTGAATAGTTTCGGGGTTTATGCCTAAGGCTAGCCCTACCTGATAAGCTGCTGAAGCATTTAAGACATTATAACGCCCAGGAATTTGTAGAGGAAAATCTATAGGATGGGATGAGTAATCTACAATTACCTTGCCACCCTTGGGGTGTAAAGCTAAAGCTTCTTTTACTCCGGGATCTGATAAATTAGCAATAATCTTACCTTTTGTCTGGCTGAAGAATTTGGCAAAGCTAGCCTTATACGCTTCAAAATCTTTAAAGTATTCCGGATGGTCCATCTCCAAAGTGGTTACTACGGTAATATCAGGGTGGCTGACTAGAAAGTTATCGTTAAACTCATCCGCCTCAGTGACAAAATATTTTCCCCTACCTATCCGATAATTTACCCCCCACTTGGGGACCTTGGCTCCAAGTTCTACCATTGGATCCAGCTTTGCATCCTCAAGGATAGTTCCTACCATGGCTGTAGTTGTTGATTTGCCATGAGTTCCACAAACAGCGATAACAAATTTATCTTTTTCCAGATATTTACCCATAAATTGCTGCCAGGTCAGAATTTTTATCCCCTTTTCTTTGGCAGTCAGAAGCTCGGGATTATTAGCATCTGATGAATAAATTGCTGGTGTGACGGCCAAAATCTCTACATCTGTTAAATGATCAGCAGAGTGACCTTCATAAAGCAGCTTTGGATCAAATTTTTTAGTAAACTCTCTTTGAAGATTTTTGTCACACCCGCTTATGGTGTATCCTTGTGCTTGAGCTATGGCAGCAATGGCTGAAGCTCCGCTGCCGGCTATACCTAAAAAATGGATTTTTCCTTTCATTATTAGGTATTTTAACCTAAAAATAAAATTTTTGCTTTTTGTGGCTAATTATGATATATTATAGGACATGAAGGAATTTGATCAACAAGAAGCCCAGCTCTATAAGAATTTAGATGCCCTTAACGCGGTAGAAATCAACTATGCATTTTCTCCTCGTAAGTTTGGCAATATGGCTTTTCCTTATGGGGAGATGACGGAAGTTATAGCCAACCGAAGACGTTTTTTAGCGGCTGCAGGTATGACTTTAGAAGACGTGGTTTTTATGAGACCTGTTCATAAGGTTAATATTGAAGTTGTAGGATTAAAAGATAAAGGAAAAGGATCTTTAGAAGCATCTTCGGCAATTCTTTCAACTGATGCGCTGATCACGACCGATAAAGGAGTGGGGTTGGCTTTAAATGCTGCTGATTGCGCCCCAGTAATTTTAACAAATCGCCAAGCTGAATTCCTTGCTTTATATCATGCCGGTAGAGAAGGGAGTGATTTACAAATCGGCCATCTGGTAATTACTCGGCTCAAAAGGATGGGTTTTACCAATCTTGATGATTTTGTGGCTGGCATAGGTCCAGCTATAGGTAAATGTTGCTACAGACAGCAATACCTTCAAACTCATACCCCTGATCCTTGGCTTCCCTACTTAAGCTGTGGAGATAGTAATAGTACTTGTATTGTGGAAAGAATTAATAATTTAGAACCTCCCTTGTATAAGGTCAGAGCTGAAGATGCTAGCTCAAAACTTTACCTAGATATTAATGGTTTTAATAGAGCTCAACTTATAACGGCAGGAGTTCTGGAGAGTAATATCGCAGTGTCGACTTGCTGTACATCCTGTGATGCGGAAAGAGATTTAATTTTTTCCCATGTTGTCTCTGCTCGTTATGTAAGTACTCAAAAAGCTTCTGCCTTTCCTGAGGGACGGTTTATGGCGGTAGCAATACTAAAAGAAGATTAAGGATTTTCCTCTTCTTGCCAAGCAGGAGGTAGCTCTATGCCTTTGAAACCTACCGGATCAATGGTCGCACTGTAGCTTCCCCTTGCACCAACCCGGACATCAATTCTGGTACAGCCGTTTTCTCCTACTTGCAGAAATTCCCTATCTTGAATCCGGACAATTTTGCTACCCTGCCAAACAACTCCTTCTCCACGTGTAGTTTGGCCACTTTTAGCTCTTTTGACAATAGCAATCTCTAACTCTTGCAGGCTTTCTATATTTCCATAAGGAATGGATTCAGTAAATAGTTCGGTTTCAGTCATATTTAGACATCTAACATAGCCTGCTTGGCATTGGTTTGGATAAACTTTTTTCGGGGGGGGACTTGATCTCCCATTAACATAGAGAAGACTTCATCTGCCATGGCAGCATCTTCTACTGTGATTTGCTTTAAGACCCTATTTTCCGGATTCATAGTGGTTTCCCAAAGCTGGTCCGGATTCATTTCTCCCAAACCTTTATATCTTTGAATAATCAGGTTGTCGGCTTTACCGTTGGTCATCTGTTTGACAATTTGATCTCGTTCTCCATCGGAATAAGCGTAATGCAACTCTTTGCCCTTTTGCAGTTTATAAAGCGGCGGTTGAGCGACATAAATATAACCTTTATTTAACATTTCCGGCATGTACCTGAAAAAGAACGTCAGAAGTAAAGTTGTAATATGAGCTCCGTCAACATCGGCATCCGTCATTAAGACTACTCGATGGTATCTGGCCTTACTGTAATCAATCGTGTCCCCGATTCCCGTACCCAAGGCAATAACCAAAGCCTTAATTTCTTCGAATTCCAAAACTTTATCTAAACGGGCTCTTTCCGTATTCAAGATTTTTCCCCGAAGCGGCAAGATGGCCTGAAATTTTCTGTCTCTTCCCTGTTTTGCCGAACCGCCTGCTGAATCACCTTCAACAAGATATAACTCAGAAACAGCTGGGTCCCTTTCTTGGCAATCTGCCAGTTTACCGGGTAGAGACCCTCCTTCAAAAGCACTCTTTCGGAGCACTGCATCTTTAGCTGCCCTGGCTGCCATTCTGGCCCTGGAAGCAGTGATAACCTTGTCCATAATCCTTCTGCCTTCAGAAGGATTTTCCTCAAAGAAAGTATCTAAGCCTTCTTTAGTGACCTGAGAAACAATTGGCCCTACCTCAGCATTACCTAATTTTTCCTTAGTTTGTGATTCAAATTGCAGCTTGTCTGAATCCATTTTGATGGTAACAATTGCCGTAATGCCCTCCAGGGTATCATCGCCAATTAAGTTTTCATCTTTTTCCTTAAGGTAACCTTGTTTGCGGGCATAATCATTAACCGCCCTGGTTAAAGCAATTTTAAAACCAGTTAAATGGGTTCCTCCTTCAGCTGTGTTTTGGACATTAGCATAGGATTCAACAGTGGGATTGAAGGAATCAGAGTACTGAATACCTACTTCCACATCTATCTCATCAAGGCTTTTATGGATATAAATTGGGGCATGAAGTGGACCTTTATTACGGTTGATGTGCTTAATTAAAGCCACAATTCCCGAATCAAAGAAGTAATGATATTCTTTATCAACTCTTTCATCATAAAAATGGAAAAAGAGGCCTGCTACCAAGTAGGCCCTATTTTTGACTTGCTTTAAGACTGTTTCCATCTTTGGCTCAATGGTTTGCATGACCCCTTTATCAGCTTTAAAGGTAGTTCTCACTCCATGTTCTGTTGGCCAATCAAAGTGATAGTTGTAGGCAGTTGCCTTATCTGATGCTTTGATCTCCCTGACAGCAAATAAAGGTTTACCTAGATGATACTCTTGAAAATAAGTTTTGCCCTCTCTTCTGGTTTCTACTCTCATATATTCGGAAAGAGCGTTGGTGGCAGAAGCTCCTACCCCATGCAGTCCTCCGGAGATCTTATATGCTCCTTCGCCAAACTTTCCCCCGGCATGAAGAACCGTCATGGCTACTTCTAAGGCAGATTTACCTACTTTAGGATGTTTTTCCCAAGGAATTCCTAAACCGTTGTCAGCAATGGTAATATAGTCATCTTTATGCAAGATTATCCAAACTTGGGAACATCTCCCTGCCAGGGCTTCATCAACAGAGTTATCCAGGATTTCTTTGGTCATTATCCAAAGGCCGCGTTCATCGGTTGATCCGATGTACATGCCTGGTCTTTTTCTAACTGGCTCCAGCCCTTCTAAAACTTGAATCTCTTTAGCAGTATATTGTGGTGTTGGTGTAGCCATAACTGTCCCAGTTTACCAGTTTGGGTCAAATATTGCAAGTTTGGGTTGATAAATTAGATTACTAGAAAGCTCTAAACTCCCTCTAAATATCCTCTATTGTTTAAGCTGGGGCAGCTTTAATATTAAGTATTCCAAGACGGCCCTGATATTAACATTTTGTTTAGCCCATCTTTGGGCTTGGATAAGTTCTTTTAGATAGCTATGAAGTTGTTGATGTGTCCACCTGGAAGGTGGACTGGTATTGACACCTGAAGGGTGGTCTAGAAGTTGGTTTCTAAAGTAAGTGGTTAAAGTTTTTAAAAACTCCCCTCTCTCTTTTAGTTTTTCTATAAAAACAAAACGTTCTTCCACAGAAGATTCTAAGAGTTTTTCAATACTTTTGACATCTTTTTCAGTTAAGGTTTTTTGCTGATCTTCAGAAGATTCTAAGAAAAAGGTTTGGCAACGGGATAAAATAGTAGGCAGCAGTTGATCTTCCGAAGAGACCCCTAAGATAATTAAAGCTTCCCCTGGTGGTTCTTCCAAAGTTTTTAGCAAAGCATTTTGGGCATCTAAAGTTAAATTTTCAGCTGCTATTAAAACCACCGCCTGGCTGCCCCCGTGATATGGCTTTAAACTTAAAAATTCTTTAATCTGTCTAACCTGCTCTATCCCCAACTTATCCTCTTCATCAAACCACAATAGATTAAGATGGTTTCTGGAAAGCCCCTTAGATTCTAAGACCTTTTCTGCTGCAAATCGTCTTTTTAAAACTTCAGGATGGATTAATAAATGAGGAACCATTTGATGTGATTATATCACTAGGTTTGTTTAATGATTTACGTTTCTACATGTTGCGTTCCCACATGGAGTGTGGGAAGCCAAACTTTGGAAATTATGGGAAGACCCTGATTGACACTTCTAATCTAATCTGTTGATAATAGAAGTAGGCCTTTTTTGAAAAGGCCTATCTGCCTATGCAGCCAGACCAACTTGGAATTGAAGATATCCTCTTTAAACAAGGGCTAATTAATGCTAACCAGCTTTCAGCTGTTAAATTGGAATCCATCAACAGCGGTAAATCTACGGAAAGGATTATTCAGGAACATCAATTAGTTTCTGCCGCTAAATTTTATTCTGCTAGGGCGCAGCTTTTAGGTGTTTCTTTTATTGATTTGGAAGGTAAGGCTATCCCTACCGAAGTTTTGGATCTAGTGCCGGAAGCAGCAGCCAGCCGTTACCATATCATTCCCTTTGATCGAAAAGACGATAAGTTATTTGTAGCTATGGTAGACCCATTGGACTTACAGATTATTCAATTCATTGAGAAAAAATCCGGTCTTTTTATCAAACCTTATCTGGCAGCCCTTGGGGATATTACCAAAGCTATTAATGATCAGTATTCCCAAAATTTAACTTCTGATGTGACCTCAGCTTTAAAGGAGGTTACAGACTTAAAAAAGGGTGAAGAAGACCAAACTGCTGATAAAGCTGAAGTAATTAGGGAAGCCCCGGTGGCCAATATCATTACCCAGCTTTTAGAATATGCTGTTAAATCCCGGGCTTCCGACATTCACGTTGAACCATTGGAAGATAAAACCCGGGTGAGGTACAGAATTGACGGCATTTTGCATGAGAAGATTATTCTTCCCCGGGGTGTTCATGATGCTTTGGTTTCCCGGATCAAGATCCTCTCCAGTTTAAAAATTGAAGAAAAAAGACTTCCTCAAGACGGCAGGTTTAGTTACATCTCCAGTAAACATGTTTATGACTTACGTATCTCTACTGTTCCGACTGTTTTCGGGGAAAAAGTTGTCATGAGGCTTTTGCCTAAAAGCAGCGTTGCTCCCACTTTGCAGGAGTTGGGTCTTCGCGGTTCAGCTTTAAGAACCTTAGAAACTCAAATCACCCGTCCTCACGGTATTATTTTAATCTGCGGTCCAACTGGCTCCGGTAAAACCACCACCCTCTATTCCATTTTAACGAAGCTGTCAACCACCAGGGTAAATATTTTAACTATTGAGGATCCGGTAGAGTACCAAATCCTTGGGACCAACCAGGTTCAGGTTAACCCTCAAATTGGTTTGACTTTTGCTTCAGCTCTGCGTTCTTTCTTACGTCAAGATCCGAACATCATGTTAGTGGGAGAGGTCCGTGATACGGAGACAGCTGAGTTAGCTATCCAGGCAGCTTTGACCGGCCACCAGGTATTTTCTACCTTGCACACCAATACTGCTTCCGGATCCTTACCCAGACTTTTGGATATGGGGGTAGAATCTTTTCTCTTAGCATCCTCCATCAACGCTGCAGTGGGACAAAGGATTTTGCGCCAGATTTGTCCCGGCTGTAAGGTGTCTTTTGATCCGCCGCCTGAGGTGGCAGACAACATTAGGCGGGTTTTGGGGAGGTTAGTTCCGGAGAACCAACCGATTAAACTTTATAAAGGTAGTGGATGTGAACAATGCGGACATCTTGGATATCTGGGCCGGATTGGTATCTTTGAGGTTTTGTCTCTTTCTCCGAAGATTATGCAGTTGGTTTTAGAAAGATCTTCTGCCAAAGAGATTGAAGCAGTAGCTATCTCCGAAGGGATGATTACTTTAAAGCAGGATGGTTATATGAAAGTTTTAGAAGGGGTAACCACCTTGGAAGAGGTCCTGCGGGTTGCCGAAGACTAAGGAGAACTCTTGCAAAAAAATAATCTATTACCAATAATAGAAGTATAGGGCATGAATATTCAGCAGTTATTAGAATTGACTATTGCCAGAAACGCTTCCGACCTTCACTTAGTGGTAGGTTATCCTCCGATGCTGCGGATAAATGGCGAGCTTTCTCCGGTGATGGAACAATCCTTAGTTGATGGGGATATTGCCGGTTTGATTTTGGCGATGCTGACTCCTGGTCAAAAACAGGCCTTTGATAATAATATGGAGTTAGATTTTGCTTTGGCTTTTCAAGACCGGGGCCGATTCAGGGTGAATGTTTTCCGCCAGCAAGGCCATCTAACAGCAGCTTTTAGATTGATCCCGGTTAATATTCCTGAGGTGGACAGTTTAGGCCTTCCTCCGGCTGCTTTAAAACTGGTTAATCTTCGCCAAGGTTTTATTTTAGTGACCGGTCCTACCGGTCATGGCAAGTCAACTACTTTGGCGGCGATGATTAACCGGGTTAATCAAACTCGGCCCGCCCATATCTTAACTATTGAAGATCCGATTGAGTATATTTATCCTAAGGCTAAAGGTTTGGTCAGTCAGAGAGAGCTGTTAGTAGATACCAAATCCTGGGCCAATTCTTTAAGGTCAGCTTTAAGGGAGGATCCGGATGTGGTGCTGGTAGGTGAGATGCGGGACTATGAAACTATCGCCACTGCCTTGACTATTGCTGAAACCGGCCACTTAGTCTTGGCAACACTTCATACTAACTCGGCGGCCCAAACGGTTGACCGGATTATTGATGTCTTTCCGGAAAATCAACAAGCCCAAATCCGTATCCAGCTGGCAGCGACACTCGAGGCAGTCATCTCTCAACGTCTGATCCCCACCATTTCTCCGGGCCGGATTTTAGCCACTGAGCTTCTGTTGAAAACTCCGGCTGTTTCTTCTTTAATCAGAGAGTCTAAAAGCTATATGATTGATAATTTAATACAAACTTCGGGAGAGCTGGGGATGGTCAGTTTAGAGACCTCCCTAGCCAGACTGGTGAAAGAAGGTCAGGTTGCTTTAGAAACAGCTCAAAATTACACCTTAAGACCTGATGTATTAGTTAAATTGGTGGGGCTTTAAAGATTTGAAACCATGGCAGTTTTTACTTATGCAGCCAAAGATAACCTAGGTCAATATCATAAAGGAGAAGTTGAGGCTGCTAATGAATATCAAGCAGCTAATCTGGTAAGGCGTCAAAAACTGATCATCATCTCTTTAAAGTCCAAAACTGAAATTTCCAAAGGGTTTTTTTTAAACTTTTTTAACCGGGTTCCTTTTAGTGAAATTGTCGTTACCACCCGTCAGCTGGCAACTATGGTCGCTGCTGGTTTAGTTTTATCTGAAGCTTTAGATATCTTAAAGGAGCAGCAAACTAATGCCAGGTTAAAAAAAGTTTTGGAATATATTTCGACTGATGTTAAAGGAGGACTCGATTTTGCCTCTTCCATAGAAAAATTCCCGGATGTTTTTCCCAACCTTTATGCTAAATTGGTCCGGGCTGGCCAAGCCTCCGGAAAGCTGGATATAGTTTTACAAGATTTAGCTACTACCTTGGAAAAGGAAAGAGAGTTTAAAAGTAAGGTTAAAGGAGCGATGATTTATCCCCTTGTGGTGGTAATAATGATGTTTGTGGTCATTGGGGTGATGGTCTTTTTTGTGATGCCTAGGCTTATGGGTTTATACAAAGAATCAGGAATTGAGTTGCCCCTCCCCACTAAGATAGTGATTGCCTTTACTGGCTTTATCAGCGGTTTTTGGTGGGCTATACTTTTGGCCTTGGTTTTAGTATTTTTGGTTACCAAAAAATACACCGCTACGGCGGAAGGCAGATACCATTTTGATCGTTTTATCTTAGAAACTCCCGTCTTAGGTAAAATTAGCCGTTTAATAGTACTGACCAATTTTACCAGAACTTTTTCTCTGCTTACAGCTTCCGGTCTATCAATCCTTGATGCCATTAAAATTGTCAGCGATGTGGTGGGTAATAAAGTGTACCAAGAGGCTTTAAGCGTTTCTTACCGGGGGGTGGAAAGAGGGTTGCCCCTTTCGGGGCAGCTGCTAGGTCTGCCTATTTTCCCCAGGATTGTCGGTCAGATGGTTAAAACCGGGGAAGAAACAGGTAAATTGGATGAGGTGATGTCTAAGCTGGCCCAATATTTTGAGTCTGAATCAGAACACTCCTTAAAAAATATTACTACTTTAATAGAACCGATAGTGTTAATCGTTTTAGGTGTGGGGGTGGGGTTTTTAGTCATTTCCGTTATTATGCCGATTTATCAGTTGACAACCAATATTAAGTAAACTCAAATTTGAGTTATTTCGAGTACTTGACTGGAAGTTGTTTCTGTGGCAACAATAATAATAGAGCAGAACAATTAGAGGGGGTGAAAAGATGACTAAAAAATTTGCTAAGGGTTTTACTTTGGTGGAGCTTTTGATTGTTATTGCTATTATTGCTATTTTGGCAGCTGTGGTGGTGCTGATTGTTAATCCTTTGGAGCTGACCAGAAGAAGCCGGGATTCAGCCCGTTTAACTGATTTGGCTAATATCCAACAGGCGATTAATATTTCGCTTCAGGAAGGATCAGCAGCCGGTCAGTTGTCACCAGCTTGTAATGATAACACTGCTACTGATGTGACTTGTACAGATAACAGTGTCGCTGGGAGCAGGGCGGTTAATGGTACTGGTTGGGTGAAGATTAATTTTGCCGGCCAATCTAATGTCACGGTTCCGGTCTTATCAGTTGATCCGACTAATAATACAACCACTGGTTACTATTACCGGTATTGCGGTAATGGGACTAACTGGAGGATCTTGACCAATTTGGAATCAGAGAAGGAAAAAGCCAGAGAGAGTGTTGATGGAGGTTTGGATGCTGCCCATTATGAGGTGGGTTCTGATTTAACTAGCACTTGGGCATTTTGTACTTGGTAAGAGATGGTTATTGTGGGCTTTATAATTGGTACGGTTTTAGGAAGTTTTGTTGAGGCAGTCTCCAATAGGCTGATTAAACAAACTTCTATTTTAGGAAGGTCATACTGTGAGAAGTGTCGAAAAACACTTGCCTGGTATGACCTTTTTCCTGTTGTTTCTTACCTGCTTCTAAAAGGCAGATGCCGCTATTGCCAGAAAAAGATTCCCCGGCAAGCTTTAATAGTAGAAGCAGGAATGGGTTTGGCTGTGGCTTTACTTTTTGCACTAACAGCTCCCCGGTTTGAGATGTTGGTAAATTTTAATCAGCAGACTTTATTGTTGGGACTGGAACTTTTTTTTAAATTATTTGTAGTGTCTATTTTAGCCATTGTTTTTTTAGTGGATTTGAGAACCGGCTATATCTTTGATAAAGTAACTTATCCGGCGGTAGCTTTGTCTGGGCTTTTCCTGATTATCTCTACAGCAGCCAAAAGCTGGTTTTTTTATCAAGATAGTCTGAGCAGTTCCTTAGGTAAATACTTCCTTCCCCCCTACTCTAATTATGTGACAGATATTATCCAAAGGATGTGGCTTGCGGTAGGCTGGAGTTTTCTTTCTGCTGTAGCTTTAGCTTTGATCTTTGTTCTACTGATATTGATAACCCGCGGTAAAGGCATGGGCTGGGGGGATGTGAAATATGTTTTATTTTTGGGGTTGGCTTTAGGCTTTCCTAATAATTTAGTAGGCATATTTTTAGCTTTCTTTTTAGGAGCCATAGTTTCGGTTTTTTTAATCGCTTTTGGGAAGAAACATTTTGGACAAACCATCCCTTTTGGGCCTTTCCTAAGCTTAGGAGCTTATTTGGCTTTGCTCTTTGGTCCTCAGGTTTTAAACTCCTATCTTTCCAGCTTCAAATTGGGGTATTGACAGCTGTTTTAGTTTATGACAATACTAGATTAGAGCAAGAAAGTTTAAAGATTACTGCCCATGACACAAAAGTTAATTGCTAAGAAAATTCAAAAAGCTACTCAAGGTTTTACCCTCATTGAACTTTTAGTCGTAGTCTCCATTATTGCTATTTTGGCAGTAGTATCACTCTCACTATTTGGTAATGCTCAAAAGGTAGCCCGGGATGGAGTAAGAAGAGCAGAGATTAATGCCATTGCTAAATCATTTGAATCATCAAGAGATATCCCTAACGCAACATATCAATATAACACTACTTATTATAATAATGATTTTGGTAACAGTAATCCGGCAGATCCCCTAGGAACAAGGAATTATTGCATAGGTATTAATACTACCGATACCACACCTCCAGCACCACCAGCAGCTTGGACTTCTGGTTGTCCAGCAGCACCATTTAATAATGCTTTTAGTGATACTTGGACCATGGCAGCTGGGACAAGATCATGGACAGCTTGTGCTAGCTTGGAAGCCACTACTACTCCTTTCTGTATCAAGAGTATTATTAGATAACCTCCCTTAATTGACAGTTGATAGATTTAAGCCTTATGATGGAATTAACCTAAGGATGAAAAGATTAAGTAGGGGTTTTTCCCTGATCGAACTTTTAATTGTTGTCAGCATCATTATCATTTTAATCACCATTGCGGTTTCTTCTTATTCCGGTTTTCAAAAAAATTCCCGCGATGTTAAAAGGCAAACTGATTTAAAGATTATCCAAAGCGCTTTGGAGCAGTATCATGCTGACCAAAGCTATTATGCCAGCAATTCTGCTATGGTTGCTGCTACCTTAAGCGGGCTTACAAGCGGTTTAAAGACGTATCTAAGGGTTTTCCCTAAAGATCCTAAGGCTGACAGTGACTTAACTTTTAAATACCTTTATGAAGCTTCCCCCTCGGGATGTCAAAATGATCCGGTATTAAAAAATTACTGCACCGGGTATCGGATGTGCGCTAAACTGGAAACTACTCCTTCCGGCAGTATTTGTTCTTTTGACGGCTCACTCAACTATGAGGTTACGCCTCAACTCTAGCAACTCTTTTCCCGATGTGATATGTTAGATTTAATGCCTTACTCTAGAGGTTTTACCATATTAGAACTTTTAGTGGTTATCTCTATCATGATACTGCTTAGCGTGCTGGGACTTTCTGTTTATGGCAATGCTCAAAAAAACAACCGGGATCAAGCCCGCCTGCTGGATCTAAATACTATTAGTCAATATTTAGAGCTTTACCGCCATGATCAACTTTATTACCCTCAAAACTTTAATCCATCTATTGATAACCAATTGCAGGCTCCGGATGGTCGGGTTTATTCCGATGATATACCCAAAGATGTCGATGCCAACCGCAAATATGTTTACAGTGCTGCAGATTGTGTTACCGTAGGTGGCCAGACTAAATGTTACAGTTATATTCTTTGTGCCAAACAGGAAGGAGGCATGACTTTTACTGATCCTTTAGTGGGGAGTGTCAAGTGTAGCGACCTAACTTGTGGCAGCTCCCCCGCTTACACTTGTACCATGGGGGTTTCATCTGATTAATATGGCTGAATGTTTAACTGTCAGAAAAAAAGGCTTTACCCTTTTGGAGTTGATGTTGGTAATCGGTATTATCGCCGGACTAGTGGCTTTAATCTTGCCTAAAATGAATAATTTTCAAAAGTACCAAAAACTTGATGATACTGCCCAGCAACTGCAGTCCCATATCCGTCTGGCCCAAAATCAGGCTTCAAGCGGGGTTAAATGCCTCTCCGGAGCCCGGGCTAAGAACTGGTCTTTGGTACTGGAGAATACCCGCAGTTATAAAATAGTCCCTCAATGCACCGACGGGACGGACAAACCAACGACCGTCTATTCTTTACCTGCCGAAACAGAGATATTAACTTTAGAGGTTGTTACCGCAGCCGGCAGTTGCAGCGATACAAGCAAAGTTTTTGCCGGGTATTCACTGATCTTTGATAATATTACCGCCGATACCAATTTTAATATCCCCGAGGTTTCCCCTTGCTTCAGTTATACTGCCCAGCCGGTTAAAAACCTTGGTGTGTTTTTAACGCTCTCTGCCTTACCAACTGAATTTACTTCAGTAGTGGTTCAAAAGGGTGGCGGTATTTATGTCAGCAACTAAAATGATGAGAAAACAGTTGGGACAAAGTCTGGTTGAAGTTTTAATTGCCTTAGTAGTGGTGACAATACTGTCTTCGGCTTTGATTGTTGCCATTATTACTGGTTTAAAAAATTCCCAATTTGCCCAAAAACAGACTCAGGCAACCAAATACGCCCAGGATGCTATGGATAGAATCAGGACCATTAGGGATAGGGACGGTAATGTAACATTTAAGGGTACGACCGCCACCTTTTCCGCTTTGTGGAATATGAATATGTCATACCCGACTAATTGTAATGGTCCCTGCTATTTTAAATTAGTTGACACAGGGGGTGAGATTTCTCTTACTGATAGTGGAGTAAGTTCTTCTTACTGGGAGAGTTTAGGAGAAAGTTTATCCCGGCAGATTATCTTTGAAGATATATCTACGGGAACTCCTCCGCTTTATCAAAGTGAGAAGGATCTAACTGTCAGAGTTAAATGGACAGATACCAGCGGGGACCATGAATCATACCTGCAGACTACTTTAACTAAATACTGATGAAAAAACCGGGGTTTACCCTAATTGAACTGATTATAGTAGTGAGTATCATAGTCCTTTTGGGACTGATTTTTACTGATATTTTAGTCCAGACTTTAAGGGGACAAAATAAGGTGAGGATTTTAAACCAGGTTAAGCAAAACGGTCAGGTGGTCATGGAAAAGCTTTCTACCAGTATCCGCCAGGGCGGAGAGGTCAAATGTGTCGGAGATTTAGAGGATGATAGTGATACTATTGATGATACTATTACCATGTTTAAACCCAGCGGCTATTCCCCCAATCAGGGTACCTATATCAGGTTTAGATTAATAAGACCTGTGGCCAATACTACCAACGGTTATTTAACTGAGGAGTATTTCACGGATAAAGAGCAAAGCAGTCAGGGGTTTACTGATTCGCAGCTTTGTATCAAAAGGGTTGATCTGGGTTTTAAAAGCTATCTGACGGACTTGGATACCATCAAAGGAGTCTCGGTAGATCATTATTCGACTGATGAAGCCAGCTTCAGCCCTTTATTTAAAAAGATTGAAAAAAAGGGGTACAATGATGCTATAACAGTAACCTTTAGACTGTTTCCCGGAGTCAAAGTTGGAGCAGGAGCTTATGAGGCAGACGTTAAGGAAGGAGGTATTCCGGTATTTACCACTACGGTACAGCTTCGGCGTTCGTGGTGATTTTAAAAAAAGAAATGCGGAAAAGTTTTCATCAAAAAGGGCAAGTCATAATTATTTTATTACTGGTGATGGTAGTCTCACTGGCCGTGGCTTTATCTATTGTCGGCCGCAGCATTAATGAGATCTCTACCTCCAAAAAAACTGAAGATTCTTCCCGGGCTTTTTCGGCTGCTGAAGCCGGGATTGAGAAGGTCTTAAAGTTAGCCACTCCTCCGGGTGTTGCTGTCCCGGTAAATTTTCCTAATTTAGCTACTGCTTCAGCCGAATTCTATAAACTGCCTGTAGGCAATAATGCCTTAGAACACCCTCCCATTGGTAAACCATCTTTTGCCCAGTTTTGGTTTGCCGATCCGGATAAAGATAATGACCCCTTGGATGGTGTTCCTGATGCTTTTTATGGTTTTGCCTCAGGCGGAGTTAAACCTTTAAACACTTTTAATATTTATTTTGGTATCCCTCAGGCCTATACTGATGCGGCAGACAAACCGGCCATTGAAATTGACTCGATTGTTTGGAATACCGCCACTGCCACTCCCCGCTTTGAAAGCCGGCGCAGTTGGATAGAGACGGAAGAGCCGACAGCAAGAGGCACTAATTTTACTAAATGTACCAGCGTTGACAGCAGCGGAGATAGTAATAGGGTTTTAACAAACAATAATACTATAGAAAGCGAGTTTTATTGTAAACATACTATTTCCTATGCCAGTGCTTCAGAGAATATTGCCACCTCATCCGGTGTTTATTTAGTAATGGCTCGGGTGAGGATTTTATACAGCAGTTTAAATCACCCGGTAGCAGTCAAACCGACTGGTAATGCTAATGACGTTTTGCCACCTCAGGCTAATATCTATAAATCAACTGGTGAAGCTGGAGAAGCCCAGAGGGTACTACAAGTTTTTCGCCAAAGAGAAGTAATGCCTCACTTTTTTGATTTTGTCCTCTTTTCGGAAGCACCTATTAATAAGTAGCAAAGGATTGATCATGGTACTGCCCAGCACAATTAGAATTAAACCTTCATCCCAGTCAGGAATTTCTTTAATTGAACTTACTTTGGTGGTAATGCTTGTTTTGGCATTAGCCATGGTTGTGGCTAATCTACCATCGTGGACAGCTTCGATTACCGGCAGCAAATACAATTCCATCGCCCGGGAGGTAGCCAGTAAGAAGATTAATTATTTAAGAAAGAACCTCTATAGTAAAAATTTGCCTAATGGGACAACTGTTTTTTCTGACGAGAGTTTAACTAAGATACCCTCCTCCACAGCTTCCTATAGTATTGAGGACTGTTCTGAAGACATTTGTTTAAATGATGAACAGGTTAAAAAAGTAACTGTCCAAATTAACTGGAAAGAACGAGCCGAGAATAAATTTTTAGAGCTTGTGACTTTAGTAGGTGTAGGAGGTGTTGGACAGTGAAAGGTCTGACTTTAGTTGAGATGCTGATTGTGACGGCTGCAGCCCTAATTGTGGGAGTTATGCTGGTGACGCTTTTAGTCAACAATAGCGGATTTTTTTACAAACAATCGTCCATTATTGATCAGGGATTAAGTTTAAATGAGGGGCTGCAGGAGATTGATAAAAATATCCGTCAAGCGGTAAAGGTAGCTGTGGGGTACCCTGAGGACAGTCCCCTTTATACCACCAGCAGCCAGACCTTAGTTTTAAAAATGCCGGCTTTGGGGCCTTCGGAGGTTATCAGTGATACTTATGATTATACAGTGGTCAATATTGATGCAGCTGAGGATAAAATTTTAAGGTTACAGGTTTTTCCTAATCCCTTAAGCACCAGGAAAAGCCAAAGCCTGGTTTTAACTAAGGCACTAAGCTCCATAACTTTTAACTACTTAGATAATAATGACACTGTGGTGAGTGCTAATATAGCTACGCAAGTGGAGGTAATTTTGTCAATTTTAGAGAACAATGGGCCTCAAAGTTCGTTCCGGACTTCTAAGGCAGTGACTAGTTTAAGGAATTGAAACTATGCAAAAAGGACAGATTTTTGTTCTGGCTTTAATTGTTTTGGGTCTTATTTTAACCATGACTTTAGTCATTATCAGCGGGGCGATGAATTTTTGGGTTAACAGCCGCTACTCCCTTCAGTCAGCTCAGGCAATCAATTTAGCTGAAGCCGGTTTGGATAAAGCGATTACTTCTTTAAATGCCCAAGGAGGAGCTTACTTTGGCCAGGGGGAAACATTTTTTGGACCTGGTTCCTTTGAAATTACAGTTACAACTTTAGCTAATGGATCTAAAAATGTAGAGTCCTGGGGGTTTGTTCCCTCCAAAGCCCAGCCAAAATCTAAAAAGCAAGTTAAAGCCACGGTTTCCCGGGGTTTAGGGGCGGCTTTTTATTATGGCATCCAAGTTGGTGAGGGTGGGTTAATAATGTCCGAAAACAGCCAGGTTACGGGAGTAGGCAGCAATGTTGGCTCGGTTTATTCTAATGGAAATATTATCATGCAGAATAACTCAGGCATTACCGGGGATGTTTATGTGGCCGGCGGTATCCAACCGACTGCTAACCAACAAAGTGCTTGCTCATCAGTTTGCAGCGATTTTATCTTTGGGACTAATGTCAGCGGTCAGGACATTTTGGACACCGCCCAAAGTTTTAAGCCTACTTTAAGTAGTGTTTTGAATAAGGTCAAGTTAAGGCTTAAAAAATATGGTTCCCCTCCCGATCTGGTAGTAAGGATTTTAGCTGACAGTAGCGGGAAGCCGGATAAAAATAATATCCTCTCCTCAGGCACCTTACTGGCTAGTACAGTAACAGGCACCTATGGTCTAGCCGAGGTGGTCTTTACCTCTCCACCTTTTTTGAATGCTGATACTACTTATTGGATATTGCTTGACACTTCTTCCAGCTCAACTAACTATTGGGCTTGGTCGGCAGACTCCCTTCAAGGTTATACCAGGGGCTTGGCTAGTTGGACCTCTCATTGGCTGGCAGCCAATGCTACTTGGACTCAAGTAAACTTTGATCTGGATTTTGAAACCTATATGGGAGGAGTACCAACATATATAAACGGCAGCAACGGGGTGAATATTGGCGGTGATGCCCATGCTAACACTTTGCGTAACTTAAATATTGGCGGAGGAGCTTATTATCAAATAGCTGAGGATATTAACGCTTCGAGTACTTATCCGGGGTCATCTGATCCTGTAGCTCAGCCGATGCCTCTGTCGGAGAGTAACATCAGCCAATGGAAAAACACTGCCTCCTCATCGGCAGTTTACAGTGGTGACATCACTACCTGTCCCTCCACTTTGGCAGCTGGGAAATATGTTGGTTCCATCTCCCTGCCTTTAGGTTGCACTGTCACTGTCGGTTCACCGATCTGGATTACCGGTAACCTGGCTTTAAGCAACAATAATACTCTAAGGCTAGATCCGGCCTATGGTGATTCCAGCGGAGTGGTGATGGTTGATAACTTTATCACCTTGGAAAATGGCAATAGATTGCTTGGCAGCGGTACCCCCGGGAGCTATTTGATTGTTCTTTCCGAGTTTAACAGCCGTGACGACCCGGAGGGACGGGATGCCATCTCTTTAAATAACTCCGATAATTCCGGCATCATCTATACTAATTTAGGTAGTATTATGGTTGCCAACAACAACAATATGACGGAAATTACCGCCTGGAAGCTTAAATTGATGAACAATGTGGTAGTCAGGTATGACCAGGGATTGGCTAACAGCTTCTTTTCTTCAGGTCCTTCCGGAGCTTATTCTTTAATTAAGGGTACTTACCAGATAAGATAATGTGATAATATATAAATATATGGCTGATTTTGTTACCGGTTTGGATATTGGGACTTCTTCCATTAAAGCTGTGGTTTTATCCCACAAAAGTAAGCCGGCTAAATTGGTAGCCTTTGGCAGCATAGCTGCTCCCCAGCCTGGGATGATCTCTGATGCCGATGTGGATCTGGAGACAGTAGCTTCGGCCATTAAAAACCTTTTGAGTTCAGTGAAAACTCCCTCCTCTTCAGTGGTGGTTGCTTTGCCGGAATCAAAAATTTTTACCAGAGTAGTCAGTGATTTCCCCTATCTTTCGGACGGAGAAGTGGCTTCGGCTATTCGTTATTCAACAGAAGAGTTTGTGCCTCTTCCCGCTGATCAAGTCAGCCTCTATTGGCAGGTTATCGGCAGATCAAAGGACCGCAATAACACTACTGTTTTTGTGGTAGCTTCTCCTAAAAATACGGTTTCCAAATACCTGCGGGTGTTAGAATTGGCTAAACTGAGGCCTCAAGCCCTGGAAACGGAGCTGATTGCCGCAACCAGAGTTTTAATAGGGAGCAATGAGTTTGCTCCCACAACCTTGATTATCAACTTTGGAGCCAACTCTACTGACTTTGCCGTGGTTTCCAAGGGGTTGATCTTACTGACCCGTTCCATTGCTACTGGAGGGATGGCTTTAACCCGGGCTATTGCCCAGTATCTTAATTTTGAACCCCTGCAGGCCGAGGAATATAAAAAGGTTTATGGGTTGTCCCAGGAGCAGCTGGGAGGTAAAATCCATCAGGCCCTAAAACCTTTAGTAGATATTATCGTTACTGAGTCGCAAAGAGTCATTCAGTCCTTCCAAACCAAGTACACTCAAAATCCAGTTAAACGGATGGTCTTGTCCGGGGGTGGGGCCAAAATGCCTGGGCTGGTAATATATCTGGCCAACAATTTAGGGATGGAAGTACAAGAAGCTGACCCTTGGGCTTCTATTCAAAAGGATCGCAGCATCGAAAGCAAATTGGAAGAGAATACTGTTCAGTATGTGGTAGCTGTTGGCCTGGCTCTACGTGAGGGGTAAACTTAGCCAGTAAAAATTATGGATAGTCAAACCGTCAATACTTCCAGACCTGCTTTTAACCTACTTCCGGAAGATCTTCTTCTGGAGAGAAAACACAGCTCTAAACTCGTTTTTGTCAACAGGCTCAGTATTGTGGTTTTGGTGCTGATTGTTCTCTTTGCCTCCGGAACTTTAATGTTAAGGCTTTCCCAAGAAGCTCCCCTAAAAAAAGCTCAGGAAACCTTGTCCGGGGCAGAGAGTAAAATAACGGCGCTTAAAGACAGAGAATCTCAGCTGCTTACTTTGAAACAACAACTGGGTTTGATTGACAGCCTAAGTGGTGGAGATACCAAAAAGAGGGCTGTTTTTAATCTGATGGTTCTCTCTCTCCCTTTTGAGACACAAATATCTGATCTAGGAGTTGATAAGAATGGGCAGATGGAGGCCGTTTTAAGCTCTGTTTCGGTTGATTCCTTGGAAACACTTTTGGTAAATTTAACTAATCAAGAAAAAAATTCTGACCTGATCAGGAAGATAGAGTTAAACAGTTTAGCTGTGGGTAAAGACGGGCAATATAGATTTTCTCTGAGTATTACGCCAAAATGAAGAAGGAGAAAAGCAGTCGATGTTAGGTCTAGAGAAATTTTACGAAAAATATAAACTTTGGCTGTGGCCAGTCTTTGTGGCTGCGGCTGCAGTGGGGATTGTGACAGCGGTGATAATCCCTCAGTTCCTGGACTATCTAAAACTGAGAGAAGAGATAGTGGTCATCAGTGATAAGTCTGCTCAGCTTGCTCAGAGGGCTCAGCAGATGGAAGCAATTGATCAAGTGGCAGTTAAAGAGGGTTTAAAAGTGGTCTTTACGGTTTTACCCGGTGATCAAGATGTCTCAGAAGCCCTCTCATCTTTACAGGAGTTAGTCAACCGGTCGGGGTTAATCTTAAAATCAGTGTCGTATGCTTCGGCAAAAAGACCATCTTCAGATAAAGATAGCTTTCAACTAAACACGACTGTTTTGGGGCCTATCAGCTCGGTGAAAGATTTTTTGATTAATCTTAAGGAAGGTTCCCGGGTTTTTCGGGTTGACGCTATCGGCGCTAGGTTTCAAAAGGATGGGGTTATTGTGGAGTCAGATATTCCCATATCAGTTTTTTATACTGCTGCTCCGATTGCTTCGGTTGTGGCTTTAGATCAGCCGGTGCCTCAATTTACCCCCAGAGAAAGTCAACTTTTAAGCAAATTATCTAAAATAGTCTCCGAGTCTTTACTTAGTACCACTGACGAGACTGCGTCTGTGCCTTTAGGTAAAGCTAACCCTTTTGAATGAAGGCTAGCTTTTTAAAAGATCAGGACGGATTTTTTGGGTTTTCTCAAGGGACTGTACTTTCCGCCAGTGGGCAATTTGTTGATGGTTGCCGGAAAGTAAAACCTTAGGCACCCGGGAATTTTCAAAACTTTCTGGTCTGGTGTATTGAGGATATTCCAGTATCCCGGCGTTTAGCTTGGCGAAGCTTTCATCTTCAGTCGCTGCCTCTTTTTTAAGAACTTTAGGGATCAGCCTGACTGTAGCATCAATAACCACCATGGCTGGCAGCTCTCCTCCGGTTAAAACATAATCCCCAATAGAGATCTCTTCATCAACATAAGTTTCAACAAACCTTTGGTCTACCCCCTCATAATGCCCGCAAACGATCATCAGATGATCAAATTGAGTAAACTTTTGGGCTTTGGACTGTTTAAAAGGAAATCCTGAAGCAGACATTAAAATAGTATATGGTTTATGGTTTGCGGTTTGTGGTTTGGCGGCAGCCTGCCAGGCTTTGGCTAAGACATCCGGTTTTAAGACCATCCCCGGACCTCCTCCAAAAGGCCGATCATCAACTACTTGATGTTTACCCTCTCCAAATTGTCTTAGGTCAAGCAAATTGTATTCCACCAAGCCTTTATCTTTAGCTCTTTTCAAAATTGAAGTATTCAGTACAGGTTCAAAAATCTCTGGGAATAAAGTGATGACAGTTATTTTCATTTGTTTAGGATGAGGCAGAATTATTTAACCTCTTGGAGGTTAACATTGACCCGCAGTTTGGAGTTTTCGGCAATAGCCCGGGTAACGAGAATTCTTCTGATGGCTTTGATGGTTTGACCGCTTTTTCCTATAACCATGCCCATATCTTCGGGATCTATCGTTAAGTTAAAGTTAAGGGTATTATCTTGTGTTTCCTCAGTAATTTCCACTGCCTCAGGTTTGAAGACTAAGCTCTTAACAATATATTCAAGTAAATCCTTCATTAATTTATACTTCTTCCTTTTTTGGTTCTTCTGAAGGAGTTTCTGCTTCAGACTCCTGAGCTTCCTTTGCAGGTTCTTGGGCAACTGCAGATTCTGCTTTCTTTTCTTGGGCTTTTTTAGGCTTTCTGGGGGGTTTTTGAGGGGCTTTACCAATAATCCTTAAGTATCCATCAGAGGGGACTGCTCCATGCTCCATCCAGTAATTAATCCTTTCCTTTTTTAAGATAATTTCTTTAGGTTCAGTTAAAGGGTTATAAGTTCCCAAAAGTTCCAGATATGCTCCGGTTCTTTTTCTTCTTTCATCAACAGCTACCACCCTGTAAAAGGGTCTGCTTTTAGCACCTATTCTCATCAGTCTGATCTTTACCGGCATGGGCAAAAGTATAACCGATATCTTACTTTGATTCAAGGGAGAAGATATTAAGGGTTAACTAAATTATTTGGTGAGTTTGATGAGGGCTTCTTTGGCTGCTTCTTCTTCTGCTTGTTGCTTGCTGGAGCCTGCTCCTTGTCCTATCTGTTCCCCTTGGACAAAAACTCCGACTGTAAATTGTTTAGCATGATCAGGACCTGAGGTTTGTAAAATTTTATATTTAGGGGAAGTTTGCAGTTTATTTTGAGCTACCTCCTGCAGCTGGCTTTTAGGGTCCCTGGGAGCCCCTTTTTCCACCTCTTGAACAAAAAGTGGTAAAAGTGTAGCCTCAACAAATTTTCTGGTTGGCTCTAATCCTAAATCCAGAAAAATAGCCCCCAAAAGGGCCTCATAAGTGTTAGCCAGCAGTTGGGAGTTATCCCTGCCTCCAGACAATTCTTCTCCCCTGGATAATTTTAAGTAATGCCCTAAATTAAGTTGTTTGGCTACCCTGGCTAAACTGTCAGTTTTAACAATATAGGCCCGAAGATTAGTCAGATCCCCTTCTTTGTCTTGGGGTCTGATCTCAAACAGATAGGAAGAGATGATAAAAGATAAAACTACATCCCCTAAAAACTCTAATCTCTCGTTGGATTCTATTGCTACTTTGACTTCATTTAAAAAAGAACGGTGAGTAAAAGCAGTCCGATAAAAAGCTTCCTTTTGAGGCCTTAGCCCATATCCCTCTAGAATTTTACGAAACTCGATATTCATAATTGCTTACCTTTTGGCTGATCGGCAGGAGATTATTCTAATGATTTATCTTCGATTAGCTCTATTAGGTCACTCACAGTTTTTATCTGTTGAGCCTCAGCAGGTTCAAAGACAATATTGAAACGGCGGGCTAGATACTCTAATAGGTCAGCCACTTCCACGGGATTTAAACCCAGATCATCCTGCAGATGAGACTCTGGATCAATATCCGGGGCTGGTAAAGTTAAAGCTTCACCGATAGCTTCGATGATCTGTTTTTGGTCAATCATAATTTCTTTTTTCCCTCCTTATTCTTTTTTATAGATTATTGCCTCTTCTGTCAACACTCATTTGTTAATTTCATGTTTACTGATGATATTACCTAAGACTCCATTGATAAAGCTGGGGCTGGAATCTGATCCAAACTCTTTGGCCAGTTCAACTGCTTCATCAACCACTACTTTAAAGGGAGTATCTTTCTTTATTAAAAGTTCAAAGATTGCCAGACGCAAAATTGCTAAATCCAGCCGGTTAATTTGTTTTAAAGGCCTGTCGGAAGCTGCCTGCTCAATGGCTCTGTCTATTTGATCTAAGTTTTTAACTACCGCTGTTCCTAACTCTGTCTGGGGATTAATTTTAGGCTGAAATTCCCAGGCAAAAAGATCTTTTATCGCCTTGACTCTTTTGAGATGGCGGGGATCCTGGGAAGTCTTCATCTAGGCTTTTACTACCTGGACATTGGTCTTTCTTTTGACCTGCCTTCCCTGATAAAAGCCGCAGTGCTGGCACACCTGATGGGAAGGTGTTAACTCTTTGCAATGAGAGCACTTTATTAAACCCAGGCTGACTAACTTAATAGCTGCTCTTCTGGTTCTTTTTCTTGCTTTACTATGTCTTCTTTTTGGTTCTGCAGGCATAGAAACTTCCTAATCTGGTGATACAGTTTGTGCTAAACTAGACAATTTTGCACGAAGCTTAGGGTATTTGTCAAGATCAGGGTTTTGCTCTAGGATTTTAGTTGCCGCTTCCCGGCTTTTTTCTATTAAACTTAAGTTGGAAAAAGAAGCTATTTTTAAATTCCATCTGCCGCTTTGTCTGGTTCCAAAGATTTCTCCACTGCCTCTGATTTTAAGATCAATTTCGGAAAGTTTAAGCCCATCGTGGATGTGTTCTAGGTTTTTTAACCTGTTAATGGCTGAAGCATTTTCCTCCTCAGAAAACAAAAAAGTATAAGATTGCTCAGATCCCCTGCCTACCCTGCCTCGGAGTTGGTGCAGTTGGGCTAAACCAAACCGCTCTCCCCCTTCAATCAGCATAATAGTAGCATTAGGCACATCCACTCCTACCTCTACTACTGAGGTAGAGACTAAGATATCAATCTGAGCATCTTTAAACTGGTTTAAAACCTCTTCTTTGTCTTTGGATTTGAGTTTTCCATGGAGTAGCCCTAATCTAAGGTGAGAGAAAACTTCCTTTTTAAGTCTTTCAAACTCTACTTTGGCAGCTTTAGCCGAAAGGATGGTTTCTGACTCTTCTATTAAAGGGGTAATAATATAAACTTGTTTGCCTTCTTTGACTTGAGCCTCAATAAATTTATAAGCATCAGCTCTTTTATAGGCAGGGACAAAATGAGTTCTAACTTCCTTTCTGCCCTTAGGCAGTTCATCAATAACAGACATGTCTAAATCTCCATGGATGGTTAAGGCTACAGTTCGAGGAATTGGGGTAGCAGTCATGGTTAAAAAGTGAGGGATTTTAGCTTTACTTCTAAGCAAAGTTCTCTGCTCCACTCCAAACCTTTGTTGCTCATCTATCACTATTAACCCAATGTTATCTATTTCCAGGGTTTTAGAAAGCAAAGCATGGGTACCAACGATAACATGAGAACTACCCTGCAAAATTTTTCTGCTGCCTGTATAAATCCCCACCTCTAGACCATAGGGAGCTAAAAGGTTAGTTAAAGTTTGACAGTGTTGGAAAGCTAAGATCTCTGTGGGAGCCATAAGTAAAGAGTTGAGCCCATTTAAATAGGTTAAATAGATAATGATGGCTGCCACCACAGTTTTACCTGAACCCACATCTCCTTGGACTAATCTGTTCATGGGATGTCCCTTTTGCAGATCATCAATGATCTCCTGAGTAACTTTTTTTTGGGCAGAAGTCAGTTCAAAGGGCAGATTTTTAACAAACCGGTTTATCTTTTCCTGATCAATCTTTAAGGGTTTAATAGTTTGTTTTTGTTGCCAATCCAGCCTAGCTTTTTGGGTAGCCAGCTGGATATAAAAGAGTTCATCAAAAGACAGCCTTTTTTTAGCTTTGGCAACATCATCAAAAGTTTGGGGAAAATGGATTAGATTTAAAGCTTCTGGCAGAGGTAACATCTCATCTTTGATAGAATTTGGTAAAGGGTCTCCTATTTGAAACAAAGCTCGGGGGAGTAAAGAAGCTATTTTTTGTCTGAGCCACTTGGATGTTAAACCATAGGTTTCAGGATAAACAGGGACCAGTCTGCCGGTATGGAGGTTCACTTTACCCTCCTCTACTTTTTCCCAGTCAGGAGCTACCATGGTGGTTTTAGAACCAAACCTGTCTATTTTTCCGGAAGCTCTAATCTTCTCCCCTACTTTAATATTTTTAGTCAGCCAGGATTGATTAAACCAGATAAGTTCCATAGAGCCAGTGCTATCATTTAAAGTAGCCTTAGTTAAAACTTTTCTAAACCTGGTATAGGTATTTTTAATACTCCAAACCTCCCCTTCCAAAGTTACAGTCTCCCCTACTTTTACTTCAGAGATTTTAGAAACTTTAGAAAAGTCATCATACCTAAAAGGATAATGGTTAATTAAATCTTCTACTTTAAAAAGCTCCAGACGAATAAGCCTTTTGGCCAAGGTATAGCCTATCCCCGGTAAACCAGATAAAGGGGTGTTGAGTTCCATGAGCCAATTATACTCCTTGGGATATACCATCTGGTATATCCCTGCAGCAGTAGTAAATCCTACTGTTTGTGTTTTTTTCTGAAGTGGTGGAAATAGATGGGGATGGCTGCTAGGATAATTGTGACTGCATAGAAGGTCAAGAGTGCTGAAGTGAGATTTTCAAATTTGGTAAAGATATAATAACTTAAAATTGTTCCTGGAATACCTGCTAAAAAGTTTACAGCAGCAAAGGTTTTAAAAGAGAGTTTAGTAAGTCCCAGTCCATATGACAAATAATCAAAGCTGCCTCCCTGAAAGACCCTTAAGATCACTAAACTAAAAGTTCCGGCATCGGCAACATAATGATCAATCTTTCCCATGGGAGTTTTACCAATAATTTTTTCTACCAAAGGCCTGCCATACCTTCTGGCTAAATAAAAGTTTAAAAGATAGGTAGGGGTAACTACTAAGTAAGCTAAAGTTAAAGCTATACCTGGACCAAATAAAGCAATCATGGTGATAACTAAGAAAAATCCACCTAAAGGGGCTAAAACAACAGTGATAAACTGTAAGATGATATAAACCAGGATTACAAAGGGACCAAAGCTGGAAAGCCATTTGGTAACCTCTTCCTGATTAGCTAAAACTAAGCCTTGAAGGTAATAAGAAAGGGTAATAATCAATATAAAAGGTAATATAAAAATCAAGTAAGGTTTTATCTTTAGCCACATAAGCTGAGTATATCATCTATAAAGGAAGAGAAATTATTAGAAAAATACTTTAAAAGTTAAATACATTATTGTCTTTTAAGATAAAACAAACTATGATAGATCAGTAATTTTTCCTATGGGGTTAAGAGAATCTCAGGTTGCTGAAACCTATCCAATTGATTCTGCCTTACAAAAAACTTCTATAAGAGAACAAGCCTGTGTTGCTATCTTAGGAAAGGGTTCTTTATTGTGGTGCGGAAGAACCAGAATATTTCCAGTGGAAACTGGTTTTACTTTAACCCCAGAAGAAGAATCCTCTACCGGAGCCTATCTTCAGCAAAGACTTCTTGATACCAAAAATTCAACTCAAGCAGAAAGAAAAGTTTCCGACCGAAATCAGATAATTGATCAGGGAATGACCGAGCTAGCAAAGTACTTGCAAGACACTCCTTTGTTAGTACTATTTGATAAGAGAAAGGAAGTCGAAAGGAATATTTTTCAAGGTATTCCTGCTCAATCAAGGAAAGGGAAAACTCTTTCTGTTAATGAATCTAATGAATTGCTTGGTTTAAAACGGGCCCAAAGGCTAGCGAGGCTTTATAGAAGTGGACGAATTGATTTAGACGATCTGACAAAAGCTGTTGAGGTGGTGAGCCTTCAAGATAAGTTTAAAGTTGACGCTATGGTTGGGGAGCTTTGGGCTTTAAAGAGAAATAAGGAAATTTTAAGGAAAGAGAAGGTTGCTTTAAGACGGTCTCAAAGGAAACAGGGAGTGCTAGAACTGTGGAATAGTTATTTTGCTCATCAGAGAGAGTTGGATCAAAACCTAGAACAAGTATCTTGGCAGTTGACGGAAGCTCAAAGGCAACGGTTATTTTATGAGGAGATGAAAGCGCAGATGTTACGTAATTGGGGAAGTTGGGATGGGGTGAGTGTTTATGATGATCAGATAGCAGAGTGTAAAACTAGAGCAGAACAATTGGGTGAGGAGTTTGGAGTTATTGGCTCACAAGTTCCACCTGAAGTTCTGCAGAGATTGGCTTCTCCAGTTTTAAAATGTAATGTTTTAAATCAATTATTGAGAAGAGAAAAAATAGATAAAAATTTAGGGGGTAAATTAGCTCAGTTGGCTTTGGCCAAACATGCTCAGATTATAAAGGAAGCAGAGGAAGCCAGAAAGGTAGAGGCTAGAGAAAGCTATCAAAGAATTTTAACTGCTGTTAGGGTTCCTTTGGTAGTGTCTGAAAGAGAACCAAAAAGAGCTTCTAGGTGGACAATCCCAGCTTTGGGAGCAGTATTAGGCTCTGTAATGAATAATTTGGCTGGAATTGTTGATAGAAAAACTCTTCAAAATAGCTTTCCGGCTAAAGGAACACTTACTTTTACACCCTATAGGTGGGAAGCTAACCTTTAGATTGATCTTACCTTTTTATTACCCTATTTTTATTCCTTTTTATCTTGTACTATAGTATAGTACAAGTATGTTTGAACTTCCCGATCTTCCTTATGGCTATAATGCTTTAGAGCCTTATATTGATGAGGCTACTATGAAAGTCCATCATGATGGACACCATGCCACCTATGTTAAAAACTTAAATGAAGTTTTAGAAGGACATGAGGAATTTTTGAAGATGGATGTTGAGACACTGTTAAAATCTTTAGATAAAGTTCCTTTGGAAATCCAAACTAAAGTTAAAAATAACGCCGGAGGGCACTATCATCATTCTATCTTTTGGACCATGATGGCTCCTTCTGGTGAAGGTAAACCTCATGGAAAGTTAGCTGAAACTATAAACCAAACTTTTGGTGGATGGGAAGCTTTTAAAGAACAATTTAACCACTCAGCTTTGGGAGTTTTTGGCAGCGGTTGGACCTGGCTTGTTTTGGACAGTGGTAAACTGGTAATAGTTAACACTCTTAACCAGGACTCCCCAATTTCTCGAGGGGAGTTTCCAGTTTTAGGACTCGATCTTTGGGAACATGCTTATTATTTAAAGTATCAAAACAAAAGGGCTGATTATATAGAAAGTTGGTGGAAGGTAGTAAATTGGGAAGAGGCAGAAAAACGTCTTGAGCAAGCCTCAACTAAATAACTTTAGTTTTTTTAAATTATTTTCTAAAGATCTATTCCCGGCCAATTAGGATTTAACTATAGTTATTTAAATACCCTGCAAAAGAGGCAGAAGTGAGAAAAGGATAATAGAAGCTCCGGCTATAACAGAAAGAATAATCCAAAAGATTTTAAATTTTTTTGAATACAACATAAAATTATTGTATCATTTTTTAGTAAATTTCTCTATCTCTTCTAAGGCAGTTTTTCTTTGGGGATCTTCAAAATACTTTCTGGCAGGTTCTAATTTAGCTATTAACCACTCTGCTACAGCTTGTTTTAGATCCTGAGGATGTAATTTTTTAGCTCCATAATCAGCCTCTAAATCTTGGTAGGAAGTGTAGTGTAAATCCCCTCCCCATTTCTCATCCCTTTTAACCACCAAAGTGGTGTTTGGATTATAAAAGATTAGATGCTTACACCAATCTAAAATGGGATTAAATTTAACTTCTTCCTCTGGAGCAAAAGCGTTATTTACTTTTCTTCTAATTTCCTCTGGGCTATCATGGATAAAGACAGCGCTGTCCGGTTTAGATTTACTCATTTTTAGTGCAGTTATCATGTCTTCCCGGCTTTCCTCAGGAATTGGCCAGACGGCAGGTTTAAGAAGACCTTGTAATAGATGATGATGGATAGCCACTGGTTTTTGACGATTTAAATCTCTGCTGACGTCTCGTGCTACAACATGGACATTCCTTTGATCTGTTCCGGCATGGGTAATATTTACACTTAAAGTAAAGATATCAGCTGCTTGCATAGCTGGGTAAAATAGACTAGCTGTATCGGATGATTCACCAGCTTGCCTCCCCATGATAGTAGTTGATCTTAACATCCTGGAGATGGTAGTGGCTTTAGCTACTTTTATTGTGGTTGCCCAGAATTCGGGATTTTCTTTGTATATCTCACTTCCTTGTCTAAATATAAGAGTTGAAGGGTCTCCTCCTAAACAGAGATAAGCAGCTTTCATGGCTTCTTCAAAGTATAGACGAGCCATTTTCTGAGAAGTTTCTAATGTCCCGTCTAATTTATTATTTATCCATCCATGCCAGTCTGCTAACCAAATAATTGTTTCTGCTCCAGCCTGATACAATTCTTTCACTTTTTGTAAGGTGGCTAATCCAGTTCCTAAATGAACTTTACCTGATATTTCAAAACCAATGTAATGCTTGAGCGGTGTTCCTGAGGCAATTAGAGCTTTAAGTTCTTCTTCAGTTAAAACTTCATCTAAATTCCTGGTTATTAAATTGAACTTTTGCTCATCAGTCATAAGTTGGTATATAAATTATATCTTAGAGTAGTAACAAATAACAAACTTTTCTTTCTTCCCTCCTAATATATATTTATGGTAGGATAGTACGATGGAACCCGAAAAAACCCCGACAAAGAAATTTGATCAAATTAAAGAGACCGCTACAGTCTCCTGGAAACTTTTAAAGCTAGTCTGGCAGGTTGACCGCTGGCTTTTTATAGGTTCAGCTACTGCCTCAATTTTGCCAGCCATAATACCTTTTATAAATTTCTACATCTATAAATTAATTATTGATTTGGTAGTAGCTGTAGTTTCCCAGGGGGTACCAATAGATTTTAATCGGCTCTACCTGCTTATTGGACTTCGAGTTGTAACCTATTTTGTTTTAGATGTTACCTTTAGAACCCAAGAGTTGATGGAACGTTTATTTTGGACTAAGGTACCAATTTATCTTAATGAGAAGATCTTTCAAAAAACGGTCAATTTGGATATCCAGTATTTTGAGGATAGTAAGTTTAAGGATCTCTTAGAAAAAGTTAGGGACAGTGTTTCCTGGAGGCCTCAGCAATTAGTTTCCTATTTATTTATGGGAGCTCAGAGTTTGGTTCAGGTAATAATTGCTTTTATTGCTATCGCCAATCTTAACCCTTTCTTAGTACTTTTGATTGCTTCAGTGGCTGTCCCAGAATTTATTAATCAAACACAACAGTCAAAGCTCTCTTGGGGTATCTGGGAGAGAAATTCACCTTTTAGGAAAAAGTTTTGGTATTTATCGGGACTATTACAACATGCCTGGACTATCAAGGAGGTAAAAATATTTCGATTAGCCAAAAAGTTTCTTGACGAGATTAGATCTATTCAGGAAAAATTTTACCTTGATAATGCCAAGCTTGCTAAACGCAATTATGGTTTAAATTTGATTTTTAATGCGCTCTCGACAGCAGTTTTTATTGGCTTTGAAATCTTTGTGATCTTTGAAGCTCTAGCCAGAAGAATTACCATTGGAGACGTTAATTTTTATACCGGAGTGGTTTCTAATTTCCAAAGCGGGTTAGGAGGTCTATTTAGGAATATGACTGGAGTGTTTGAAAACAGCCTTTATATTAAAAGTATGTTTGATATTTTGGAAGCTAGACCTAAAGTGGTACAGGCGGAGAATCCTCAAAAGCTAACCTTAAGGAGGACTCCCCTTGTTGAATTTAGAGATGTTACTTTTGCCTATCCTGATTCTAAACAGAAAATATTAAAAAACTTTTCTTTAACTATAAACCCAGGAGAAAAAATTGCTTTGGTAGGCGAAAACGGGGCTGGAAAATCAACAGTTATTAAGCTTTTAGTGAGGTTTTATGATGTCCAGGAGGGGGGAATCTTCATTGATGGTATTAACTTGAAGGATCTTGATTTAGAGGATTGGTACCGGCATGTAGGAGTTTTATTCCAGGATTTTAATAAGTATGAACATACAGTAACAGAGAATATTGGGTTTGGTAAGGCCTTTGAGGAGGTTAATGTTGGAGAAGTTATTCGGGCAGCTACCTCTGCTGGAGCACACCCAATGATCCAAAAGTTAGACCAAGGATATCAGCAGATGCTAGGAAAAACATTTGAAGGTGGAGTTGATTTGTCTATTGGGCAGTGGCAGAAGATTGCTTTAGCACGGGCATTCTTAAGAAATGCTCCAGTTTTGGTTTTGGATGAACCTACCGCTTCAATTGATGCCAAAGCTGAATCAGAAATTTTTAACAGGGTGGAAAGGTTGTCTCACGATAAAACAGTCATTATCATCTCTCACCGGTTTTCCACTGTCAGAAATGCTGACAAAATTTATGTCATAGATAATGGTAAAATTGTGGAATCTGGCAGCCACAGTGATCTGATGAAGGTTGACGGCCAGTATGCCACCCTTTTTAAACTTCAAGCCAAAGGTTACCAGTAATTAGTACAAAAGATATCAAAAACAGTCAAAAATAATTTGATGGTTGAGTTTGTCTTTACAAGGTTTAAATTTGCAAAATTAGCCTCAAAATTTTTAGTTGACAAAGTTTTTAAATCTTTCTATATTCAAAGTCTGTGACTTTTACGTCTGCCATATTAGCCACACTTTTATTGCCTTTAGGGTTTTTCAGCCATCTATCCGGCCTGATAATTAAACCGGCTTCTACTCCTCCTCCTAAACCAAAGATTATTTTAACAACTGCCTCTGAGCCTGTGTACGATATTACCTTTGAAGTTATCTCTACCCCAACTGCAACGGTGACCCCTACTCCTACTGTAAAACCTACCTCCTCCCCCACTCCTAAACCTACTTCTCCCCCTCCTCCACTAACCTCTGGTTCTTCTGTCCAAGATTACCTGATGCAGGAGATTAATAACTATAGAAGATCCCAAGGATTATCTGAAGTTAAAACTGATTCTTATACTTGTGATTTTGCAGCTATAAGAGCCCAAGAAATCTCTTCAGCTTTTAACCATGACGGCTTTAGCAATAGGTTGAGTAGTAAGACTCTCCCCTACCCCAGTTATAGTGTAGTAATAGAAAACCTGGCCAAAATTTCTGATTACCAGAAAGTGGTTACTTTGTGGATTAATTCCTCCGGCCATGCTGCCAATATGAGGAAAGATACCCCCTTTGTTTGTGTGGCTCAAAACGGCAACTTCTTTGCTTACGAAGGCTTCAAACCGTAAAATCAACGCTGATGCCTTTTCTGTCTACATGCTGCCAAAAGCAACGCTTTTGGTTAATGCTTTGGGAAAGTTTAGGTAAATTGATTAAAGCTTTGATTAAAGCCACATATTCTACAAAACTTAATAAATAGAAAAAGATATACATGGTGGGAGAAATTAACAATAATTTGATTTTGTCTTTTTTCCCTAATGTTTCTTCAGCTAGAATATTTATGCCGATATAGGCAGAGATAACAGTATAAGCTGAGATAAAGGTAAAAGTGTCTTTAAAAATAAGGATTACCAGCAGAATATAGCCTGCCAAAAACGGTTCTAAAAAGAAGGCAAAATCACAAAAGATCGCAAATGGTAAATAAAAATAGGTCAAAAGCCGGCTATATTTTTGATCAGAATTAAAAAACATATTTTTATTTTTGAAAAATGTCTGACTTCTTCCCCATTTCCAACGATAACGCTGTTTAATCAGGGCGCCTATTGTTTGACAACTTTCAGTATAGGCTATTACATCAGCTCCATAAATTACCCGGTAGTGTTTATTGCCTTTTTGTAAGATTTTCATGGTTAAATCAATATCTTCAGTAACGGTGTCGTGATCGTAAAACCCAACCTTTTTTAAAATGCTTTTTCTAAATACTGAACCGATTCCGCCGATAATATATTCAATGTTAAAAGTAGTTTGAGCTCTCTTCATTTGGTAGCAGATTAAATATTCAAATTTTTGAATTAAGTTTATCAAGCTGTTATCATCGATAATTTTGACATTAGAAGATAAGGCTGCGACTTTTTGATCTTCAAAATATTGGGCAGCGTAAGTCAAAGCATTTTTTTCTAAATAAGAATCACCATCAAGGCACATTACCAGTGATCCTTTAGTATAGTTTTTTATCCCCTTATTTAAAGCATTAGCCTTACCGGAATTTTTTTGTCTAATTAACTGTAAATTCAAAAGCTTGTTTTTTTCTTTAAATTTTCTAACCAAATTAGGGGTATGGTCAACTGATCCGTCATCAATCACAATAATTTGCAGTTTACTTTGAGGATAGTTATTAGAAGCCACAGAGCTGAGGCAGCGGATAATCGTTTTTTCTTCATTATGGGCGGGAATAACGACGCTAAGTAACGGCTTATAGAGCTTCTTTTTGCTTTGGGTAGATTTTTTTTGAGCAAGATGTTTTTTAAGCCCATAAATATCAGAGCCGATAAGAAAGATCATCATTCTCAACAGATTAACAATACCCAAAAAAACAATTAGATAGCTAATAAAAGATAATATTTTCATATGACTTTTAAAAAGTCGAAATACATCAACCTTCGTTTACTGTTTAAAAACCCGCTGCAAGTCATTAAAGTCAGCTGGGGTTTACCTTGATAACGAAAAATTTCCATGTTTTCCGGTGCGACTTCCTCATATTCTCTGTATCTATATTCAAAAATCAAATTATTCTTGGTATAAATTAAAACTTTATCTCCTATCTTTATCCTTTTTAAGGATCCGAATAAATTATCCGTGTTGTGGGCATAAATTAAGGTATTACCGGAGAAATTATTTGGCCGGGAAGTCACTTCGGCAAAATAGGCATCAACCGGAGAAATATCCCAAACTTTAGTGTTAAGATTATATTTTCCGGGTTTAATATTGGCCTTTATTCCTACCGCAGGCACCTCTATCGCTGAAGGGTCCCCTAGTAAATAGTTTGTTTGGGGTAGAGAAGGCTTCCGACTCTCTGATAAAGATAAAAATCCCAGCCTTTCGTTTATCTGAGACTGCCTTCCCCCCCAAAAACTTCTTGTTTGAATAACAAAATAGCCTATCATTAAAACTACTAATAGATAGGCCGGTAAGAGCTTGAGAATAAGCGAGGTTCTATTTAAATTGATCATTTTTCTATATGACTCTTTTTAATACTCGAGTCACTATAAAACTAATTAAAACAATAGAACCAGTAGCTATGGATGCAAAAGATAAAACCATGGTTAGGGGTTCATTACCGGTATTTGGTAAGACAGCTGCACCGCCAGCTAAAGCCACAGAGGCACCTAAAATTTGTCCTGTTGTACTCTGATACATGATATCCTCCTCCTTTCTTTTTTAACTTCAGCCGGGCAGAAGAAGACTGAACAACGAATAATAACATTTTTTCAGCTTATAGTCAATCACTATAACATAAACTATTTTAGAAATTTCCCTCTTTTTGAAAACATTACTTCTCTTGACTGTCTTTTATGGCTTCAGGTAAAATGTGCTGTTATGGATATTGAGATTGCTGCAGAAACTATTGGACATATCGGTTCTTTCCCGATTACTAATTCCCTTTTAGTAACTTTAGCCACTACCGGGATTCTTTCTGCCCTGGCTGTAATATCTTCCCGGAAAATTACCCCCATACCTTCTTCTTTACAAAATTTTTGGGAATTTATAATCGAAGCGATTTATAACTTAAGCGAAGAGATTGCCCATTCTAGAGCTAAAATCTTTTTCCCTTTTGTGATGACTTTTTTCCTGTTTATTATTACCGCTAACTGGCTAGGACTTCTCCCAGGTTTTGGGACTGTTGGCTTTAAAGAAGTTCATGAAGGGAAACAGGTTTTTGTGCCCCTTCTTCGTTCAATTAATGCCGACTTAAATACTACCCTGGCTTTGGCTGCAATTTCAGCTGTAGCCACCCACTTTTTTGCCCTCAAATATTTAGGAATTTGGCAGTATTTAAAAAAGTGGTTTAGCCTAAACCCTATATTTTTATTTGTGGGAATATTGGAGTTGGTGGGAGAATTTACTAAACTCATCTCGCTTTCTTTCAGGTTATTTGGTAATATATTTGCTGGAGAAATTGTTTTGGCAACAATTGCGGGGATTTTTGCTTTTGTTGTTCCTCTCCCCTTTTATTTTTTAGAAATAATTGTTGGTTTTATCCAAGCGGCAGTATTTATGATGCTGACGCTTGTCTTTATGGCTTTGTTATCTGAAAAACCCGGGCATTAAGGAAAGAATTATTGAAGAAAGTATTTAAACAAAAAGAAAGGAGATTATTGTATGCCTGAAGGACTTGCTTCAGCTTTAGCTATTGGTTTAGGAGCTTTAGGGCCCGGACTGGGTATTGGCTTGATTGGGATGAAGGCTATGGAAGCTATTGGGAGAAATCCTGATGCCCAGAGTAAAATTCTTCCCGCCATGCTTTTAGGAATGGCTTTTGCCGAAGCTATTGCCATTTATGCCTTAGTGATTGCGTTTACTAAGTAGTCAGTCATCAGCTATCCCGATTTAATCGGGATAGCTGATGACTTTAATTATGGAGATTTTAAATGAGTTTGGTGTTAAACCAGTTTTATTGATAGCACAGGTAGTAAATTTTCTGTTACTGCTTTTTATCTTAAAGAGGTTTTTATATAAACCGATCTTGAAGGCTTTAGAGCAGCGGAAACAGAAAATTGTTCAGAGTTTAAAAAACGCTGAGGAAATTGAGAAAAGACTTGAGGCAGTTTCTAAAGAACGTGAGGAGGCTTTAAGAAAAGCTTCTAAAGAAGCGGAGACGATCATTGGGGAAGCGACTACCTCGGCTGACAGAATTATTGCCCAAGCTCATGAAAAAGCTCAAAAGGATATTTCTAAGATGATAGAAAGGTCCCAGCAGTCTCTTAAGCTGGAAAGAGAAAAGTTGTATCAAGACATAAAGGGTGAGTTAGCCGGTTTGGTGATGGTAGCACTTGAGAAAGTAACTGGTAAAGTGGTGACCGAGAAAGATCAAAAAGAGCTGATTAAAAAGTCTATAAAGCAGTTAGAGAGTTAAATTAAATCATGAAAAAAGATAAACAACTAAAAAAGTTAGTTGAGAAGTTAGTTGAAATGAGTTTTGATAATAAGGGTAATTTAGTGGAAGAAAAAGTACAAAAGTGTGTCACAATTTTAAAACAATTACCGCTCTCAAAGGCAATTATTGCTTTAGAAGCTTATCTTTTGGGTTTAAGACGCGGTGTGGAAAAGAGGACTCTCCAAATTTGGAGCACTATACCGCTGACTGGTGATCAAGTAGATAAGATCTCTAAACAAATGGGACTAAATTATCCGGTAAATGATGTGGTAACTAGTGTTAACCCTTCACTTTTAGGAAGGTTACGGGTTAAAATTGGCGATGTTGTTTATGATGACAGTGTTGGTAAAAAGATAGTTAAATTGCAGGAAGCAATTAGAGACTGAGAATGAATAATTTAATTACTGAAATCGAGAATCAAATTAAACAGCTAAAAACCGCTGCAGTGGTAGAAAATGTGGGTACAGTGGTAGAAGTGGGAGATGGAATTGCCAGGATTGAAGGCTTGTCTAATGTTCAGATGTCTGAACTAATTGAGTTTCCAGGTGGAGTGTTTGGTTTAGCTTTAAATTTGGAGCAGTATAGCGTAGGAGCAATTATTTTAGGAGACTTTACTAAAGTTAAAGAAGGTGATGAGGTAAAAACTACGGGCAGGCTCCTTCAGGTTCCGGTAGGTGAAGAATTGATTGGAAGGGTAGTTGATGCCTTGGGTAATCCTTTAGACGGCAAAGGTCCGGTTAAGTCCAAACTTTCTTACCCGGTAGAAAAAGTTGCTCCAGGGGTAATTACCAGAAAATCAGTTTCTGTTCCTCTACAAACAGGGATCAAGGCTATCGATGCTTTAATTCCTATTGGACGAGGCCAAAGAGAGCTTATTATTGGTGATCGGAATACCGGTAAAACTACTATTGCTGTTGATACCGTCATCAGTCAAAAAGATGTTATCTGTATTTATGTGGCCATTGGTCAAAAGCAGTCTAAGGTTGCCCAACTGGTAGCTAAACTGGAAGAGAATGAGGCGATGGATCATACCATCGTGGTGGTAGCCTCTGCTTCCGATCCAGCCTCCATGCAATATTTGGCTCCCTACTCCGGTACAGCTATGGGTGAGTATTTTATGGACCTGGGCAAAGACGCACTTATTATCTATGATGATCTTTCCAAGCATGCTTGGGCTTACCGGCAAGTTTCCCTGCTTTTAAGAAGACCGTCCGGACGTGAAGCTTATCCCGGAGACGTTTTTTATCTCCACTCCCGTCTGCTTGAAAGGTCGGCACGGATGTCAGAAGAATATGGCGGAGGGTCTCTCACGGCTTTGCCAATCATTGAAACCCAAGCCGGTGATGTTTCGGCCTATATTCCTACCAACGTTATCTCTATCACTGATGGCCAAATTTATCTTGAATCTGATCTTTTTTACTCGGGAGTGAGACCGGCTTTAAACGTTGGACTTTCTGTTTCCCGAGTAGGCGGAGCAGCCCAAGTTAAGGCCATGAAGTCAGTAGCTGGAAAGTTAAAGCTTGATTTAGCTCAATTTAGAGAATTAGCGGCTTTTGCCCAATTTTCCTCGGACCTGGATGCTTCTACCAAAGCTCAAATAGAAAGAGGAAGAAGAATTACGGAAATTTTGAAGCAGCCTCCATATAATCCAGTACCTGTTGAGCAGCAAATAGCTATTCTTTGGGCAGCGACTCAGGGATATCTTGACTCATTGGCAGTTGAGCAGGTTAAAGAGTTTGAGGAAAAGTTTTTATCAGATCTTAGATTAAACGGGAAAAAACTGTTAGAGGAAATAGTGAGTAAGCGGGAGTTAAATGACGGTTTAACTTCTCTATTAGAAAAGACAGTGAAGAAAGTGTTGGGAGGTTTTATTAAACCCTAACCCCTATGGCTAGTACCAGAGATTTGCGCAGACGCATCAAGTCTATTAAAAACACCAGCCAAATTACTAAGGCCATGCAGATGGTTTCGGCCATCAAGATGAGAAAGGCTCAAAATCAAGCCCTCTCATCCAGGCCATATACCGAGACTTTTCTTTCTGTCCTTGTCTCCTTATCCGGTAAGGTGAAATCGGAGAACCATCAGCTTTTAAACAGTAATAGTTTGGATAAGGTGGGGGTGATGATTTTATCAACCGATAAGGGCCTTTGCGGGGCCTTAAACACTAACCTTTTCCGTTTCATTCAAAGCAATGAGCTGTTTTTTGACAAGGATGTAGTTTTTTACACCATAGGTAAAAAAGGACGGGATTTTATTGTCAGGACAGGGAAAAACCTCTATGCTGATTTTGAAAGTTTGGAACATATTGAGTTCCAAAAAGCTGCCAGTTTGAGAAAGTTATTAATCTCTACTTTTTTAAATGAGGAGGTGGGAGAAGTCTACCTGCTTTACCCCCATTTTCTTTCTACATTAAGGCAGGAGCCAAGACTGGTTAAGGTTTTACCAATTGATAAGGATTACTTAAATGAGGTACTAAAAGGCCAAGAGACTGAAGAGAAAAAATCAATTAGTGGGGAAATTCTCTTTGAACCTACTCCCGATCAAGTTCTTGATTTTGCTTTAACCCATTTTATTGATACCCAAATTTACCAGGCCTTGTTGGAGATGAGAGCTTCGGAACATTCAGCCAGAATGATGGCTATGCAAAATGCCACAGATAATGCTAAAGAGCTGGTGGTAGATTTACAGTTAACCTATAATCAGATGCGCCAGGATGCTATCACCAAAGAGCTGTTGGAGATAACATCGGCGGCAGCTGCGCTGGAGTGAAGAAAAGGTGAATTAAAAACGTGAACAAGGGAACAATTGCACAAATTATCGGTCCGGTGGTGGATTTACAATTTAAGAGGGGGGAAACTCCGGTACTCTACAGTGCTGTTTTAGTAGAGGCAACTTTAGGGTCGACTGAGAAGAAAAGTAAAGGTAATGGTAAAGTAAATGGTGAAGCCTCTGCTAAAGTAAAGATAGTCTTGGAGGTTCAGCAGCATCTTGGTGATGGTACAGTGCGAACTGTAGCGATGTCCCCTACTGATGGACTCAAAAGAGGTATGGAAGCCTTCGACACCGGCGCTCCTATCTCTGTGCCTGTTGGTAAAGAAGTTTTAGGCAGATTATTTAATGTCTTGGGAGATAATGTTGATGGACAAGCTCCCGTTAAATCAAAAAAGAGTTTACCTATTCATAGATTAGCTCCAGCTTTTGCTGAGCAAAGCACTGCCTCAGAAATTTTTGAAACTGGCATTAAAGTTATTGATTTAATTGCCCCATTTGTCAAAGGCGGAAAAGTAGGGCTTTTTGGAGGAGCAGGTGTAGGAAAAACAGTTTTAATTCAGGAGCTTATTAGAAATATCGCTGCCGAACACGGAGGCTACTCTATTTTTGCCGGAGTGGGTGAAAGAACTCGGGAAGGAAATGATCTTTACCATGAGATGAAAGCTTCAGGAGTGATTGATAAAACAGCCATGGTTTTTGGCCAGATGAATGAACCTCCGGGAGCCAGGCTGAGGGTGGCTTTGAGTGGCTTAACTATGGCAGAGTACTTTAGGGATGAGGAAGGAAAAGATGTTTTATTGTTTATTGATAACATCTTCAGGTTTTCTCAAGCTGGTTCTGAGGTTTCAGCACTTTTAGGTAGGATCCCTTCTGCTGTAGGTTATCAGCCTACTTTGGCTACCGAGATGGGAGCCTTGCAGGAAAGGATCACCTCTACTAAGAAGGGTTCTATCACCTCAGTACAGGCAGTTTATGTCCCGGCTGATGATTACACTGATCCGGCCCCGGCCACTACTTTTGCCCACCTTGATTCTACCATTGCTTTGGACCGAGGCTTAACAGAACAAGGTCTTTACCCAGCTGTTGATCCCCTCTCTTCCAACTCCCGGGCTTTAACTGCCGAGATTGTGGGTCAGGAACATTATGAGGTGGCAGTAGCTGTGCAAAAAGTTTTACAAAGGTATAAAGAGCTGCAGGATATTATTGCTATCTTAGGAATGGAAGAGCTATCTGCGGAGGATAAATTAACAGTGTCCAGAGCCAGGAAGATCCAAAGGTTTTTGACCCAACCTTTTTTTGTAGCTGAGGCTTTCTCCGGAAGATCAGGCCAGTATGTATCTATTAAAGAAACAGTCAGAGGTTTTAAAGAGATTTTAGATGGAAAACATGATGATAAGTCAGAACAAGCCTTCTACATGATTGGGACTATTGACCAACTAGCTGTTTAGTAAGTCCCATTGATAAATATATGGAAAGAGATCTGCATTCGGGTAATATAGAGGTAGCAGCCCATAGAGAAGGCAATCTTTGTTGTGGAAATGGTTGTCCTTTGGATGCTGTTTATGATGAGGTGAAAAAAGTGGAAGCAGCTCGTAAGGTTATCTCCTGGGATGACCTTAAAGAAATTTGTAGAAGGTATGGTTTAAAAGAGGCTAATGACTTTTATGGAATGGAATTAAAAGAATGGATGCTTGAGATGGTTGATAAATCACTTTTTACAGCTGATTGCCAGCAGGGAGCACTTAAAAGTACCCCTTATACCCGTTGCGGTAGTTTGATGGCAAGGAAGATGGATTATCAATTAACAACGATTATAGAACATCGGGTTAGAGAGAGTATTCGCCACAACTGGAGAAAGATAAATTCTCCGGGAAACTTTACTAACCAGTAGTGTTGGATATCAAAAATCCTATAGGATTTGACTTTACATTTCCTTTATGATATACTAGATTTTAGTTGAATTAGAATTTGAGCTATACGACAATTCTTCCCTTCAAATTACTGCAAGTTTTACGCGGAATGCTAAAAAGTTAGCGGGATTATATTTTTGATAGTAGCTCCTAAGATTTTTTAGCACTTCTTTTTCACTAATTTTTATATATGTTTCTTCTTCATCCTCTTAAGTTAGGATGAAGAAGGATCTAGTTATGTATCAAAAATCAAGAAATTTTCGAAACAGTTCTTTTAACAGGCCATCTAACGGTGGGCATTTTCATGGTCCTCAAAAATTTTCCAGTAATCGCCGGAATTTTCGTTTTAATAATCCCGGAAGACACAATGAATCTAAATTGTTAGGGAAAGATGAAAGGATGTTTATATCTAAACCTCAAGAACTCTCCCCAATGGAAGATTTTGTTCCCCAACATAAGTTTGCCGATTTTCCTATTGCTGAAGTTTTAAAGCAAAATATTGCCTACCGTGGTTATACCCAACCTACTCCCATACAAGACCAAGCTATCGAACCTATTTTACAGGGACGGGATTTAATCGGTTTAGCCGACACCGGTACCGGTAAAACAGCCGCCTTTTTAATTCCTTTAATTAATAAAATTTACCAAGACCGCTCAAAAAAAGCTTTAATTATAGTTCCTACCCGTGAGTTAGCCCTGCAAATTGACGATGAATTTTATGCTTTTACAAAAGATATGAATGTTTATTCTACCTTGATTATTGGCGGTAAAAATATCAACCGCCAGATTAAGGATTTGAGGCGCAACCCACATGTAGTGATAGGAACACCGGGAAGATTAAAAGATTTAGTTCAAAAAAGAGTCCTGTTTTTAGAGGATTCTACAACTATTGTTTTAGATGAAGTTGATTTAATGGTTGATATTGGTTTTATTAATGATGTTAAGTATTTTATTTCACTACTGCCAAGGGAACGCCAATCACTGTTTTTTTCAGCCACTATTTCACCCAAAATTCAGGAAATATTAAGAAATTTTGTGACCAATCCGGTGACAGTTTCTATAAAACGTCAAGAATCAGCACACAATATTGACCAGGATGTGGTAAGGGTAAGAAGTAATGACAAAAAAATAGATCTACTTCATGATCTTTTGACTCGGGATGGTTTTGATAAGGTGTTAGTTTTTGGCAAGACCAAGCATGGTGTGGAAAAATTAAATAAAGAATTAGAGTTTAGAGGTTTTAGAGTGGGAGCTATTCATGGCAATAAAAAACAGGGACAAAGACAAAGAACTTTAGAAAGTTTTAAAAGAAATGAAATCCAAATACTTTTAGCTACAGATGTAGCTTCCAGAGGTTTAGATATTAATAATGTTACCCATGTTATTAATTATGATTTACCGGATACTTATGAGGATTATATTCATCGGATTGGCAGAACCGGTAGAGCTGATAAAAAAGGTACTGCTTTAACTTTCATAGAACAATCAAGCTATCAACAGTATTCTAATAACGGGCGTTTAAGTTAATTTTTCTGATCCTGATATTTTTGGGCGTTACTTCCACCAACTCACTGTCATCAATATATTCCAAGGCATTTTCTAAACTGACAACTTTGGGAGTGTTAAAGTGTTCAGAGACTCCTTCACCGGCAGACCGGTGGTTAGTTAATTGTTTTTCTTTACAGACATTGACTCTAATATCATCAGCCCGGGAATTTTGACCGATTACTTGCCCCGAGTAAACAGGAATTGCCGGACCAATAAATAACTCCCCCCTATCCTGAGCAGAAATTAGACCATAAAGTTTAGTTACACCGTTTTCATGGGCTATTAGTGACCCTCTGTCTCTAAGATATATATTACCAGGATCTTTTCTATATTCTAAAAACGAAGTGTTAATTATACCTAAGCCATGAGTATCAGAGACAAACTCACTTCTATAACCTAAAAGCTCTTTGGTAGCAATAATAAACTCCATAATTACAATTCCTTCTTCAGTGTTCATATCTTGCAGCTGGCCATGGCGAAGCCCCATTTTTTGCATGACTACTCCTGAGTATTCTTCAGGTACTTCTAGATAAACCGTTTCATAAGGTGTAAAGATGTCTTCTTCTGTTTTCTTTTCAATAACTTGTGGTCTGGAAACTTGGAATTCGAATCCCTCCCGTCTCATTCTTTCAATTAATATAGCCAAGTGCAGCTCTCCCCGACCAGAGACTATCCAGCTTCCATTCAAATCTTCCACTCTTAAAGCAACATCAGTTTCTAACTCTTTATACAGCCTTTCCTGAATCTGTCTGGAGGTTTTAAATTCACCCTCACGCCCGGCAAAGGGAGAGGTATTAACGCTAAAAGTCATCCTAACGGTGGGTTCTTCAATATCCAAAAGCGGTAATCTTTGAGGGTTAGAAACATCAGCGATTGTTTCACCGATAGTAATTTCAGGGATTCCTGAAATGGCCACGATATCTCCTGCTTGGGCTTCTTTGCTATCCACTCTTTGAAGTCCCTGAAAAGTCATCAGGGAGGTTAAACGGTATTTTTTTATCTCCCCAGCTCTATTTATATGCATAATATCTTGTCCTGTTTTTAATTGGCCGTTTATGATCCTGCCTGCAGCAATTCTACCTTTAAAATTATCCCCACTGATGGAAGTTACTAACATCTGTAAAGGTTGGTTGCAGTTTCCCAAAGGTGCTGGAATAATTTCCAAGATAGCATCAAAAATAGGAGTTATATCTGTCATCTTTTGAAGGTCCGGTTCCAGTCCTGCTTTACCAAGTTTGCTGGAACAATAGATGACAGGAAAATAGGCTGACTGCTCATCTGCCCCAAGTTCTAAAAACAGGTCAAAGGTTTTATTGATAACATGTTGGATTCTAACATCTGGTTTGTCAATCTTGTTAATAACCACAATGATCTTATGTCCTAACTGTAAAGCTCTTTTTAAAACAAATTTGGTTTGAGGCATTGGGCCTTCTTTGGCATCAACCAACAGTAAACAACCATCTGCCATTTTTAAGACCCTTTCTACTTCTCCGCCAAAATCGGCATGGCCTGGAGTATCAATAATGTTGATTTTGGTGCCGTTCCAGTCAACAGAAGCATTTTTGGAAAATATGGTAATTCCCCTTTCTTTTTCCAAGTCATTACTATCCATAATAAGGGTACTTTCTTCACTAAATTCTTTACCCAGTTTAGTCTTGGATTGGCGAAGCAAGGCATCCACCAAAGTGGTTTTACCATGATCAACGTGAGCAATAATCGCTACATTCCTAATATTATTTTCTGACATATATTGTATTTCTCTAAAGCACAAAAAAACCGCTTTTGCGGTCTTAAAATGATACCATTTTCAGCTTAAAATAACAAATCTATATCGGAGATTAAACAGTTAAGAGGTTTTTTCAAAGGTTCCATCAAGGTGGAGGTAATAAGTTTCTACTTCTAGATCTGGGAATTGTTCTTTGATTTTTGAGGCAGCATTTTGAAGATCTTCTTGATGTCTTTCATGAGTTCCTTCCTCCCCATAGGCTCCACAATCTTCATGGTTGATAAAGAGAACCCTTCGAATATGGTGCAAACGGTGGGAAATCTCTATTTGCTTTAAAATACTTCCTGGTCTTTAATTCCCCCAGCCCAAGCTACCCTATCATAAGTTCTGGGTTGAAAGTTTTCATCTACCCACTTATTAATAAAGGGTTGAAACCTAAAATCAATACAGGTAATTATAGTTGCATCAGGGCTATGGTCCGACATAACTTATTGATATTACAATAAAAAGTATCTTTTTCTCAAGATCTTCTAGAAACTATTGGTCTATTTTCATACATTGGCACAATTTTACCTTCAAAAACCCTCGGTCCGATAACTTTATCGTAGTAATCATCAGCTGCTTTTAAGACTTGTTTGATTTCAAAATCATGTGGGTTCCACCTCTCAATAGCATCATGTCTTAACGATTTTCCCAGATCTTCCTGTCCTTTTCTTGGGTATTCACCTTTTAGGTAACCAAATCGAAGATATGCCTTCTTGCCAGTATCTTGATCTACAGAGATCATACCACGAGAAAGCATAATATAAGCTCCAACCACAGCTTCCAGTCCAAAAGGATTAAATCCTATATTGAAGTTTTCTTTGTTAAAATTATATTCTGATAAAGCAGTAGCTGGCATAAATTGTAACCCTAAGGCTCCGGCTCTGATGTCTCCTTCCCCTGCTATAGAACCCGGAACTCGGTGTTCATTATATTGGAGCATAATGTATTCCCCTGGTCCGGTTTGGATTTTTGTGTCTTTGGAAATTATTCCTATAATTTCTGTTAGGCTGGCTTCTTGTTTAACTCTCTCAGCTGCTTGTTTTTCAGTTTCTTTTTCAACATTAGTTTTTAGCTGCGGTTTAGCAGCTACATGACCGATATGAGCAAAACCCTTGCGTTGATATTTTTTGATTATTTTTCCAGAATTATCTTTATCAGGAGGAATTTTAGGATCAGTTTCCTGACAAACTAGCTCTGCCATTCCCCCTGGATTCATTAATATATCGTCGACGCTTAAGTTATCTAATTTAGCTTCCAATTCAGGAGTTAAATCACCTTTTTCTTTCAAAAGGTATAAATCTGGTCTCATAAATCTTAAAAATTTATCACCTTTCTCTGCCTTTAATTTAAACAGTAACTCCCTTGTTTGAAAGTAGGCATCAGTACAGATAGCTAAGACTTCTGGATGAATTCCTTCACTAAAATCCTCTTTTATTCTGCTTTTAGCCCAAGTAATTTCTTCTTCTGTTATCTTCCTAAGTCCACTATTACCTTCTTGTCTAAGCTTAAATCGTTCTTTCAGAAGCTGGATTCTTAACTTGTAATCTCCTATTACCATAAATCCTCGGTCTATTCTTTCTAACTTCTTTTTAGGATCACTGTCAGGTGCTAAGCATCTATCTATATATTCTTTTTCCTTTGTTTGTCTTTTAGAGAGTTTAAATTCTTTGTCTGGTTTAGGTTCCGGATAATCAATAGGTTGAGCTAATATCTCATTAAGTAATTTGTAATCTTCAATTAGATATTCCGCTATTTTAGGTGCTTCAGGAGCTTGAGGAACCTCTGGGTTATGTATTAGACCCTGGTCCAGATTATTCTCTGTTTTTTGAGAACTGTTGCCAGCTAATATATTGAACATATCTTCCCCCTTCCAAATCCTTAAGCCTAACGCTGCCAAACCAACCCCACCTAGTGTTACTACCGCTCTCCGGGAAATTTTTCTTGTAGCAAGATTTGCCATATTTTTAGGTTTTCTCTCTGAGTTTGGGATTCCCTCTTGTTCCAGTATTCTTAACTTATCTTGATGTAGTCTTTCCAATAAAGTTTTTTTGGTTAGAGGAGCGGTGTAGGGGTTATCATCTGCTTTAGGTAGCGCGTTTTCCCCTTCAGTTATATCATCCATATTTAGCCTTGAAAGTTATCTATAAAAAGCATAGAATTATTTGTCCGATGAGTCAACTACATTTAAAAATTGTTACCCCGGAAAAAGAGATTTATGATGGTGATGTGGATATGGTAACTGTAACAACTCCAGATGGAGAGATAGGCCTGCTTCCTCACCATGTAAATTTAATGACTCAAATTATTCCTGGGGAGCTAAGGATTAAAATTGGCGATAAGGTTAGTTATATGGTTACGGGTTCAGGACTGTTGCAGATGGTTAATAATACCTTGATTATTGCTACCGATCTGGCAGAAAAACCAGAAGAGATTGATGAAAAAGCTGTGGAGGAAGCTAAAAAGAGGGCTGAGGCAGCCTTGGAACAAACATTAACTGATGAAGAATATGCTGTCTCCCTGGCAACTGTAGAAAAGGCTTTAGCTCAACTGAAGGTCAAAAGAAGACACCACATTCACTAGTCTGAAAAGAGAGCCCGGAATCTTTCTCTTACCTCTGGCCGTTGTCTTAATTTTCTGAGAGCCTCAGCTTCAATTTGTCTGGCTCTTTCCCTGGTAACGCCTAAGGCCTTTCCTGTATCTTTTAGAGTATGTACATATCCCTGATCAGAAAGTCCAAACCTTAATTCTATAACCTGTCTTTCCCGGGGTTCTAAGATATTCAGTAGATCTTCGGTTTCGCTACCGGAAGCATTATCTATGGCCATCGCTTCCACATTTTCCTGGGGATCAGATAAGAACATTTCTATTGTATCTGGCTCGGGAGCATTCAGCTTTTCCTTGACCTTGTTCTCATACGTATTCTCCAACCCGCATCCAAGCTGGAGTCATTAGAACTCCTTTCGGAACTCTTTGGCATCAGGCATCAAAGAGCTAACTTTTACCGGAATATTGCTGCTACCTGTTCCATGAAAAAGGAGATTGAGAAAAAGCCTTCAGGATTGCCAAGAGCGATCTAAAGATACGGCCAATTTACCATTTCAGAAAACAAACAATTGAAGCACATATCCTCATCTGTTTCATGGCACTTGCCGTGTGTGAGTACATGGAATTAAAAACTGGAAAATCAAGCAAAGCAATTATTAAATTGCTGAAGCAGATTACTGACGCAAGGATTCTCAATACCCTGACTAATGATGAGATCATTATCCGGTCTGACCTAACAGCAGAAATCCGGCAATTGTTGAAAACTTTATCACTGTAGCACTAATCTGGACAAGTCAGGAGAAGAATTTCTGAAGAAACAAGGTGTTCAAATTAGGGAAAAACATGATTTTGCATCTTTCTTCAGAGATAATCCTGACGCAGAAGCATTCTATTCTGGCCCCAATGTTTTTAGAGATTCAACTATAGTTGTCCAAAGTGCTTCTGATGGTGCTAAGAGTATGAAATAATGTCAGTTGAAATGTAGTATGTTACTTTGTAAAAAATTTCTTTTTCTCCACAGCAGGAAAAGTATGAGTAGTCCAACAGTAAAAGAAATTTGATAATTTAACCATAAATTTGCCGGGTCAGCGCTTTTATTAAATATTGATCCTAGAAAGTGAAATATTAAAAACAATATGGTCACAAAATAGATATCTTTGGAATTAGCTGTTTTTTGCCTAAGTATGAACCAAAGGAAGATAATGATTACTCCCAAATAATTTTGCTGGCTGGAAATAGTAGCTAAGAGTGCAACAAAAATAACGGCAAGCTTTTCCTTTATGGAAAAACCTGCTCCTTTGCCTGATTTAGGTTGTTTTTTCCAGAAGAGTTTGATTATTACCAGCAGAATAATGGTTAATATAATACCCAGGAGCAGGGAAGCAATGTTTGTAAAGGGAAGAAACATGGCCATTCCGGCATAAAGAGCTGCTAGACAAAAAATTATCAGGATATAGCCTTTTTTGCCTAAAAACGGCTGTTTCTCACCTGGAATAAGGTAATTAACTAATAAATATGGAAAAGTAACTGTGACAGCGCTGTGGCCTAAAGTTAAAAGAAGTGTCAAAAGAGGAGGATTTTTTATATAAAAGGTCTCCTCAAGGATGCCATAGATTAGACCAATCAGAAAAAGACCGAAAAGAGATGGTTTTTTCCGGGCAATAATATCTGCCACAATTGTCAGCTGGAGTAAATAATAAGGGATGGAAAAAACGATTGTGCCAATATCTATTTTATTTACAGGAGTAGAAACAGTCACAATTTCAGCTGAAAACCAGCCAAGCAGTCCGTACAGCCAGACCCATTTGGGAAAAATGAGAAGTTTTGATTTAAGAAAAAGCATTTATTTACTTATATCAGTAATATTTCCTGGAGTCAAATTTTTGAACGAGCAGGGCACATCGGTAACACTTCTAAATCTATGACAAAAGAAGAATTTATTGATAAATTTATCGCACGATTAAACTTTGTTGGCAGTGCAACTGAGCAAGAAATGGCCAAAATAGCTTCAGAAGCTTACGAAAAGAGCCAGAAGTCCTAATTGGGTCATATGAATAAGATGAACATGATAAAATCAAAAAATAGGGGTCGTTCTAAAAGAAAAGTGTTACCGATGTATCTCAGCCTACTCAGAATCGCCTGATAAAAATAGAAATGATGAGTTATTGTGTCAACTATAGGACTTGTATCCTCTGGACTAGATGACATTAGAACATTTTTTTACAAATCAAATAGATTGCTAACTATCTAAAATTCAACGAATATACCAGGCGCTGTTAAGTATCTGTTGCTACCTTCCCCGAGTACGTGTAAAGTTGAAAAAACAACAGAAACTAAAGCAGTATCCGTATATCCTTGAAAATATAGATGATTTAAATATGATCTTGTGATAGCAGCATAGCGTGCCTCATCATTATAAGTAACCCTCAAAAAAACAGCAGGTCCGGCCTCAGGGTCCAGGTTAAATTGTCCCAACTCATCAGTATACCCTGTAAGAGAAGGAATATTTGGAATTGTTCTTTTTGTAAGGTTTTGTTCATTAAAAGATGTAAAAGATGTCCTTTGGGGAAATGACTCAACTTTAACTCCGTTAAGTGGTGTATCCTCATCGTCTGTTATCCTGAGAATAGTTTGTTTTGGAGTAAATTGAATTTCCCAATGAGGTTCTCCAAAACCTATTGGCAATTGATCAACTCTTTCAATGTAATTTCTTGAAGTATCTGAGAAATGATGATGTTGGTAATTATTGTGCATTACATCTCTTGCAAATGGAATAATTCCTACAGGTGCAACAAGGTTTAAATTAGCATTTACATCTTCCTCATAGTAATCAGGTATACCAAATACATGCCCAACTTCATGAAGTAATTGATCTCCATGTACTCTTTGGCCAAAATAACCATCTTGCTCAACTGAAATCGTGAAGGGAAGCTCTGTCTGGACTGAAGCACTCACAGGGTTTGCAGAAGTGCCTGTTAAAATACTTCCATATCTAAAATCCTTTTGATAAAGCCAAACCCTGATCTTTCCGTCATTAAATTCACATCTATCATAAACTTGTATTGCTCCCGGCATACTGCAACCTGTTTTTTCATCATAATCTCGAATAATCTGATCAGTTCTAAATCTTTTACTCGTTCCTGATTCAGCAAAGCGCCTATTTAAATAGTTATCAACAGCATCTTTTACCCAATCTTCAGCTTGTTGTTGGGGTAAACTGCGGTGGATTATGACATCAACAAGATACTCATTTGATACTTCTTGACTGCTATTTTTTACTTCAGCCAAAGCACAGACAGGAAGTGCAAGTGTTTGAATCAATAAAAGGGCAGAAAATACTGGCCTTAAGTATCTTCCGGCCAGTCTTAATATGTCTTTCGCTCTATGAGTTGGATTAGTAAGTTGAGCTTCAATTGAATTTTCTATCATGGGGCATATTATAGACGATTTTGGAGCGGATGTCAAACTATAGGATAACTGTGTCCGGAGGGAAGGATTCGAACCTTCGAAGGGAAATCCCGTCAGATTTACAGTCTGATGCAATTGGCCACTCTGCCACCTCCGGGCAGCATATATTTTATCAAGTTGAGGGCTTGAAGTCTACCTGATATACTACCTGTGTATGACTTTAAGAAGGCTTCATGGGCATCTACTCTCAGTGGAAAGCAGGTTCTTTTCTTCTTTATCTACCCTTATTTTAACCATGGCTTTGGGGGGAATTCTCCTCACTATTTTAATTATTATCTTTTTTGTAGTTCAAGTGCCCTCCCCCTCCGAACTTGCTAACCGGGATTTAGCTGCTGCCACTAAAATTTATGACCGAAATGGGGAGCTTTTATATGACATTTTTAAAGATCAAAACCGCACTCCGGTTAACTTTGAAGATATTCCCGTCTATGTCCGACAAGCTACCATCGCTATTGAGGATAAAGATTTTTATAAACACCAGGGCTTTTCCATGGTGGGTATCACCCGGGCTTTTTCTGACTCCATTTTAAGCAGGAAGATTGAAGGAGGAGGTTCTACCCTAACCCAGCAGCTGGTAAAAAATACCTTGCTTTCTAATGAACAAACTTTTACCAGAAAGATTAAGGAGTTTATCTTAGCAGTTCAAGTTGAACGGGCTTACAGCAAAGACCAAATTTTGGAGATGTACTTAAATGAGATCCCTTATGGAGGGACAGCCTATGGTATTGAGGCCGCAGCTAATTTATATTTTGGAAAGCATGCCAAGGATTTAGATCTGGCTGAGAGCTCGCTTTTAGCCGGACTTCCCCAAAGACCTTCTGTTTATTCCCCTTATGGCACCAGCCCGGAGAGGTCTAAAACCCGTCAGATAGAAGTTTTAAGAAGAATGCTGGAAGACGGCTATATTACCAAACAGCAAGTCGAGGAAGCTAAAAATGAAGAGCTAATTTATAGGACTTCCAAAAATGAGGTTGGTTTTAAGGCTCCCCATTTTGTGCTGTATATTAAAAAGATGCTAATTGAGCAATATGGGGAAAAGGTAGTAGAAGAAGGTGGACTTAGGGTTACCACCTCTTTAGATTATAAATTGCAGGAAAAGGTTCAAGAGATTGTTAAAGCTGAGGTCAAAAAAATTGAAAAATATAATGCTACCAACGGAGCAGCAGTGGTCTTAGACCCCCAAACCGGCCATATTTTGGCTATGGTCGGTTCAAAGGATTATTTTGCTCAGGATTATGACGGTAATTACAACGCTGTTTTGGCTCTGCGTCAACCAGGGTCAGCCACCAAACCGATCACCTATGCTGCCTCCATGCAAAAAGGTTATACGGCGTCTTCGGTACTAATGGATGTTAAAACTGAGTTTCCCGGGGGGGAGGGTTTACCTACTTATATACCTATTAACTATGATGGGCAGTGGCATGGTCCGACCCAGGTCCGTTATGCTTTAGGTAACTCTTATAATATTCCGGCTGTGAAGGTGTTGGCTTTGGTAGGGGTGAAAAATGTGATGGATTTGGGTTACCGGATGGGTCTTTCTACCTGGGAGCCAACTGAGGAAAATGTTAACAATGTAGGGCTGTCTTTAACTTTGGGAGGACGGGAGGTGAGGCTTTTAGATCTTACTTCTGCTTTTGGAGTTTTAGCTGGCGGCGGTGTTAAACATGATCCAACCCCTATTTTAAAAGTTACTGATACCTCTGGCAAAACACTTTATGAGTATCAAAATTCTGAAGGGATTAAAATCTTAGAGGAAGGAATTGCTTTTATTATCTCCAATATTTTATCTGATAACGGAGCCCGCTCAGCTGCTTTTGGTTCTAATTCCATCCTTAATGTCCCGGGTAAAACTGTGGCTGTTAAAACCGGAACTACTGATGAAAAAAGGGATAACTGGACAGTTGGTTTTACTCCTTCGGTAGTTGTTGGCGTGTGGGTGGGTAATAACGATAATTCCAAAATGAACCCCACTATTGCTTCCGGAGTGACTGGAGCTTCCCCTATCTGGCAAAAGATTATGATTGAAGCCCTAAAGGAGAAAGGGGATGAAAAGCCCAAAACACCTGATGAGGTGTCTTATGCGGATATTGATGGTTTGATGGGAGGGCAACCCAAAGACGGCTCCCCTACCAGAAAGGAATTTTTTATTAAAGGGACTGAGCCTACATCTGCCTCTTTAGCTTATCAAAGACAGAAGGTTTGTAAAAGTAATCCCCACCGGTTAGCCAATGACGGTGAAGATTTAGAAGAAAGAGATGTTATCTTACTTCAGGAAAATGATCCCACTGGAGCAGACAAATGGCAGGTAGGGATTGATACCTGGGTGTTAACGGCAGCAGACGGCAGGTTTGTAGGGGCAGGCAGAGGTTGTTCCGGTATTCCCGGATTTTCCGGAGGAGGCGGTGGAGGGGCAATCTCTATTGTTAATGTTAGTAATGGGGCTAATGTTCCCCGGATTTTTGATGTCTTAGCTCAAACCAACTCACCTAATGGAGTTAAAAAGGTTACTTGGATAGTGGACGGAGCGGTTAAGTCCACCCAGACTTCAGAACCATTTGCTGTTCATATAGAGTTTCCGGAAGGAGACAGAGGTTCCCATACCATTACCACTACTTTAGAAGATAACAACGGTCAACAATTCTCTACCGCTATCGGTGTCACAGTAGCTTTATAGTTGTTCTAAAGCTATTTCCAGCATAGCTACTCTTTTTTCTACTCCAAACCTGTTAATAATTCTGGGGTGAATTTCTCCAAGTCTTCCTACATCTTGGCCATTGACCATAAGTTTGATAAACCTGGTGGGATGGAAAACAACCTTTTCCCGCGCGTCTTGTTCTCCTTCTTCTACAGTTACTTTGAGACCTAAATCAGCACTTACCTTTTGCCAGATGCTAAAAAGTTTCCGTAAAGGATTAGTGGTCTCATCAACTAAGGTAATAGATAAAACATACTTTTCCGAAGGACCGCTTTCCATAGGAAGATAAACCTTTCCTACCTCAAAGACCCCCACTTCCTTAAAGGCTTTTAAGTTCTCAGCAACCTTTTCTACTAAGTTTGGAGCAATCCTGACTCTTAAATATTCTGTTTCTGCTGACATGGGGTTTGCTACCTTGAGGAGTCTTTCCTTGGGAACCTCAAAGTTTTTTAATACTTGGGTAGAAAAGAAAGAATAGGTTTGGATCTCATCAAGTCCTGTATCTACTAAGGTTTGCTTAAGTTTAGAGATAAACTCAAAAAGGCCCTGGTCTATTTTTTGGGGAAGTTCACCTGTTAACTTTTTGGGAGGAATGTTTTCGTAGCCATACATTCTGGCTGCCTCTTCTATGACATCAGCCTCAATTTCCACATCCTGTCTCCAATAAGGAGGGGTAACTTTCCAGCTTTCCCCAACTTTTTCAACCTGGAAGTGAAGTTTTTCTAAAGAAGACTGCACAAAATCTGGCTTGATATCAACTCCAATCAAGGAGTTTAATTTTTGGTGAGAAACTTCAATTTCCTTTGCTTGTTCCTGGGAGTGATCAATGATGGTGATAGCAGTTAGCTTCCCACCTAAATTCTTATACATTTTAATGGCTGCTTCTACTGCCTGAAGAAGCCTTACTTTAGTTAAACCATGTTGGAATCTTTTACTGGCCTCAGAGGGCAGATTAAACCTGCCGGCAGTCCTTCTGATGGTAGTGGGATTAAAAATAGCTGCCTCCAGTAAAATGGTGGTTGTGTTATCGGAAATTTCGGAATCTTTTCCTCCCATTACCCCAGCCAGCCCCACAGACTTTTGGGGGTCAGCAATAACCATATCGGTAGGCTCAAGAATCCGTTTTTTGTTGTCCAAAGTAATTAACTCTTCCCCGGTGTCAGCCATCCTGACAATTAAAGTTTGGTCTTTTACCCTCTCAGCGTCAAAGGCATGGGTGGGTTGACCATATTCCAGCATTACTAAATTAGTCACATCAGCCACATTGTTAACAGATCTCATGCCGGAGTCTGCTAATTTTTTAACCCAATTTGGAGAGGAGTGTCCGACCTTTAGTCCTTCGATTTTGGCAATACAATAGAGAGGACAATTCTCTTCAGTTTCTACTTTAACCGGAGTTTCCGGCAGCTTCTGTTTGACCCAGGAAAATTCTGAATCTTGAGGTTCCTTAAAAGTTACCTCAGAATCGGTAATAGCTGCTACCTCATAAGCCACACCCCGCAGTGACAGCAGATCTGCCCGGTTATAGCCCTTCATGTCCAGCTCAAAAAAGTTTTCTGTAACCTCTTTAACCCCGATGGTTTTAAGGTCCACTGAGCTGATCGTTTTTTCTATGGAGGTGTTAAGTTTAACCAATTCCCGAAGCCAACCAATAGAAACTTTCATTTACTTTCGCCCTCATATTTTAAAAGTTCCTTCAAGTTACCGCTTAAAAAGGTACGGATATCATTAATGCCGTATTTAAGCATCAACATCCTAAATGGTCCGAAGCCCCAGGCGATACCGGAATAAATTTTGGGATCAATACCACCGTTTTTTAAAACCGTGGGGTGAATCATCCCTGCCCCGGCAAGCTCCAGCCAGCCTACTCCCCCACAAACTTTACAACCCTTACCTTTACAGAAGATGCAAAGTCCGTCTACTCCTGCTCCCGGTTCTACAAAAGGATAATAGCCTGGGGTCATTCTAACCTTCATCTCTTCTCCGAAAATACCCTTCAAGAGATGTTCAGAGAGATATTGAAGGTTGGCCATGCTTAAACCTTTATCTACATAAACAATTTCAAACTGTTCAAAGGTGTGTTCGTGTCTGGCATCCAAGTTTTCATATCTAAAACATCTGCCTAAAACCATCATTCTAAAAGGAGGCTGATGTTCCCTCATAATTCTCACCTGGGAATTAGAGGTATGAGTTCGAAGCAGAAGCTTGCCCGGTTCAATGCCAAACCTTTCACTGTCTAAATAAAGGGTATCCCAAAGATCCCTGGCTGGGTGATCCTCAGGAATATTTAAAAGGCTGAAATTAAAGTCATCACTGTCAATTTGAGGAGCATCATATCTTTGAAAGCCCAATTTTTGGAACAAGCCAACGGTTTCTTCTTCAAAAGTGGTGATAACATGAAGGTGGCCTTTTTCCCTGGGTAACTCTACAGGGGTAAGATCCAACTTTTCCTCAGACAGCTTTTGATATCCTTCTTCTTTGATCTCTTCCCTTCTTTTGGTAACAGCTTCTTCCAGCTCTGCTTTAACCTTGGCTAGCAAAGGAGCAACAACTTTTAACTCTTCCTTGGATAATTTAGGAAATTCCTTAGTAGCTAAAGTTATTTCCCCATTTTTGCCAAAAAGAGCCAAAAAAATTTCATCCAGAGATTTTAAATCTTTAGTTTGCTGGATTTTATGAAGATAATCTTGATAAATTATTTTTAGCCTGTTTTCCATCTTGCCTAGATTTTAGCATATCTGAAGGGTTGGGAGTATATTTAGTATCCTGCGTCATCAAAGATGTAATTGATCAGTATCGAGGCATAAGGGTCAAAATATAGACTGTCTTCTACTCTTATTGTTCTCTCACTATCATATAATATTTCATTTCCCAGATTTTTGGCGATTCTCGCCAAAAATTCTTGAAAGGATCTGTTTTGCGGGCTATCAGGCAATTGTAAAATCTCTTCTTGTCGAGCAATGATATGTCTTAATGTGTCCCCCAGGTAAACCTTCCAGGGTTCAATATTGAGTAGGAGTTTGATGTTGGGTTCTTTTTTACCACCTTCCCTATTAGGGACACTCTTTATATCTTCATTATCAACAGGACGGTAAGTAGTATTAAGATTATTTACTTCAAATTGCTGATATTCGCACATGATGATATTATAGGGTATTGGAGAAGGAAAGTAAAATTTTAAGTTGAGCTAATTTTTGCCTGGGGTAAACTTCTTTATGAGCTTAGCAACATAAACGATCTCTCTGACTTCCCCATCCTCCCCTTCTATCTCATTTACCCCGGACATCCTTTGATATTCCTTCAGATAATCAGATAAGGCATCCTCCATTTCGTTTATCTCTACCTTCATGCTTTTTACTTTTTCTGCCAGTTCTGCTACCTGAGGTTGTTTCATAATCTGGGCACGGGTTGCAGCTTTGATCTTGGAAGCCTCCTTGGCCCTCTCAGTATGCTCCTTGTAAGTTTGATCATTGGCTAAGATATCATCCAACATCCCTTTGTGTTTGGTAACTTCTTCTTTTAACCTGTCTACTCCTGAAATATGGGATTTAATTAGTTGTTCCAGATTAATTAAAACAGAAGCCTGACTTTGGTCTTTACCATCACCGGCAGTTTTATTGTCTTTGACTTCTTCTGTTGTTAAGTCATCTGTTTGTGGGTTATCCATGACTATTTACTATATAAAAAATTGTTTATAAAAAGCAAGAGGTTTTTTTCTTTTCTTGACATCTTCTTTGAGAAAAGGCAAACTAAATATTAAGGGGGTGAGAAAATGGACAAGAAAGTTAACAATTATTTAAAAAATCATGCTGTTTATAATTCAACCATTCATTTGATTACTGGAGCAGGTTTGGGGGTACTGGCTACTTATCCTTTGTTTGATGGGCACACCTTAAGATGGGGTTTGGGACTTTTGGCTTTAGGCTTTCTGGGGTATCTTTATCCTTTATCTTTAAAGGGGAAAAAGTAGGCTTTTACTTGATTATCTTCATTTGGTTAATGTCGTCTACTACCAACCAGGCTGACATAGCTCCAAATCCCTGCTTAGAAATCTTAAAAGGAAGAATAGTTTGAACGTCTTTTAAAAAGATTAATAAGCAGTAGTTTTTATTTTTAAATTTTTTGTAGTAAAAATTAAAGTCTTGTTGGATATCTAACCCGTCGTCTTTTCCAAACTTAAGAAGAATTTCTTTAACTTTTTGTGGGGTTAAGTGATCAAAACGCAGTATTTTGCCTGCCTTAGCTTTAACTGTAACCGGTTGACCGCTATCTTTAAAATAGATGATGTCTCCACTGTCAATCTTTTTCCAAGGTTGGTATTGGTTTTGATACCATCTGGATTCAATAGTCTTTTCTCCGCTGACTATTTTTGGCAGTAAACCCCAGGAACTTCTCATGATTGCCAAGTGAGTTTTACTCATGACCGACTTTCCTTAGTAATACCTTAGCTTTTTGATAAAAATCCTCAATACTTCCTTCTCTCCACCAACCTTTAACTGTGGTAGGAGGGATTAGATCCGGTCTGGTAGTAGGAATTCTCCCCGGGCTAAACCTCCAACCCAGAGGCCACTCCTCTTTATTCGTACCGGTTTTTCCTTCACGAACCTGTAAAGGAATTGCTTCTTTAAAAGGTAAGCCTAGAACATACTCCAAAGCTTCATTTAAAGCCACATGATGGAACTGGTTAGCTACTCCTGGCTTACCGTAAAGGGCCTGAAGGTCGAAAGCTTCCTTTCTCCCTATTAAATCCTTATCATAAGTATAGGCAAAGTTTTGGCTGATCCATCTTGCCCAAGTAGGCTGTTTTTGAAAAAAATGAGTATAGCCTGGAACATAAATTCTCCAAAAAACCCGGGGATAATCCCAGATCTCACCTGAAGCTGTCATCCAAAGAAGCTGCCACCTATTTGCCCCAAAACGTTTATTCCAGTGTTCTTCCTGAGCGTCTTTGTGTTTTCCCAGATATCCGGGATAACCTGCTACATCCCATTTTTGCCCATCAATAATAATTTCCATATAATGGTTTTACCAAATTAAACTAGATATTGATATAACAGAATAGAGACAGAGGATTACTTTTAGCCTCTTGACTGGAGGTGATAAGCTGAGGTATTACTGTAATAAATAATGTCAACATATAGATATGGAATGTCCGTTTTGCTGTAAACCATCAACACAAATTGTTAATACTCGCCCCACTTATGCCAATAGCGCTGTTTGGCGACGCAGGAGATGCTTAAACTGCGGTACCATCTTTACCACCCACGAGGTAGCTGATTTATCGCATCTGGTAGTGATTAAAAAATCCGGCAAAAGCGAGATGTTTAGCCATATCAAGCTTTATTCGGGAATTTACCGGGCAGCGGTTGGTTTTAAAGGCGGCAGCAAAGAAAAATTAGTAGATAAGATCACCCGCGAGATTGAAAAAGAGATTGTCTCTTTAAAAACTAAAAAGATTACCTCAGAGCAGATCGGAGAGATAGTTTTAAATAAGCTTCGGGTTGCTCAAAGCGGGACATTTTTACGTTTTCTGGCCTATTATAAGGATATTACCAATGAAGCTCAGTTGAAACGGGAGCTGACTAAATATTTACCGTTTACTTGACTTCAGAAACGATCTTTTTGAAAGTAGGAAGATCCTTGACTGCTATTTCAGCCAGGATTTTTCTATCTAAAGTAATATTTTTAGTATTTAAATCAGAGATAAATTTAGAATAGGAAACTCCTTCTTGTTTTAAAGCTATCCCCATCTGGGTGATCCACAGCTTTCTCATATCTCTTCTTCTTTGTTTTCTGCCGGCAAAAGCATATTGCCCGGCATGAAGGGATGACTCTTTAGCCTGTCTGATTAACTTACTCCGATGACCCTGGTAACCTTTGGTCAGGTTTAAAAGTTTTTTATGTTTTTTATGCGAGGTAACTCCCCGTTTTACTCGTGCCATGATTTTTTACAGACCCAACATTCTTTTAATGCTTTTGGTAATACTTTTATTGATTATTATGGGAACAGCATGACGCCTTAAGGCGCTTTTACTTTTTTTGCGCCTTAAATGTCCTGATCTTAGCTGGTGGGATCTTAAGATCTTACCGCTGCCGCTGATCTTGACCTTCTTAGACAGTATTTTTTTAGTTTTCATCTTTGTTTTGCTCATAAAACACTCACTTTTTGTTAGGTCCAACTATCGTTGTTAGATTCCTGCCTTCAAATTTAGTTTCTCTTTCCACCAAAATTTTTTCACCCAGCAAATCCAAAGCCTGATTGACCACATTATAACCTGCCTCAGGATGACCCATCTCCCTGCCCCTGAACTTAACAGTTAACTTTACCCTGTCTCCTCTGTCAATGAACTCTTCAGCTTTTTTCAATCTCACTTTCAAGTCATGCTGAGCAATTCTTGGTGACAGCCAGATCTCTTTCAGTTCTACATCCCTGGCATGCTTTCTGGCTGCTTGTTCCTTCTTCTCCTCCTGATACCTGAATTTTTCAAAATCAGTAATTTTAGCTACAGGGGGTTGAATGTTAGGCGCTACTTCTACCAGATCCAGGTTCTGCTGCTTAGCCTTCTCCAGAGCTTGTTCGCGACTGATAATACCAATTTGAGTTCCGTCAGCATCAATAACCCGAAGCTCTAAAGCTTGAATTCTGTCGTTAATGCGAAAATATCTGCCTATACTTTTCTACCTCCGTAGCTAGCCAATCTTAACATAGTTATGATTTAGATTCAATCTCCCCTTTAATTTTATTGATAAACTCCTCTGCTTTAATAGCTCCCAGATCTTGACCTTCTCTGGTTCTAACTGCCACAGTGCCTGACTGCTCTTCCCTGCCGCCAATGATCAACATATAAGGGATTTTTTGCAGCTGGGCATCTCTGATTTTAGCCTGCATCGTTTCTGTTCTTTTATCAAGCTCTATCCTGATGTTTGAGTCCTTAAGTTGTTCGAGTATTTTTTGTCCATACCCTAAGTTTTTATCAGAAATGGGTATAATTTGTACCTGAACAGGAGCCAGCCACACCGGAAAAGCTCCGCCATATTTTTCTATTAAGAAAGCCATAATTCGTTCAAAAGCCCCAATTGACGAGCGGTGAATAACTATAACCTCTTTTTCTCTACCTTCCTGGTCAATATATTTAAGACCAAAACGCTTCGGCATTACGAAATCGTATTGAATAGTAAAGGCAGTCTCCTCTTTACCATTTGCCCATTTAGCTTGGACATCTATCTTTGGTCCGTAAAAGGCAGCTTCTCCTTTGGCTTCAAGAAATGGTTCTTTATTTTCTGTTAAAATTTCTCTTAAGACATGCTCTGCTTTGTCCCAGGCAGAATCGTCCTTATAATATTTTTTTTCATCTTCCCTATCCCCCAAAGATAGACGGTAACGGTAATCAACTCCTTTGGTTAAACCCAGAGCTTTATTAACATCATAAATAATATCCAAGACATCGTTAATTACCTGTTTAGTTTGTTCTGGAGTACAAAAAATATGAGCATCTGATAAAGTAAACATCCGCACTCTTGTTAGACCAGTTAGCTCACCGCTTTTTTCGTACCTGTATTGGGGAGAAAGTTCGGCAAACTTTAAGGGCAGCTCTTTATAACTATGGGGGCGAGATTTATATAGCATAAAATGATGAGGACAAGTCATAGGACGAAGGATCAGTTCCTCTTCATCAATTTTCATAGGAGGATACATGGTGTCTTTATAGTAAGGATAGTGTCCGGAGACTCGGTATAAATCTACTTTAGCCAGAGGAGGGGTTACTACATGAAGGTATCCTCTTTTAAGTTCTTCGTCGACAATAAAGCGCTCTAATTCACGACGGATGGTTGTGCCCTTGGGAGTAAGAAGCGGAAGTCCTTTGCCAACAAGGTCGGAGAAAACAAATAGGTCCAAATCTCTACCTATTTTCCGATGGTCTCTTTTTTTGGCTTCTTCCAACATCTTGAGATATTCATCAAGCTCTTCTTGGGTGGGAAAAGCTGTTCCATAGATTCTAGTGAGCATCTTGTTTTTCTCATCCCCTCTCCAGTAAGCTCCGGCTACTGAAAGCAATTTAAAAGCTTTGATCTCCTCTTTAGGATTTTGAGCATGACCGCCGCGGCATAAATCCTCAAATTGACCAGCAGTGTAGATGCTGATTGGTTGGTTTTCCTTTTCTAAATCTTCAATCAGCTCAATCTTGTAAGGATTATCTTTAAATAGGTTTTTAGCCTCTTGAGCAGAAACCTCTCTGCCTGCTACCTTATTCCAACCCTTTAAGATTTCCTCCATTTTTTTTTCAATCTTAGGTAGATCTTCTTCAGAGATAGGTTGAGGCAGGTCAAAATCATAATAAAAGCCATTTTCAATAACTGGACCAATAGTGGGTTTGGCTTGAGGATACAGATCTACTACAGTAGCTGCCAAAAGATGAGCTGCAGTATGCTTTAGATTTTCCAGATATTTTTGATCTTGCGCCATGGGTTAAATTTAGGCATTTGGGCAGTATTTGTCAAATAGCAAATGGGCCAAGGAATTGACTGAAAAAATTACCAATTGCAGAGAAGATTCCTAAGGCATTGAGAATGTATCCAATAACGGTAACTACTACACCGGCTCCAACTACTGATCCAAAACCCCAAAATAGTCCTCCTAAGAAATTATTAACAATTATTTCTTTTTTACTAAGTGTCATATTGGCTTTTAAGTGTTGCTTTATTTGAGGAGTAACTTGATCCATCTGTTTATACCATACCCAGTCTTGAGGTGGGAGTCAATAGATGGTATCATTTACATATAATTTGGGCACTTAGCTCAGTGGTAGAGCGCTTACTTGACGTGTAAGATGTCGGGGGTTCAAGTCCCTCAGTGCCCACTACTTTACCCTACTCCTGCTCCACCGGTGTTAGAAAGTCTTCCCCCCTCAGCAGCCTTGTCTAACCTAATATCAGAACCCTTACCAGCAGCTCTTTTACCAGCAATATAAACTGGTTTTTGGTTTTTTTGAGCTTTAACATTATCCCAAGCTTTTTTGACAGCAATAAAGGATCTGGTATAAACATTTTTGACCTTTTCATATCCCGACTGGAGTCCTGCAGCTTTGGCCAGCTGTTCAGTACTGCCTATAATGCCCGATCTGGCCTCTTCCTTAGCTTCAATAATTTGAGACTCTCTGGCTTGGGCTGCCTGAAGTTCCTGGTTCCAAGATTGAGCTCTTAAATTAAATTGTTCCGGCTTTAATTTTTCTGAACCTTTCTTATTTTCACCAGGCTTTTCTTTGCCTTTACCTTGGCCTTTTTCCCTGCCGGTAACCATATTAAACAGATCAGCAAAAGCTCCACCGCTTTCTAAAACCATACCTTCGGTAAAGGCTAGAACATTTTCAGTAGCCTTGATGGTATATTCAGAGGTAGAATTCAGTATCTGGTTTAGGGATTCTTGACTGCTTTGAGGTATCCCTGCCTTGGTTTTCTCTACAGATTCTATCTGGATTTCACTTTTGGGAAAGATCATCTCCCCGGTGGCAGAAAATTTGGATTCTACAAAAACAGGAGGGATTTCAGTTTGTGGTTCTTCTTTTTTATCTTCCTCCAGGACCCTTTGTAGCCGGACAAAAAAATCATCAGGGTTTCTTTGGATGTAATCTTGGACACTCCCCCTTTCCCCTTCTTCCATCCCCCAAAGCTGGGAGTAGTTAAGCGGTGTCTTAGGTTTATTGTTTGATTGATTAAAGGTCAGGCTAGCCATATTTCAGCCTCTAGTATATCACTTTTAGGGTTGTTTTTCAGTTAGAATTGTGTAAGAAGAAAAGGCCTAGAGGATTTAGTGCCGAGGACAGGAGTTGAACCTTTTACTCTCGACAAGCTAAATTATACAACTTTCTTCTATGCTCTTGAAGAAACAGAACTATTGGCTTTCCAGCTTAAACAACTTAATGATTATCTTAAGATGAAACAGCTTTGGATTATCTAAGATATCCTTTGCCCTTAAATATGCAGCATAATTTAGCGCAGAATTTTCCTTTAATGGCTGTAAATTTACTTTTTTGCGGTCTATATTAGTTCGATCAATAATATCTATTACAAAATCCCTGTTTACTTCATTGGGGGACATTAAATACTAGAGGAGTAGCTATTGCTTTTAGGACTAAAACTGGGTTTGTTTTGTAAATTAAACCAATGGATACAATGTCCTGGCGCAGAACCGATATACAGTATTTACAAATTGAAGTTAAATCGAGAGTTCTAATTTGCTATAGTCAGCTAATAGAGATATAATGTCAAAAATTATGGGTCTATGTGATCTAGAGATGGATCGAAGGAAATTTTTATATACCTTAGGCGTATTAGGCCTAAGCACTGTAATTGGATCTTGCACATCACAGCCTGATAAACTTCCAGAAGGTACCGCTCCTACACTTCAGCCAAGATTAACCCCTACACCTGGTACAGCATTAATCTCTACACCTGAAACAATACCAATCGTTGAACGAGAGAAAGGTCCGGCTGGTAAACTTCTAGTATTCACCAATCCGGAGACACACTACGGGCATGAATACTTAGAACAGAATTTGGAAAAGGTTGAAGAAGCCGCAGTAGTACTGACTAATTCGGATGGTAGTGAACCAAGACGTATTACTAACTCAAACCTAATTTCTCTACCAGCCTGGTCTCCATCAGGTGACAAGTTTGCCCTTCAGCGGTATGTCAGAGGACCTCAATTCGACTCGAGTGATTTATGGATTCTTGATAAGTTAGGTAATCGTTTGCAACGAACAGGTTTAGTTCCAAGTCCGGCAAAGTTGTCTTGGTCACCAGATGGAAAGCTTATTATCTTTAGTTCCCGTTTCTATAATTCCCGTTTACAACGGGTTTTCGGTTGGCCACCAGAGCAAAGAACATCTTGGGTGGATGGTATTTACTTATACGATCTCCAAAAAGATTTAACAACCCGGATTATTCCGAGCGACGCCGGATTCGACCATGACCCAGCCATCTCCCCAGACGGATCGAAGATTGTTTTTATCAACCATAAATACGGCGGGCAATTCAGTATTCTCTTGGCTCCGCTCCAACCGCTTACTCTAGACGAGAAATATCCGCTTTCTTCTAAGGGCAAGACTCACGAACTAGCTAACGGGCTTGATTCCCTTCTTAATGCAAGCATTAGATTTCAGTGGACCCCTGATGGTAAAAAAATTGTTTATATGTTGGAACAAGGTTCTCTAAAGGGTTCTAAAAACAAAGTTTATGTTGCCAATGTAACGAAATTGCCATCTCCTAAACCGCTAGAAATAACAATAGATTGTCCTTCATATGTTAAAAACGACCCTTTCCCTGCCTCGGGTAAGCCTGGATCAACTCCAATTACAGAAAACTTTCATATTCTTGACAGTATGGATCTATCAACAGATGGTAAAAAAATCGTGGTTAGTTGCCCTGGTTCATTGTTTTTTACTGATATTGACGGTAAAGAGAGAAAAACAATAAAATTGCCAAAGGCTTTATCAGGACCCCTGGACAATATCAGATGGTTGTCGGGAAATAACAGACTTGCCTTTGTTCATGAAGATCAATATTATTATATTAATGCGGACGGTTCAGGATTAATGCAAGTAGCATTTGATTTCATGAAACGCACCACCGAGAAACCGATTCCTTTGGGAGTTCTGATTTCTACTGGAAGATAACATAGATCATTAAGGCAAGTAGCTCTACATAATTATAATTTTTTCAGCGACAAAGAGGATCCACTAGCGAACGATATTCGGATTTATGCAAATATTACTATAACCAACAGTACAAACCCTTGTGGGATAAAACTATTTGTCTCGTGCTGGCCAAAGAAAGTAATACTCTTCTACCTTTTTACCAACTAAGTTTGCTTCACCAACCTTTACCATATTTGCATTGAATTGACTGGTACAACGGAAGATTGGGCTACCATCAGTTCCATAGTGAACTTCTTCAATTTTAATACCTGAAAATTTTTTATTTCCATCCACTAAACCCTCGATAACATTCGCTTCAGCAAAAATCTTTTCTGCTCCTGGCTTTAAAGTCCTAGCTTCTTGAGGAAAATCCCCGTAACCACCAATAAGAAAGACGTTCATAAAACCCAATGTTCTATATTCTTGAGCTAAAGGCCAAAGAAGATGCGGGTTCTGATATTCCCTATAAAAAGTTAGGACTTCACCATAGGCAGATCCAAAAACTTCAGGCGGAGTGTTATAAAAAGGTTTCTTGTTGGGGTCTTTTAAATAAATAGACCTCCCCGCCTCAAGATTACTTTTACCAACATAGTTTTTACTCTCCAATTGCTTGTAGATTTGACCAAAAGCTTGCTCTCTAAAACCACGCTCACTCCAAAGTGGTTTTATTTTTAAAGGATCACCTCCTTCGGGTTTTTTATCTACAGTTGGAATTATTGGAGAACTTAGCTTTGTTGCTTTTACACTTCCCTCGGATTTATCTGCAGCACTACATGTGGGAGCAACTAAAATAGCAATTCCTCCAATAGCCAACTGGAGTAAATTCCTTCTAGTTATAAGTCTTTCAGACATAATAAGTTAGCAGTGTCCCTATATTAGCATAATAGTAAGCAAGACGCGTTAATAGAGATTTACCAACCAGAGGTTGATATGCCTATTGGTAAATAGAGTTTGGGTCGGAGACGGCAGTCGCTACCGCATATCGGCTACGGGATCAAAAGTCGCTCGCTTTTACCGTCGCCTACAGCGACCGTAAAACAATTCTTATAAATAAGGATTGTTCGTTCGCCAAAAGACTGTCTCGCAGAACTCGACAGACTTTTGTTTTGACCCCTCCGCTTAACAACCCATTCTTAGTCAAACCCCTTAATCAATTACCAGATGAATAAAGGGGGTGAAATATATGCAACTGCTTACAAAAGAAATAACAACAAAATTACCATTTTTGTATACACAAGAAGACGAAGCAGATCTTACTAGATCAAAAATTACAGTTTCAGCTTCATTTCCTGTTTTTGCGATACAAAAAGGGTATAAAAACCACTAATGATGAAATGAGTTCGCTCGAACCTGAAAGTAGCTTGATAGAACAAGCTAATCTAAAAAATAATCTAAAAAGTTCTCTATGGTGCCGGGGACAGGAGTTGAACCTGCAAGCCTTGCGGCAATAGGTCCTAAACCTATCGCGTCTGCCAGTTTCGCCACCCCGGCGTAAGTGTATTTTATCAGATATCAGAGGATTAACCAAACCTGGAAATGGCTGTCTGGTAAGCTTTAATTTCCAGATCATCATCTAGAGGGCTTAGTTTAATCTTCTTACCATATTTGATATCTAAAACTTTTTGGATAAACCAGTCAGTAAATTGAGGATTCTTTGGCAGTAATGAACCATGCATGTAGCAGCCAACAGCATTTTTGTAGATACAGCCTTCTGTATGGTCTTCCCCATTATTACCAAAACCCTTAATAACCTTACCAAGAGGTTGCCCACCCTCTTTTAAGTAAGTTTTACCCGAATGGTTCTCAAAACCCACGATTAGTTGATCAGTTAACTTGACTATAATGTTGCCTATCATCCGATCATAACTGGCTACAGTATAAACAGGAAAAAGGTTAACCCCTGGTAACTTTGGTCCATCATGGGGTTTGTAATATTCTCCTAAAAGCTGATAACCTCCACAAATAGATAACAGCGGTACTCCCCTCTCTATTTCCTCTTTGATTATTTTCCCCTTTCCGCTTTCCTCTAAATCTTTAGCTACTAACGCTTGGGCTTGATCTTGTCCTCCACCAAAAAAGAATAGATCAACCTCTCCAGCTTTAAGTTTATCCTTTAAGGAGATATTTTTAACTTCAACTCCAATCCCCCTCCACTGAGCCCTTTTTTGTAAGGCAATAATATTGCCCCTATCTCCATAGATATTCATACAGTCTCCATAGAGATAGCCAATAGTCAGTTTCATAGGGAAATTGTAGCACTTTTCACTTCCAAGCATGGATATACGTGGCAACAATAGCCGGTAAAGTAGAAAGTGGGTGCATTGAGAGGTGGAAGAGTAAGCTGTTCCCTCCTTCGCCCCGGGGGTCTTCTTTAACCAACCATTCAACCTCCTTTTTAGACAATAATCCGGGTATTCCTTCATATAACTTGCTCCAAAAAGTTATACCGTCTTCTAATGGTCGGGTAGCGCAATTACGATTTTGACCAACTTTATCAAGCCACATATTATCTTTCCACCATTCTTCTGGCATTTTTACCTGAGCAATATGTTCAACATAAAGCCTGGTACAAGTTTCCTGTTCCTCTTTTTCCATAAGAAAAGATGCTTTGATAAATTTTTCATATAAAGATTGGGTTTGAGGATCTTCAAAGATGGGTGGTTGGCTAACATTATTTATTAGTTTTTGAAGATATTCTTGTTCAATTTTTCCTAATTCTGATTCCAATTTCATAAATCATCTGGAGTTTTATCTGGTTCTAGTTGGCATTCTTCAGGGGTCAGAAAGTAAAGCTTAATAGCGTGCCATCCCCGCACTGTTCCATACCGAGTTGACCAGGCAGGGACTTCGGTCACTTGACGGGAAGCATAGATCATTTTAAACGGAACTCCTCTCCTTTCCAAGGCTCTTCTTAATGCCCGAGACTCAGGAGAATTATCCAGGGTTAAAGTTATTTTCGGTTCTCTCCTAGACTCACCTTCTGCAGTCATGGATCTTAGATTAATTTAAATAGCAGTCTTTTGCAAGCAGCATATGGCAGCTCTGGTAAAACTACACAAAAGAGTGGTTTTAGCTTTTAACCGTTTTGACAGATTACAGAGAGAATTTAATCAAAACTTCTAGTGGATCTGGCTCCCGAAGAAGAATCCTGCTTGTGTCAGTAGTGGCTATATCATAGAAAGCTCTAAAAAATTGGTTATACTCTGCTCAAGGTTTAATCTTCTTTCCAGTAGTGTTTCTTTAGACCTTGTTGAACTAAGATCTTTTGTATCCCCAGCATGGCTGTATAAGTAGGTAAGATAAACAACCGTCCTTTTAAGCCTTCTGTAGCCTGTTGTAGAGCCTTTTTAAGGTTGTTTTCCACCAGGATGGCTTCAGGCTTAAACCCGGCGTATTTAAGCCTCAAAGCTAGATCAGAAGCCCTGGTACCTGAGGCAAAAATTAGGAAGTCCCTCGACCCTGCTCGGGGTGAATTTTGAAGTAATTCAAAATCCGCATCCCAGATCCAGGAAACATCTGTCCCATCAGCTAAGTTATCATTTAAAGCTATCAGTAACCTATCCTCTGGTTTGAGCTCTCCTTTTAAAGTTTCAAAAACCTGAGTAGCTCCGGTAGGATTTTTGATTAATAAAATATATCCTCCCTCGTTTTTGTGCCTCCACCCCGGTGGTGGCAGGGTAAACTTCTCTACCCTGCCAAAAGCCGGGGAGAAGCTTTTTAAAGCTTGGATAATAACTTTTTTCTCTATTCCCAGTTTGGAAGCTGCCACATAGGCTGCCAGGAAATCATAGATATGATAGATCCCCGGTAAAGGAAGCAGAAAATCCCACAAACCATCACTTTCTTTGAGCTCAAATTTAACTCCGTCCAGGCCGAGTAATGTGACATTTAAAGCTTCTAAATCAAGCTTTTCCTGTCCTACTTTTTTAAAATGCTCTTCCCCTCTGATTTTGTAATTTTCCACCCCAAAGGTAAAAACTGGTCCTTTAAAACATTTTTTTAAAGATAAGAGTTTGTGATCATCCCCGTTTAAAAAAAGGGTGGTATTGGGTGGCATATTTTTTAGGGTTTGGCACCATTTTTTAACAATACTGTCAACCTCACCGTATCTATCCAGCTGATCCCTAAAGATATTAAGGCAGATGATAATTTGAGGTTTTAATTTAGGCACTATCTGATTAAAAGCAGCTTCATCAAGTTCCCAGATAGCCAAATCAAAGTTTTTTAGTCCGCCGGTTGGCAGATGGGAGCAGGAAATTAGAGCTGAAGCAATACCTCTTTCCAAATTTGATCCTGTAGAATTTCTGATCACTTTTAATCCAGAGCTGGTGGCAAAATGAGCTAACATTCTGGCAGTAGTAGTTTTGCCGTTGGTGCCAGTAATAACAATGGTTTGAGGAATTTGGGAAGCAAGGTCAGAAACCAAATCAGGATAAATTTTTAAAGCATACAGTCCTGGAGCTGCTGAACCTCCGCCGATCTTTAATATAGTGGTTATCTTGAAAATCAGTTTCCCCACAGTTAAAGCCAGGATTTTCCTTGCCTGCATGAAGAAATTTTAAACTTTAGACTTTAAGAAAACAAGGCAAAGAGCTAATTTAAGGCTAAAGCAGCAGAGTTGCCAGCTGTTTTAAAGATTAAAGTCGGGGCTTTATCCTTATCTGAGGATTTGGTGTATTGCTTTTCAAATTTTTCCATATCAGCTAAGAAATGGGAAACTTTAGCTCCCCAAGTGGGTGAGGCAGCATAAACCCTATTAATAGCATAAGGATTAGTTAACCCTTTATTTAGGTAATTGGTTCTTAATCCTTCAGACACTGTATAAATACCTTCTTTCCAGGATTTAAAGTAAATAGCCTGAGTTCCATAAACTCCCCATCCCCAGCCATTATAGGAGCTATAAGGGGTTCCTGATCCCCCGGGAACATGTTTACCAAAAGTGGATTCAACTCCTGAGATAGCAGCTACAAGTTTCCAGTCCAGGTTGTATTTATCAGCTGCATCCACAAAATTCTGAGCTTGATATTGTAAGGGAGAGTTATATTTTGTCAAATAAGCTTGGAGGATTTGGGCTCTTTTATCAATAGTACTCGAGACAATTTCTTCCTTTTGGGAGCCGGTATTTGGGCCAATAGTATCCGTAGCCCCCAGAGGCCCGTTTACTAAAAAGATAGATAATAGTAGCAAGGTAACAATTTTTTTGTTAAACATACATTTCTCCAGGGAAGAAAGGATTTTCTTCCCCAAAGAAAAAAATCCTGGAGTCTGAGGGGTAATACTCCAGGATTTGTTGTCAATTATACCCTATAGGCATAAAAAAGTCAAATTAAGAGGGCAGGAAATCCGGAGAGAATTCTGGTAAAATATCTAGGTATTATGGGCGGGTGGCGAAACTGGCAGACGCGCTACGTTCAGGTCGTAGTTCCAGCAATGGAATGCAGGTTCAACTCCTGTCCCGCCCACCAAGCCGGGGTGGCGAAACTGGTACACGCGATAGATTGAGGTTCTATTGCCGCAAGGCTTGCAGGTTCAACTCCTGTCCCCGGCACCATGGTATAATGGACTCGTAGCTCAGTTGGTTAGAGCGTCTCATTTACACTGAGAAGGTCGAGGGTTCAAGTCCTTCCGAGTCCACCATCTGCCTCAGTTGCCAACGTGGTCAAGGCGGCGGTCTGAAGAACCGTTTATGTGGGTCCGATTCCTACCTGAGGCACAAAGTAGGTTTACAAAATTCTTAAAGTAGGTACAATAATAGCCCCATAAGTACCTTTTATTGTTTCTGAATAAACTGTGGTTTGTTGTTCTAAAAGTAATCTAATTGAACCATTTACTTTGTAGAAGCGTGAGCTTGGTGGTAAATCCTGAAGTGAGTGTGCTCTCCAGTATAAGCGGGAAAAACCTCGATTAAAATTACCTTCTCCTAAATCATTAAGTAGGCTAGAAACAGTGTCCAAAATATCCGCATCGTGGCGATATCCGCTAGGGTGAAAAACAAAAACCACACCACTAATATCTGCTGGCTGATCATCTTTTATGTCGCCAGTGACTAGTATCCGTTCTCGAGCTTCCTCATCTGTAAGCCCAACTTTTCTAGCCAGGGGTTTAACAAGTTTACCTCGGCAAGCATTGATTTGTTCGCCGTCAAAGATCCCTTCAAAATATTTAGCTATTCCAGTTAAGGTTAAAACCTCTTGGGCATAAGCGGTACTGCCTTGAGTTGTAATAAAGTTACGGCAGTTATGATTGCATAGTTTCTCCAGGAATCCGGTAACTCCTTTCCTTAAACATTTAAGCGATAATTCTTCATCATAAGAGGCATTTGGCCCGCGTCTGTTTGTAGCAATTGGATAGAAATTACCCAAGGTGTGCTCTAGATCCCAGCCAAATATTTTACCTTCAACCATAGAGCGTATTTTACAACTCAAACAGTTCTAAGTACAGTATTAAGTTAGTGAAAGTTGGGTAGACAAACAAGAACAGTATCAATGAATAAAAAGTTTATAAAGCGCAGTTTGTACGCGGTCTGGATCACCATCTCTTATAATATTATAGGCAGAATCGGTCGGTTTCCAGTCTCCGTTAAAGGCAACAATACCGTTTCTTCCGTTGTAGTCGATGAACTTAATCTCCCCGTTTGGGCCTATTCTTAAGTTTTCCAGATCGGGCTTAAAAACTATCTGACCATTATTTTCCATACTACCAATAACAAAGTCCCCATGAGCTTGTCCTGTTCGGGCGATAACTTTTCTATAACGATAAATAAATTGATCAATACTTACTTTTGTTACTTTTGCGCCTTCTAGCGTCGTACCTCTCTTTAGATATTCGGTAACAGCCATCCCATAGAAAGGTTGTTCGGTTCCTAAAACTTCTCCCGCTTCATTTTCTATAATTTTTGTTGGTAGAACTACTGTTTCCCGAAGATCAGGATCTTGACTGAATTCTTCATAGAATCGTACTTGATTTCTGGCCTGCTGCGTACCTACCTGGTTAGTGGTCTGTACTATGGCAAAAACTTTTTTATTTTCGCTATCTGAGAACACTTCTTTAGAAGTGCCTCCCCCAATTCTTTTAATAATAGTACTTTCTGCTAATTGACCTAGATAGGTTCTTCCCTCATCTGTTAACCTTCCGTGTGAGTCTAAAAAATTCACAGGAGATAGAACCCTTTCCAGCCTGTGTGTCTTTAATGGCGTTTCTACTTTGCTGGTACTTATATCAGTCTTATGAACAAGGGGTAATTCTGTAGCTACTGCATCACTCATGCTATTTTAATATATCACATAACTTGCAGGCATAGGTATATAAAAGTATAATTTGTCTGTTGCGGCGGTAGTTCAGTGGTAGAATGTCTCGTTGCCAACGAGAAGGTCGCCGGTTCAAATCCGGTCCGCCGCTCCTAAGTTAGTCTTTGCAGGTTTTGTTTAGCCTCTTCCAGATGTTGATAAATGTCAGGTGTAATAACAAATCCACTGATGGATGCTAAATCTGATGGTGAGGCTTCTCTGCTTCCGGGTTTTTCTATAATTTTATTTACTCTAATAATTCCAGATTCAACCTCTTTTTCTCCAGCGAAACCGTACTTTTTAAATCCATCTTCAGTAGTATTTTTTTTACTCATGGTCATTATTTAGCATAAAAACACTGCTTTTTACAAGCAGTGTTTTCAAATAATTACCGTTCTACTAAAATAACTATTTACTTTTCGCAGAACCAAACATTACATAAGCCATATAAACGGCTGCAGCTCCCACTAACAAATAGACCATCTTTTCTAAAGATGATCCTGTACCCAATATTGCACTAACCAAGTTAAGATTCAGAAGGCCTATTAGACCCCAATTTAAAGCACCAATTAAAACTAAAACTCCAGCAATCGGTTTTAAGTCTTTCATTTTCTCACCCCCTCTATCTATTCTAGTATGCTCAGATTTCAAAACCCTTGTCAACAGATTGATCATCAATCCCCAATTAGGTATAATTCTCGTTGTCTTGATGTAAATTGCCGGGTCGTCTAATGGTAGGACATCTGTCTTTGGAACAGAGAATTCTAGGTTCGAATCCTAGCCCGGCAGCCAGTAAGAATTGGAAAGAGGTCGGGAGGTAGCGCTTTCCGCGCCTTTACCCTGAGGAACGTAGGGCGCCTCCGCGGAAAGCGCGTCAAATCCGCCTTTTTTGAAACTTGCGGACAGCCGCCGATCCAATAAAAAGAAGTTCGAGCCGACAGTTTTTGCCGTGATAGATAAATCATGGCAACTATTTTTTGCGCGCGCGATTTTGCGATTGCTTCGCAATCGCTTATTTTTTTACTCCGGGAGTTAGGCCCCTCCAAATATTTTTGCTGATACTTCACTGGATAATGGGTCATTATAAACTCTTTGAGGCAAATCCCAGTAGTTTTCTGTCCCATAGGCTCGGGAGGCGGCACGGAATGAGTAATACAATTCTCCTGTCCTATTATATCTAAAGGCTTTTTTGTCCTTGCCTTCCAATTGACTGTTTACATACTCAAAAGCCTTTCTAATACCTCTTCCATCATCTGTTTGATAATTCCATAAGTCTACACCGTGCTTTTTAGCAATAGCAGCCATTTCACTCAAAGCAAAAAGATTAAATACCTGATAATCTAGGGACATATCTCCCCGTTTGGTTTCCTCAGTCATTTCTCCATCCGGCATTATTTGTGTTTTCATTCTTTCTTTTGTTGATTGAATGGCTTCTTTGACAACCTCTTCCCTTCCTAAAAAGTCGGCAACATACGCAACCTGAGCATCATAAAAAGTTCCGTGATTATTTAGCATCGCTCTCTCTCCTCCTCGTTCCTTTTCATTTCCAGCGTCCTTTTTCCCAATACCTTTTTCACTTGTTAGCAACCAATTCAAGTATTGGTCAAACCACTTTCTAACTCCATCAAGAGTTTCTTCATCAATCAAACCAGCATCTCTTAAGTTACTAATACCTTCAACGACCTGCATTAATCCCGCACCATCAATAATTCCATAAAAATTACCGCTTTCCTCACCTTGTTTTATTTGAGCATATTCTAAGGAAGGGGTCATCCGTGTTTCATCGTTTACAAACCAGGTTCTTATCGCAGATACAGCATAATTTCCAAATCTTTCTTTTTGCGTGCCGTCCTCAGTGGCGTTTGCCGCTAAGGAACAAATATAAATTGCGTTTTTAATTGTTTGGAGCTTTTTAGGGTCTTGATAACTTTCTACCTCGGGATTGATAACTGTGTCCACCTGCTTTGGTTTACCGCTTTCATCTAAGTGCCAATATGGAGATAGTGATACAAAGTCCCTTTTGTCTCCTGATGGAGAATTGTTTTTATCTGTAATTAAAGGTATTGGGGTAAGAATTATTTTCTCAGCAATTTTTAACACTTCGTTTCCGTTTTCTTGCTTTTCTATTTCTGTAGTCTGCACATCAATCATTGCCCCCTTTGCTATTTCAAAAAAATTAGTGTCTATACTCCTACCACTATCAATATATTCTTTTACCGTTGGCCTTAATTTTTCACCTAAGGTTTTCCTTTGTTTAACCGACCTTTCATCAGCCTTTTTGGCGGCAGGAGCTATACTTCCTATTGGTTCAACATCTGGTGCGTAGATACCTTGAATAGCGTATGCGATACCCTCGTCCAATAAGGTTGAGGCTCTTCCTTGTTCATTAGGAAAGCCAGTAACAGCCTCAAAATCGGACGAAAACTTAGAACCTGGCCTACTGTCTAATAATCCGTGGACGCCTTCGTGTAATGCTGTTGAGGCGGTAAGGGCAATTGCTAACCCACCGACTACCTTATCTTTGTCCTCCTCTTTTACATCTTTGAGTAAAGGTTCAATAAATCCTCTTGTTTCAGAAATAGCCTGTTCTCTGCCTGGTAGCTGAAGTTCAATAACTGTTCCTTTTATTGTTCCTTCGCCAATTTTCCCGTCAACCAGCTGAACACTAAGGTCTTGATGATGGCATCCGCCATATTCACCTAGAAACTTGTGAGCCTGACTTAGAGCTATATCCACATTATCTGCTTTTAGTCTTTCAGATAATGCGAACTGTTGAGACGCATCTTTGTTTTGTCTGGCATCATCTACCCTCATATTAAACCTCATTTCTTGCTTTGGAGCTGTTTCCGCACCTTCGCCATCCATACATTAATATTACTACAAAGAGATATTAATCTTCATTAATGACTTGTTTTAACCGTAGATTTTATGTATATTGATATCGGACTCAATAATTTAAGAAGTCGCTTTTTTGAATGGCGCAATCGGACAACAGAAAGCGATTTCTTGTTGAGTCCACCGGTTGCGCCATTTGAGTTTAATAAAAAGTTCTTTAAAATTTTTGCGTTTTTTTCTTTCGTTTGAAAAACGAATTCGAGCCGACAGTTTCGGAGGCGCGGCGGGTGGGGGCGCCGCGCTGGAGCAAGCGAGGCCGAAGGCCGAGCTAACCAAATGAAGTTCAACATTTTTTGTAAACGGCCAGCCAGTATATGTGCCCTAGGGACTCAAAATTCTGGAAAACCTTAATTAACGCTTAAGAACTTGAAGTGATTGGTGATTATTTTTCGCTTCCAATTTACAACTTCCCCCAACAGGAAACGTAATTTTAGGATCCGAATGTCCAAAGTCAACATTCGCAATCACCGGAATATTACTTGCCTAATTGATAACCTCAATTTCTTGGCCGCTTCACCGTTAGTAATTTTTCTGTCTAAGACATCAGCAATAATTTTAAGCTTTTGGATCTCTTCTTTCTTAAGTGGGGTATCAGACATATCAGCATAGACCTGTGCATAATAGCTGATCCTGACAGCTTTGCTAAGATGACATTTTAATTTTGGCGGGGTATGACATTTCTAAATTGGTATAAGAAAGTAGTTTGAGTACTTGACAGATATAAGATAATTTTTTATTGTAAAGTTAAGCATAATTAAACTAGAGTAATATGAAAAAGTAATATGAAAATTTTGATACTGCTTATTGTAATCGTCGTTTTGGGAATAGTTGGATGGTTTGCATATGGATCTGTCTCAACTAAACCGACTACACAGATTACCGCAAAACCAAAAGTAATCGGCACAATATATTTCCGCCCGCAACATACTGATGCTCTTGAAGGTTTCAAAGAGGGAATGAGAAAATTGGGATATACTAATAAAGATATTACATATGACGATGTAGTTATCTTAGCAGGACCAAAGATGGAAGAAGATGTAAATAAAGCTGTACAAAAATTAATAGCAGATAAAGTAGATATTCTTTTCGTTAGCTTCGAAAGTAGTGCTAAAGTTGCGCTTGACGTTACTAAAAAATCCGGTAGTGATTTACCAATCGTATTTACCACTAGATTCCATGATCCGCTTAACTACGGATTAATCGAATCTTATAAATCTTCGGGCAATAACGCTACAGGGGTAGCTACAAATTTAACACAGTCAATCCAAAAAACTTTGTTATTCTTCAAAGAAATAAATCCTAAAGCTAAAAGAATAGCTGCCTTCACTGATGGATTTATGATTCCTGGAATTAGTGATGCAATTCTCAAAGAACTTAAAGATCAAGCACCAAGATTTGGGCTTTCTATTGTAGAGTACAAAACCCAGAAACCACCAAGTCTAGCAAAAGAAAACTGGGTCGAAGTGGCTGATAAAATTAAACTTGGCGATATTGACGGTCTTATTCATCTTCCAGGTCATTTTTATGATTCAGATGACCACGGCGAAGGCAAATCGCAGGAAGCTGACGAAACACTACTTGCAAACCGTTTACACATACCCTTCGTAGTGCCATCAGAGGATTTGTCTTCCGGTGGAAGCTTTGCTTTCTCTGATGACTTTCATGCATCTGCAGGTCAGGCGGCAGTCATGGTACAAAAGATCTTAAATGGAATTAAACCAAAGGATATTCCTATCGAATACGGTTCAAAAAGTCTCCTCATTCTCAATTTGAACAGAGCTAGAGAGGCAGGGATTCAATTTCCAGAATCTATGCTATCTATAGCAAATATAAAAATTGATAAATAAATTAATTTATCATAGAGATTCTTAAATTCATCAAAGGAACATTAGGCTTTTTAGTAACGCTCTCCTATTTAGAGTTGTAATCAGGAATAATATAAAAAAGTTTACTAGAAAGAATCCCTAACAGATCCGTAATTTTTTACTTGTAAAGAAATTATCGATAAACTAAGATTAATATATTATGCCCAGATTAAGGTTGCGCTTCAAATTCATCCTTTTACTCCTTAGTCTTGCAGTTATACCTCTATTGTTAGTTTCAATTCTTAACATATACAACCTTCAAAAAGCGGAAAAGAATAACAGTTTAAACTTAGAAAATAAAGTTGCCCAGCTTGTTACCGAACAAGTCAAATCATTTATCTCTATGCAACTTTCTGTACTGAAAGGAATCGATACTACTTTTTCGCACTTGCTTACTAAACAATTAAAAGATGAGTTCATGGATATATTTTTGTTTAAAAATCCCAACTTTGTCGATATTGCAATACTTGATAAAACCGGTAATGAAATTATCCACAAAAACGCTATTAAGATCTTTGACGAAAAAGATTTAACAAATCGGAAAAATTCACCCGAGTTTGCCCAGATTGAAAAATCCCGTTATTTTATCGGATCTCTTTATTTTGAAAACGGAATACCTTATATGCAAATCGGACGACAACTCCTTGATCACGATGGGCAGTTTAGCGGAGCAATTATTGGAGTAATCGACGTTCGTATATTTCAAGACGTAGTCAAAGAAATTGCTTCTTCTAATAATAGTCAAGTATATATCGTTGACCAAAATGGCGTTGTAGTTGCTCATTCCGATATCTCGGTAGTTTTAGCTCAAAAGAATTATTCAAAAATTCCTGCTATTGATAAGATTATTAATCATAATGAAGAAATAAATAGTTTGGATTTATATACCAATGACCAAAACCAGCAGGTTATTGGTTTAGCTTTTCCGATTAAATTAAATATAGATTTGGTGTCTAATGAGATTTTAGATACCCGTCTAATAGCAGTCAGCGAACAATTAGGCTCAGTTGCTTTATATCCAGTGGAACAAATAACCAGATTTAGTTCCGTAGCCTTAATTTTAGTCATATTAAGTTCAATATTTATGACTTTGATCTACAGCAATATTATTATTTCACCGATTGAAAAAGTTCATATGGCTGCCAAAAAACTAGGGCTAGGTGATTTTGAAGCCCGAGTTAGTATTAATACCAAAGATGAAATTGAAGATCTGGCTAACAGTTTCAACCAAATGGCTGGAAGTCTAAAAAAATCTATTTTTAACCTGGAACAAGACCGCCAATTAATCGCCGCTGAACGGAATAAACTGCAAGTAGTTTTATCAGGTATCAGCGATGCTGTTATTGCAGTGGATTTACAATGGCAAATTATTTTGGTAAATAAAGCAGCACTTACTTTAACCGGTTTGGCTGCAAAACAATTATTAGGCAATAAACTCACAACAGTAGTTAAAGTCGAAGATAGCGAGAACCAAATTATTCCGATTACCAGCTATTGTCCAATTAGAACCGATAATTTTGAAGGGGTAACCTTTAACCAAGATAAATTGAAGGTTATAACTGCCAAAAGAGAGTTCGTTGCTAATTTAATTGCTTCGCAAATTAAAGAAGGTCCCAAGGTAAATATGGGAGGAATTTTAACTTTCCATGATGTTAGCGAACAGTCGCAATTAGAAGAGATGAAACTTGATTTCGTTTCTATGGCAGCCCATGAACTCCGGACACCGCTAACCTCCATCAAAGGTTATTTGCACATCTTCCTCCGAGACTATGCAAAATCTATGGATCCAGAGCAAACTTCTATTTTATCCAGAATTGGTATCTCTACCCAAAAACTGGTTTCTTTGGTCGAAAACTTATTGAATGTTTCAAGAATAGAAAAAGGGGATCTTACTTTAAGTCTGCTCCCGCTTGATTGGGTTAAAAATATTTATGAGGTAGTTGCAGAAATAATTAATCAGGCAAACGATAAAAAAATCACACTTGAGTTTATTAAACCTCAACAATCCTCTATAAATGTAATAGCAGACAAATTCCGTATTAATGAAGTATTAACAAATCTTTTAGCAAACGCCATCACTTATACCTCGCCCGGGGGCAAAATTACTGTATGGCTGGAAAGAAAAGGCAATGAAGTCATCACCCATATCCAAGATACAGGAGAAGGTATTCCCAAAGATGCACTTCCTCACCTATTTACTAAGTTTTTCAGGGTTTCAGGAACCTTGGAACAAGGTTCAAAAGGAACAGGATTGGGTTTGTATATTGCAAAATCTGTTGTGCAGTTACATAAAGGCAAAATTTGGGTAAACTCGGAACTTGGAAAAGGCTCTACTTTTAGTTTCAGCCTTCATTGTACAAATTCTTAAACTAATGAAAAAAATTCTTTTAATTGAGGATGAATTTTATATACTCGACCTATACAGGATAATCCTGGAAAAAGCGGGTTTTGAGGTCCTTTTGGCAGAAGACGGAGAAAAAGGTTACAACTTAGCACAAAACTTACCTAATTTGATTCTTTTGGATATAATGCTTCCAAAAATGAATGGAATAATACTTTTAAAAAAGCTTAAAGAAGAAGATCTAACAAAAAATATTCCTGTAGTGCTTCTCAGTAACTTAGGACAGGAAGAGGTTATCAAGACCGCTTTTGACAGCGGGGCATCAGGGTACTTCTTAAAAGTAAGACTTAGCCCAGACGAGCTTGTTAAAAAAGTTAACATCTTTATAGAAAATCCAAATTTTAAAATGGACCATAAGACTCTGGTATTTGACTGATTAAATATCTATAATAGTTTATAGACATGGAAAAGAAAATTTTACTAATAGAAGATGACTTATTCATTCGGGAGATGTATGAGTCTGAACTCAAAAGAGCAGGCTACAAGATTACGGCATGTTCTTTGGGTGAAGATGGAATCAAAGCATTACAAAAGGATCGTTTTGATTTGGTTCTTTTAGACATTATGCTCCCTGGTGTAAATGGTTTAGATATTTTAAAACAAATTAAACAAAATCCTCAAACTAAAGATATAAAAGTTGTACTTTTAACAAATTTAGGACAAGAAACAGTTATGAAAACAGGGTTTGACCTTGGGGCAGCCGGATATCTAATTAAATCTTCTTACAGCCCTGATCAGGTCATTTCGGAAATTGCTAACTTTTTAAAAGATCCCACCTCTTATTTAGAAAGTTAACTCCAAGTATACATATCTAGGAAAAATCTATCTTAATCCTTCTCCTTATCATCATCTGAATCACTACTGCTTGAGCCACTCCCACTATTACTACCAGAGTTCAAGCCAGAGCTACTACTGCCTGAATTGCTATTTGAAAAACTATCATCATTATCTTCATCTTTCTCATCATCTTTTTCCTCTTCCTCTTCTTCATTCTCATCATCAGAGTTATTAAGCTGCCCGTCATCTTCCAAATCATCGAGGTCGTCACTGACTAACTCTGCTGATTCAGTTACTTCTTTTTCAAAGAGTTTGATTTTTGCTTTTATTTGACCATCTTCAATTTTTATTTCAACTTTGCGGATTAATCCTTGATGAGTAGCAAGAAGAGTTTGTAACTCAGTAAGAAGTGCCTGAAGGTCAGTAGATTGCAGTTTAATTTTATTTTCCTTGAATTTTACTTCAACATTTCTTACAGCAACAGTTGCGTTACTAAGTGCTTGTTGCACTTCGGGCACAGCAGGATCGACTGGGTTATTGGTACTTGCAAGTGTTTGGAGTTCGTCAAGTCGTTCGCCAGCAATCTCTAAACGAATTTTTGCTTTTGCTTCATCTCCAGGTGTAAAAGTAACTCGCATTTCTTCAACTGTCTTATCAAGCCCAAATAGCGTATCACCCGGATTACTATTATTAGAAGCGGCGACAGCCCCAACGCCTGTAATTCCTACAGCAGCCATAATGAGAAGAAGAATAGCAGGTACAAAACCTCGTTGGTTGGACAGTAAATTTTTCATATCAATAAATCTCAATATACCATACCAGAATTTGTTATTATATTCAACATTTCTGCTATACTATTAAATTATGGACAATAACATCACCCAGCAAAACTCATTAACTGCTGATTATCATAGTGATGGTAAAATATATAAATTCAGGTATTATGAGCTGGCCAATTATGACCACCTAGACCGTGCCAGAATAAGACAAGTTTATGGTGTATGTTTTTATCAAGACAAAATGGTAATTGTATTAAATGGCAAGAAACAAACTTGGGGATTAGCGGGCGGTACGCTTAGAATAGGTGAGAGTATTGAAGAAACTCTAAAAAGAGAGGTTGAGGAAGAATCTAATATGCAGGTTTTAAAATGGCGACCCATTGGGGTACAAGAGGTGACGGACCCTAACGGTAATCTCTACTACCAACTTAGAGTAGTTTGTAAAGTTAAACCTGTTGGGGAGTTCCTATCAGATCCAGCAGGCACTATTACTGAAATAAAACTCATTAACCCTATAGATTACATCACCTACTTTAATTGGGGAGAAATTGGAGAAAAGATAATCCAAAGAGCAGTTCAACTTAGACCCAAATTGTAATTAAACGTTCTGAAGTTATCCGTAATTCCTACCACCAAAAATCTCTCCCAGAGCCCAGATTACTCCAGGTGGTACAGTGTCTAAGGCAATATCAAAAAAAGGTTTTCCATTGAAAAAGTCACTTGTAGCTTGCTCTCTAACCACACAGCTAAAAGGAGTGCTGTCAGCATCAATTCTAAATTGTATAGAGGATATTTGTATTGTCAAGAATTAAAACCAAAGCCAATTTTCCGGGTTAACTGACAGGGGGAAAAGTGATAAAATTAGCCTATGCCCCTACTGCTCGGCAATCTATCCTGGATGTCTTTAAATATATTTTTAGCCCTGATGGGGCTTTTCTTTAGCTTTTTTTTAAACACTAAAAATTCCTTATTTAAAGCTATTCTTTTTATTTTATGGTTCCTTTTTATCCCCAATACCATCTATCTCTTAACTGACATCCAGTATTTCCCGGAACAATTTTTTAGGTTGGAGTTTATCAGTCAAATAATGCTGATTATTCAGTATGCCCTTCTTCTCTCGGTGGGAATTATTACTTATTATCTGGGTTTTTATAATTTTGAAAAGTTTATTAAAAAATCCGGCCTCAAATTTTTGGCCTTCTTTACTTTAATTATTTTTAATTATTTAATAGCCTTTGGAGTAGTTTTGGGGAAACTGGAAAGGATCCATTCCTGGTTTGTTTTTACCAGCCCTCAAAAAGTCATAGCCAGCAGCCTAAGTTTATTAAATTTTGAAACACTCTTTCTAGTTTTATTTTTTGGCTCAGCCTTTAATGTCCTTTATTTTCTGCTGAAGAGAAGATTTAATGTTAGGTAAGTTATCTTAATGAATCAATGATTTCTTCCAGGGGTTTGAAATCATCACTTTGGATTTGGGGGTTTATTAACTCTAACTCCTTTTTTAAATCTGTAGAGCTGTCAAAATTAAACTGTAAAGGGGTGGGAGTAGGAGTTGGGGTAACTTTAGCCTGAGTTGGGGTATTACTTTTGGGGTTGACTGATTTTTGGGGACTATCTTTTAAAATAGTGACAGAACTTAGATAACCAATCGTTGCCAGTCCTATTAAGATAAAAAGGAGTAATTTAATTTTCATAGTAATCTACAGCCTTTTTAACTTCCAGTTTAGCCCTTAAAATTTTTCCTTTAACAGTTTTTAAATTGCCATTCAAATTATTTAAACTTAATTTTAAAGCCCTGTCTAAACTGCCCTGTCCTATTTGAGGAGTATAATCCTGTATTTTTTGATAAGCTATAGCTTCAGCAGCATAGTTGAGATAATAAGCAGCAGAGTCCAAGGTGGTGTTACCCTGCCCGTAAGCTACAATAGTATCTGTTCTCCCCTGCCTTTCTTTTTCTTCCTCTAAGATAGCAGATAATCTATTGATATCTTTATCAAACCTTAAAGACACCTGCTGGTTGATTTCATTTAACAACTGATCAGCTTTGATAACCTGCTCCCTTTTAAAAGGATCAGGGATTTTAGATAAGTTACTTTCAAAAGCAGCTCTCTTGGCCTGGTAAAGATCATTAGGTGTTACCCTGGCTAAAATTTGGGTTGGAACTAAAAAAGTTAAAAAGATTAATAAAAAAAATAACTTAAGGTTTTTTCTTATCATAAAGTTTCCGCTTTTAACTCAGTAGAACAAATCATTAAACTGTTGTCAAGAATGTAGTATTATATAGTAGATGATTAGAGGTTTTAGCCAGTTAGTGTTGATACTTTTAGGTGTTTTGTCTTTGGGTTTAATATTTGGGGGCTATTTAATATTTACCTCTCCAAAGTTAGCCCCCTTTGTAAGCCAGGCCTTTCCTCAACCTGGATTTCCTACTTTACCCCCTTCTCAAGTTTCTGTTGTCTCTCAAGCTGTGACTCCTACTCCTACTTCTCAAGTAACAGTGGGAACTCCTTTCACACCAGGAGTTTTTAAAGGAGATCTAAGGTCCTTACCTACTTCTGTCCCACCGAGTATCACTCCTTATACAGGACAAGCTAATCAAATACAGATACAATTGACTAAAAGCGCCTATAGCCTGGGTGAGAAAATTGAGGTAACGGTAACCAATAACACAGGTAAACAGATCCCCTATCTTAATGGTCCTGGATGCGGGTTGACTTTTGAGCGTAAAACCAGCACTGGTTATCAGAGTCAGCAGATCAGTTCATCGGAGGGTTCAGCTGCTCCCTGTGTTACCATTAACCTGGCCGTAGGGGAGAAGAAAATGTTTACTGTCAAAATTGATGCCAATCCCCCAGCTGGCAGTTATAGAGCCAGTTTCCAATATATCTCTGGGACTATTTATTCCTCTGAGTTTACTATCAGTTAGTTTTTACTGGGGTTGTTTGTAAGATAAATGATTGCAGGGGTTAAGGGATTTTGTTAAACTAAGTTAAGATGAGAGATTCATTAATCCGCTGGGCTTCAATTTTTGGTCTGTTTTTTGTCTTTCTTTTTCTCTATACCAGGTTAGCCGGGCCGGTTCCTTTTAATATCACCAGCGTTACCACTACTAAATCTGACACCTTTAATGTTACAGGAGAAGGAACTGCTGTCATTAAACCTGATATTGCGGTAGTTAGTGTGGGTATCCGGTCTAACGGCTCTACAGTTAAAGAGGCCCAGGATCAAATTAATAGTGTTATAAATAGGGTTTCGGAAGCTATTAAAAAATTGGGAGTTGATCCCAAAGATATTAAAACTACCAATTATAATATCAGTCCTGAGTATGATTTTAGAGGTGGTACTCAAAGGATTAGCGGTTATAGTGCCAGTACTAATTTACAGATTAAGGTTAGGGATATTGATAAGGTTAACTCGGTTATTGATGAGGCCACTGTTAGTGGGGCAAATCAGGTGGGAGGGGTTACTTTTGATGTTGATGATAAAACCAAGGCAGAAGGTGAGGCTAGGGAACAAGCTGTAGCCGAGGCTAAAAGATCGGCGGAGCAAGCAGCTAAAATTGCCGGGTTTTCTTTAGGCAGATTAGTTAACTATACTGAAAATTTTGAGGGAGGCCCTATTCCCGTACCGCTTCGGATGGATGTTGCGATAGGGGCTCCGGCAGAGAAAGCTACCCAAATTGAACCGGGCTCCTCAGAGATTAAAGTGATAGTTACCTTAAGCTACGAAATCAGGTAGGTTGGGCAAAAACTAGTAGTCTTTTTAAAGCTGTGCCTAGGGGGGTGCAGGTTTGAAGGATTAGCTGATCACCTTGATCTTCTTTTAAATATTGAACTTCATCTGGCCAAACCTCTTTTTTATCCACCACCTGATATTTATACTCCCGGCCCTCTTTATAGAGAAAGATATTATCACCAAGTTGGAGTTCTCCCAGCCTTAAAAAGGCGGTGTTGTATCTGGTCATCCTCCAGGGGACATCAGAAGAGTGGGCAAACAAAAAGATAGTTCTTCCTTCTCCCGGTAAAGCACTCCCACGAGCTTGAGCTACTCCCTGCTCCAAGGCCTTTCGATAGACAGCTTGACTGAAAGGATCAACATCTAAAATTATTGGGGCTTGAGCATTGATTTTGGGGATGTTGATGTAAAAGGAATTACTTACAGCCAAACTAACTGCTGGTGAGGAAGAATGAGGCAGATAGAGCCTTAAAAAGGGATAATAAGTGAAACCTAGAAGCAGTAGTGACAAGATAATCAATAAATTTCCTAAATTTTTCCTCATAGAAATATTTTAATCATCAAAAATCCCCTATTAAGGGGGTTTTAGTTACTAAGGTTTAATTTTTCGAATCGATGGATCGCGTCCTGGATGAAAACGCAAGTACAGTCCTAGTAAGAACATTAAAGCACTGATGATGGTCAAGCCTAAGATGGTATAATCTCCGCTGATAGGTAAGACCTCCCCTTCCTCAGCGGCAGCTGCCAGGACTTCACCGGCCGGTTGTTGTGGAGCGCTGACTGCAGCTTGTTGAGCAGCTGGTTGAGATGGCGGTTGAGCAGGAGGTTGGGCAGGCTGCTCTTTTTCCTCCTTTTCCTCATGAGGAGTAATAATGGCCTCTTCTTCCGGACCAATTCTGACTAACTTAATGTTCATCGGACCATTTTCTATGATTGCCTCAAAATCAATATCCCCTGTCTTAATTGATACATCTCCCGAGTTTCCTTCAGCCTCATTATTTCCGGTGTCAGCATCGATATCGACTTCGTCTTCAACATCGGCTCTGTTATCTAAAACTACACTAATGTCATTATCTTCATTAACTTTGATGGAGTTGTCAGAGTCTGAGCCATTATCAGCAACCTTTATTGAGATTTCCTTACAGCAAGACTCGATATCAACTGAATCAATATTGATATTTTTACTTCTAATCTCTACCCGGCCTTCAATATCCCCGCTGTCAATGGAAACATCTCCGCTGTTTCTATTGGCGCTGTTACCGCCGGTATTGGCATTAACATCTATGTCATTATTAATTTCTGCCCGTTGATCTATCGAAACATTGGTTTGATTAGAACTGTTTATTTCAATATTGTTGTCCGAATCTGAACCGTTGCCGGAAATAGTAGCTTCAGTGGGATTACTGCTGCAACAGGCAATATCAACTGTGGAAACGTTAGCTTGGTTACTAACTTCAGTAGTAGTGTTGATATCTCCCGTTTGTATTGAGGCGTCACCCGAGTTGTCAGAGGCACTGTTATTACCACTGTCAGCTGCTTGCTGGACGTTACTTCTGATATCAGCATTATTGGATTGTTCAACTGTGGTGTTGGTATCCGAACTTATGGAGATCTGATTGTCAGAGTCTGAGCCGTTACCGGTGATTATTAGCTCTTCTGCCTGAACATAGGGAGAAAATCCTACCATGATGATTAAAGTTAAAGTAATAGTTAATATCAGTCGGCTGTAACATTTTCCGGTTATCATTTCTTCTTTTACCTATATATTTTATGAAGCTCAGGTATTAAAAAGATTAAGGTAATGTAAGAAAAGTGTCACAATTGTTTATCTTACTCTGCCATAATCTCTAAGCTTTTTAGTTGCCAGTGTCAGTATTAACAGAAGTGGAGCCAAAGGTAGAAGCCAAGCTAAATTAAAGGTAATTGTTTTGGCTTCGTTTTGTGTCCCTTTAGTCAGTGTTACCGCTTGTCCACCGGAAGTTTCTTCAAAGCTTTCCCCGGCTACTTCGGCAGCATCTTCTGAATCATTATTTGAATATATCAATCCTCCGGTGTGAAGGATTTTTTTAATTGGTTCAGCTACGGCTGAGGCAACTGAGGTATTGGTATTATTAGCTGGAGCTGATTGATTATTTTGGCTGTTGGAATTACTGAGAGCAGTTTGGTTAGATTGCTGATTTCCTTGCTCAACTGGATTATTGCCAGCCTGAGTTGTGTTTTCAGTTTGGACCTCTTTTTGATATCCGGGTCCGACGAAATCCCCAATCCATTTGCCGAAGACATTGATAGTGACGACTGTCAGCCTGCCACCCCCCACAATATTGTTATTGACGAAGTTAACTAAATTGGCCACGATATTGGCATCACCGGTGGTAATAGATGAATTTCCGCCGGTATTTTTAGAAGCGCTGTTACCGCCGGTATTGGCAAAAAGATTAATGTTATTTAAAATTTTGGCTACATTATTTTGGACGGTGGTATTACTTGCAGTTTGATCTATGGAGGCTGTATTTTGGGAATCTGAACCGTTCCCTTGATTGGTAGCGGTAATATCACCGCTACTGTTTATAGTAAACTGGGTTCCTTTTGACCCGGCATAATTGGTGCCATAAGAGGAGCCAATGATTTTACCGACCCATTCCCCCGCCTCATTGACCAAAACTAACCACCAGTCTCCACCGGTTATATTGGAGTTGGCGATATTTAAAGTTTGGCTGTCAACATTGGCATCACCGGTTTGGATTTGAGAGCTGCCTCCGGTATTTTTATTGGTCTCGTTGTCTCCGGTGGCGGCTTGGAGGTTTAAGTTGTTTTCAATTTGAGCAATATTAGTTTGGAAAGTTTGATTAGTTGAGTCCTGATCTAAAGTTGCCGTGTTTTGGGAGCCAGATCCGTTATCTGTATTAGAAACTGTGGTAGTGGAGGTAGTTCCTAATACAGGTAAGATAATATCTCCTATTAAATCTCCGAAGATATTGACAATACCCAAGACCACTTGGCCGGCGATATTGTTATTAATAAAGTTTAAAACATTGGCGGCAGCATTAGCATCGCCGGTAGTAATGGTTGAATCTCCGCCGGTATTTTTATCGGCATCATTATCGCCGCTGTTAGAGGATAAAGTCAGGTTATTTTCTAAAGTAGCATCGTTATTTTGAAAAGTTTGACTGTCGCTAGTTTGTTCCACCTGAGCGGAGTTAGTTGAATCTGTGCCGTTATCAGTATTGGCGACCAAGGTGTCTGAAAAAGCAGAACACCCTAAAACACAGCCGGCAGCTAAATTTAATATCAGATCACCATTTTGATCATCTACTACGTTAAATTCAGAGACAGCCACCCCGGCTAAATTGGTATTTAGGGCGGTAATAAGGTTAACTGTAGTATTGGCATCACCGGTGTCGATACTTGAGCTGCCGACATTTTCCGAAGTGGAATTTTTACCGGTGTTGGTATCAAGGTCTAAGCTATTTTGTGCATCAGCGAGGTTATTTGAAACGGTGGTAATACCGGAATCACTATTTAAGGAAGCAGAGTTATCAGATCTTGAGCCGTTATCAGTATTTTCTACAGTTACACTGCTGTCACCCGGTAAGGTTGCCGCAGAATAGTTTTCATTAGCAGATGTAGTTACTGTAGCTGTGTTTAAGGCATTTCCGGTGGTAATTTGAGGGTCCCCTACCTCCCCGTCTTTGGACTCCCCTCCGGTAGTTTGAGAGACTTCATTGTCTATCGGTGGTGTTGTATTTGATGAGTTGGAAGTATCTTCAGTTAAGCTTTCAGTTGGGGTATCAGAGGGGGTGGAAGGCGGGACAAGTGTTTCTTCTGGCAGTGATTCTGTAGAAGTGGGGGATATTTCTTTTAAAGTAGAGTTTTCAGTTGGAGCAGGCGATGGTTCAAGCAGGGATTCTAAAGTAGGCGCTTCTGGCGGTGTTGGTTCAGCCGGAGGAGGTGGTGGTGCGGACTGCTCTGCCCTGGGTGTTGGTTCAGCCGGAGATGTAGGCGCTTCCAAGGCTGTGACTGTAGCTACTTGACTAAAAAGTAAAGTAATAACTGTTATTACTGATAAAGTTTTTTTAAGTTTTTTGATCATTTTTTATTCCTTTCTGTTTTGATTTGGTTTCAGGGTGCCTTACTGAAGTGCAGGTAAGGCTACCCTTTATACCAAATTTACTTAAGCAGAAAGATGCAGTCCTTCAAGGAGTTGGCTAAGTAAGTCCTCGAGTTCGTCAAGGTCAAAATCAAAGTCAAAATCTACATCCTCGCCAAAGAGATTAACGTTAGCACTGTTGCTAGCTTCAACCTTAGTCTCGGCATCACCGGTACTGGTTTCAACATCACCATCGGTGTTATCGTTGGCTTTGTTATCACCAGTAAAAGCGTCTGCCCAAACCTCATTTTCCACCTCACAACCTCTGTGGTCTCCATGTTGGTTCCCATCTAAGAACAAGTCATGGTTTTCAGGTTTGTTGTCCTTTCCGCAGTTGCTTTGAAAGACCTCTAATTCGTTTTCTAACTCAGCTTCAATCTCATTGTCAGAACCCGAACCGTTACCAGAAATTTCAGCTTCTACGTCGAATAAACAACAATCCACATCAGCGGCGTTAAAGTTAACGGCGTTGTCAACTTCAACCCGGGTTTGGGCGTCGCCGGTGTCAATGGAAACATCACCATCGGTATTATCGTTGGCGTCATTGTTACCGGTGTTTGAATCTGCCCAGATACCGTTTTTGATATCTGCTTTATTTTCCTGAACCACCAAGACCGATCGGTCAAGATCAAGGTCAATAGTGTTATCGGAGTCTGAACCGTTTCCCGAGATCTCCAGATCTACCCCGTTTTCATCACCGTTGCCGCCGATATTGGCAATATTGGCGTTAGCGCGGTTTTGAACATCCACGGTGGTCGAAGCATCTCCAGTATCAATGGAAACATCACCATCGGTATTATCGTTGGCGTCATTGTTACCGGTGTTTGAATCTGCGCTAACCCAGTTTCTGATATCAGCGTTGTTTGATTGAAAAACTTTAGTTTCGTTTTCGGACTCAAGCTCCACATTGTTATCGGAGTCTGAACCGTTACCTGAGATCTCCACATTAGTGTCACCATTACAGGTTCCACAATTTTCCAAGTCAGCTACGTTTAAGTTAGCTTGATTTTGGACTTCTACTCTAGTGGTGGCATCTCCGGTATCTACTTGCACATCCCCGCCGGTGTTATCATTGGCATCGTTATTGCCGGTATCTGCACTTGCGTTAATTCGGTTAGTGATTTCAGCATTATTTTCCTGAACAACAGTTGTGTTGTTATTTGTAGTAACATCAACAGTACTATCAGAATCCGAGCCGTTACCGGTAATCTCTAGGGTTGTAGTAGCCAAAGCTGGTGTGGCCAGAGCGTAAAGGAGAAGTGATGCGGTAGCAATCGCTGTAGCTATCTTTTGTCTTATCATTTTCTCACCCCCTTTCTTTCCTGAAAAAATCCGCTTATGGCGGAGCACTTCATTGACCATATCTTAAAAATTTCCTTTTAAAAAAGAATTAAGATCTGGTAAGAGTTTAGTAATAAGGTAACCTATAGAGGCTAATGGAAAGTTTAACTGTTTAAAGGAATAGACTAAGAACTAAGGAATAATAAGTAATATTATGGGGAATGTGGTTTACGTTATAGCAAAACAATGAGGCCTATATATGTAACGCTTGATTTAATAGTTGTTTGGATTAGCGGTGGGGATTTAGACTCTATCAGAACTGAAGATCAAAAGTTGTTTTTTCTCCGTTGATCTCCCCCACTTGGACCTGAAAATTTTTTTGCCCCTCATTTACCGGAAAACCAAGTCTGGTATATTTAGTAGAGATAGGCTGAGCTTCTACCGGATCGTTATGAATATCCGGGGCCAGCCACTCCTGTCCCCCATTGGCTGAGATTCGCAGGAAATCCCGGGTGTTGACCTGAATTTTTTGTTGGCCTTCGTTTATCAACCTCAAGTTAAATATCAAAAAGATCCGTCCTGCTACAGCCGTGGCTTTCTGTCCTTTAACCACTATTTCCTTCCTCACTTCAGCTCCTTCAATATTATATTTTAGAGTTCCTACTTGTTTACCCTGGCTGTCATTTATCGGAAAGCTGAATTCTTTATTTAAAGATGTTTTGGCGGTTGGTTCAGCTATTTGCAGGGATTTATTAGGGATGGGAGCAGTTAAAGAAAAATTATCCTGAGAATTTTTTAATAGGCCGGGTCGAGTACCCAGAAAGATCAAACTTCCTGCTGCTAAAATGCCTAACCCGATAAAAAGGTATTTTTTAGATAACCTGATAGAGGGAATTCTAGCTGTTAACATTTAATTTAATTTTTACCTCCTGCTCACGGTTATTTTTAATAATTTCTACCTCTACTTTTTGTTGACCGCGGGAGCCAACCAGTTTATTTAAAACATCACCATTAGTTTTGGTTTGGACAAAAGAGGTAGTATTCATCCCCAAAGCTTTAATTTTTTCTTTATACCAATCAGTAATAACTTGGGGATCATCAAAGCTTATAAAAGCTTGTTGGTTTTGGTCATTAATAATATTTCGGGAATTAGGATACTTCAGACCAGAGATATTACTATCTGAACCCCCTTGATTGTTAGGAGTAACTGTCGGTGAGACAGGGCTTGGGCTAAGTTCTTTTCTGAAACCGGCAGTTTGGTTTAAATAGGCTGCGGAGATCACGATCAAGGTAAATAAAATTAAGACAATTAAGATTTGCGGGCTCATGACAAGATAATCATATTTTTTAACAGTAAGAAATCAACCATAGCTTGGTAATAGTTGGGAAAGAAGGCTGTTTCCTAACTGCAGCTTTGAGTCGGGTTGTATTTAGAGCCGTAAGTACCTACAGAGTTGCCGCCATCATTTGTAGACATATTATTATCACAAACTTTACCCTGAGGTGTTCTTTGGAATTTTATACCCCCTGATTTATTATTCTTGATAATATTTTGGTAAATATTATTGTTAATACCTTGAGTCTCTTTATCTCCACCTAGTCTAATTCCTGCGCCGCTATTTCCGTAAATTTCATTATTTTTAAAAGTATTTCCCTCTCCCCGGGAATCCATCCCCCCGGAATTACTGTCTTTTTGACCGGTACACTTATTGTTCTCCATCATGTTTGCTGAGGCAGCTTCTTTAATGTCAACACACTCATTTCCTTGAGTGTCAATAGTATTGTCATGGATAAAGTTGCCGTTTGATTGATCCGGATCAGAAGTAGGGTTTTTTCCGTCACCCAGCTGTTCCGGAGCAGTGCCAATATAGATCCCTTCCCCATTTTTACCACCGCCATTGAATTTAAAATCATAAACTCCACAATTTGTGATAGTATTGCCGGCAATTTCATTATTTTGAGCAAAATATCTTAGTCTGATACACTCTCCCCCAGCATTTTTAAGAGTCATTCCCAAAACCTTCAGCCCTGTAACTCCGGATTTAGTTTCTTTGCCTTGTACATAAAGTAACTTGTCACGGTATCCGGAAGATGAAGATGAGGATCCAAAAAGACCATCAATAGTAAAACCCCTAAGTGTTATAGAATCATGGTTTATTTCAAAAATCCGGCCTTTCCCCCCGCCTTTGATAACTGCTTCTTTAGGCCCGGAAATAATAATTGGTTTATCAGAAGTTCCATTTCTTTTGGTGATTATATCCTGAGAATATGTCCCCGGGGCTAGGGCAATTGTCTCTCCTCCCTGGGCTAAGTCGACTGCCTTCTGAATTGTCTTAAAGGGTTTATCTGCGGATAGTCCATTATTTTCATCGCTTCCGGAAGGATTAATATAATAACTTTTTAAAGCGGTTGGTGCAGAAACGGGCTGAGCAGCCGCTGAAAGCGTTGTGGTGGGTGTTGCTTGGACTATATTACTGCTGTTGATAATGACTGTGCTGGCGTTTACCACAACGGTCCCGGTAGTGGTAATATTTTGAGTAGCAGCCTCTTGGGCATCAGCTCCAGTTCTAAAGATAATTTGCTGTAGTAAGAGAGTAGAGATTACAGTAGATATTAGTATAAGACTATACTTAGCAGAACTAGCTGAAATCTTTTTAAGTCTACCAAGGAAAAAATATTTCATCCGGTGGGCAAGTTTTAACATTGGTTAGTGGAATTTGACGCTTAATTTAATAAGCGGCTGAGATTGTAAGTTCAATTTAATAATTTGTCAAGTTTTTTGTAAGGACAAGATAGGGGTTAGTTGGGGTGGATGTCTTTACCGTTTTGGGCAATAGTATTGGGACCTAAGTAGTTAATATTACCAGCTGAAGTTTTGGAATAGATTCCATAGGTGCTATTGTTGATAATTTGATTCATGGTAAATCTATTTTCTGAAGCGTTCTCTACCAAATATAGACCTATTTGGTTGTTGGTAATTAAATTACCGGTGACAAGATTTTCTTTAGTTTTGATATAGACAGCTTGGTGATTGTTGCTAATTTTATTATTTAAAACAGTATTGTTATTAGAACCATCATAAATGTAAAAGCCATATTGTTTATTGTCTTCAATCTGATTCCCCTCAAATAAATTATCCATTGATGCCTTATTTATCCTAACCCCTCTTTGGTTTTTAGAAATAGTGTTGTTGCGGATAGTGTTATTGCTGGATTGATAGACAACTATACCGTCAAGATTTCCACTAACGGTATTGTTTTCCACTAAATTATTATTAGAATTTTCATGAAGCATGATTCCATGGAGTTTATTATTATAGGAGAGGTTATTTCTAATGATGTTATTAAAACATCTTTTGGAAAAAATTAACCCATGGTTTCCGTTGTTATAAAATTTATTATTCTCCACGATAAAGTTATTGGAGTCATCGTGAGGGTCTAAACCATATTGAATGTTATCGAAAAATTCATTCCCCCTCCAAAGCATCGAAGTGGTTCCAAAAGTATAAGCTCCGAAATAATTGTGGTGAAATTTACTGCTTAAAACTTCACCGGAGAGTAAATGTGTCCCCAATTTACCGTTACTCATCCGCCAGGCAACACCATAAACAGAGTCTTCAGTCGGTGCCGTTCTCCTATAGCCCAGATAAGCCAATTCCGAATCATAGATATCCATCCGGGAAAAATCCTTAACCAGGATATAGCTTCTGCCGTTTTTATAATCCTTATCGAAATCATTATTATCCTCATCCCATGAGGTAATTTTGACACCCTTAATTAAAACCAGACCGTTATTAGATTTTAAATTTACAAAACCATTCTTATTACTGGCCAGTTTAAGCCAAGTCACTTCATCTTTATTTAAAGTTAACATTACTCCGTTTCTAACCCACAGGTTAGACCGCAAGATCCAATTTTGGGGGGATGTTTCTTCTAACTTTGTTTTTCCTACACTGGATTGGATATTCTTTAAAGTGACTTGTTTTCCTCTCCCCTGGACGATGATGGTGTTAGATGGTTGATCAAAACTTATTTGCAAAATATCGGGGTTCTTTTTGGTATAGGAATAATTTGGCTGGAAATCAATAGAAAAATTCGACCTGGGGATATTTAAAATATAACCGGGACTGATCTGATTCCAATTAGGCAAAATATTAATATTAGCCTTAAGAAGACTATCTGCGGTAATTCCATTAGCTTTGGCTATACGGGCCAAGGAATCCCCGGGCTTAACCGCATACCGGGTTACCAGCATCCGGTTAATGTTATCTAAAGATGAAGCTCCCGCTACCAATAATGTTTCATCAGTCTCAATATTAGTCAGGGTTACTAAGTTATTTGGTTGATTTGGTTGGATTGAAGATAAGACAGGTTGAAACTGTTGCCGGTACCAAAAAATTCCCCAAGCTAGGACTGCAAAAACTAAAACAGTTGCTCCCCAGGCGGGAATTTTAGTTAAAAATTTAAATTGAGGAAGCCGGGAAGTATCCCATCTGGTTATCCAGCCCTGGGTATTTAAAGTAAACAGGGCATAAATTTTCATCCCGGCTGAGACAAAGCTAAGGAGAATGAAAGCAGGCAAGACAGTAATATCCTGAGGCCTTCTTTTAAGATGAGGATATAATTTAATAGTTCTGCTTATAAACCACCAGACAAAAATAGCCAGTGCTAATGTCCAATGCTGTAGGGTTAAAGCAATCATAAAAAAGAGTGGGCTAAGCAGTATAGTAAATCCTTGAATAACCTTATCAACTTGAAAATAAGCCAAAGAGGGGTGGTGAAAAACCCAGCCATGATAGATTGCCCGAAGGTCTGCTCTTAAGGCATTCCTGGTCCAGCGGAGCCGTTGTTTTAAATAAGATTTTAAATCTTCAACACCCGGGGTAAAGACATGGGAAGTCATCTGATAGGCAACTTTCCATCCAGAGGCCAGTACTAAATAAGTAAGTCTTTTATCATCTCCGCTGACTACTTTTTGCCCCCAAAAAGTTTCATTTACCAAATCTGGGATCATTGGAGTTATCACATCCTTCCTATAAAAGGCAGTTCTCCCGGATAAACAGATTAGTGCATCACCGGCTGCTCCCAAAAATGGGAACTCATCAAAATAGCGGAGATCAAGTTGAATATCAAAGATTTTTTGGGCCAGTGTTTTAGGCTGCAAGACATTTTGTCTGGTAGCAACCCCGGCAATTTGGGGATTCTCAAAGGGAATCAAGCCATTTTTTAAAGTATCCTCCGACCAGATAGTATCACTATCAACTAAAGCTACTACCTCTCCTATGGATGCTTTTATTCCATCAGCTAAGGCTTCCCTTTTCCCATATTTTTGAGTGATAATTAATCTAGCTTTGGAAAAAACTTTTTGAAAATCCTCAAAGATTTTAAGACATTTTATATCTGTATAATCAATAACTGCAATAATTTCTTGGGGAGAATTTTTAGCCCAGGAAACTAGGGCATCAATAAAAACTTTGGGATTTTCATTATAGACCGGAGTAATTACAGAGACTGACGTTTTAAAATAACCTTTTTTAGGGTGATAAAATTGGGCCACTGTTTTTTTAAACAGCCATGTTCCCCATCTCCAAAGACCAATAATTCCCAGGGGTAAATAAAAAGTAACCCACTGCCAATAAGTGGTAAATACCCTGGTCAAAGATTCCGCTATCGGGCTGACAACTGGACTTATTGAGGGCAGTTCAAAGACAAATTTAATGTTGGATGGATCGGTCGGCCAGATAACGTCCATAGGTTTTATCCCTTTTTGGCTGTGGCGTGTTTTTTTGTTTCTCCGGGTGTTTTTGGGCTATCTGTTCATTAACTTTAATGGTTTGCTTTAGCAAATCAGCTGAGAGACCGTTGTCTTCAACCCAACTTAAAAATGCCCGGGTATCTTTGGGAAGACAATTACCGCTAAAAGGGCCTTGGTCTTTTAATCCATAAAATGGGTTCCAATTTCCTTCCGCACTTTCTGCTACCAGGGGAAAGATTAGCTCTGGATCTAACCCGGCGTTTTGAGTAATCTGTCTCATTTCATTAAAGAAAGTAATTTTGACAGCATTAAAAAGGTTGTGGATATATTTTTGAATTTCTGCTTCTTGAAGTGAAACTCTATACTTGGGGCAATCAAAATCCTCGTAAATCTCCTCCAGTAAATTACCCGATCTGTGGTCATATTCTCCGATCACGATTACCCAAGATTTGAGGAAATCTTCATCAGCAAATCTCTCCCGTAGGTATTCTGGGTTCATACAGATTCCAAAATTTTTCCCCACACTTTTACCGGAGTATTTTTCGATAAGTTTAACAACCAGATTTTCAGTGGTTCCGGGTAAAACTGTGCTTTTGACTACCACCAAGTGGTATTTATTTAAAGCATATAACCTTTTGCCTAAATATTTAGAGGCTTCCTCCATCATGTTTAAGTTAATCCGTTCATTTTCAGTGGGGGTGGGGACAGATAAAAAGGAGACATCGAAATCAAAAGTACCGTTTTTGAGCTCATCAGGGTGGTAAGCTTTAAAACCCTCCTCTCTTAATTTTTGGACCTTCAAGGGATTAATATCTAAAAAAGTCACGTTAAACCCTAAAGAAGAAAAACCTTTGCCGGTGGCTTGCCCCACAAATCCAGAACCAATGATGCAAATTTTTGGTTTTAATTTCTTCACCATTCTGTTCATAGAAGTTTCTTAAGTCTTGCTCTCCTTAAGAAGCAATTTGGACTTTTATTGAAACTGTGAGCATCTTAATTTACCAGGGTAAGAAGTAAAATTATTCACGGTAATAGCTTTGTAAGAGTTTAATCTCCGCTATTTCTTAATGATCGTAGTTAGACGAATTTGATAATCGCCATCTTCTAATAGATATGTAAGAAAGGTTTGCTGGGTAGTTTGATTATTTACTACGCTGGGGTACATGGCATTATCAGCTATTTTATTTTGAAAGATCTTCTCATTTAAGCGGTTTAATACCCTGATCAAAATTTGACCCTCAGAGGGATTTTCATTGGGAAAATCAGCCCTTTTGTTGCTTTCCATCCAAGTGATATAAACATTGTCTGACAAGTCACTCCCTACACTGGGAAAGAATTGATATGAACCAGAAGGAGAAACGAGCTTTGGCTTAGACCATTTATCCCCTTGGGAAAGGGAAATAAAAATTTGGCTTTTTCCTTTGTCTTGGTCAGGTGAACGCCAGACAGCAATGATCTGATTTTGATTGGTAACTGCTGCACTGACATGCCGGGAGTCAAAGTTATTTTGGGAAATGTTCTCCCATTGACTCCACTTTATTCCGTCATCAGAAAAGGAATGCCAAATTTGCTGATAAGGCTGATTAAAAGCAGAGTACATGAAAACATGCAGCCTTCCCTTATGATCTTCCAGGATGGTAGGCCGCGATTGTGAGTCATTGGAAGATGGCTGGATGTTGATCCATTTTGACCAAGTATTACCCCCATCTTCTGAGCTGGAGAGTTTAATTTGCTGATTTTGATGTTCCATATCTTTTCCTTCCCAAACAACATATATCTTGCCGTTTTTAGTGACTGCTATATCCGGATGTTCCTGCCATAAAGACTGATCTTTGAATCCTTCGACATAAGAAATATTAATTGCTTTACTCCAAATTTGGCCACCATTTTGGGAACGGCTGTATTTAATTTGCCGGTCCCCTTCCCTTTCTTTGGAGTCAGCCCCATACCAGACAAGGTGAATATTATTATCCGTATCAACAACTAAAGAAGGAACCCGTTGATTAGTCTTATTAGTTATTGATGAAATTGGTTGATCAGTATGAGTAACCTGCCATGTTCCAGTCCTTTCTTTGATCACCTTTGCCACATAGACCTGATAAATTTGATTAAACTTTTTCCGGTATCCGATATACAGATTTCCTTGTAAATCTTGAGCCATCTTTTTTTGTCCGCTATAGCCTAAAGCCCTTTCATCTTCAGTAGTATCTATGACGATAGTGGAAGAAACAACTACAGGTGGGTGCAACTTTTTTTCTTTTTGTCCCGCCGGCCATCCTTCATATAGAAAATAACTACTTATTATTAAGGCCAGCACAATTAATCCGTATTTGAATTTTGATGATTTCCATAAATTACTTAGGACGGGTGGAACCATATTGTGGTCTAATGATCTAATACAACTGTGTAAATTACTTAATTTTTAGGTAAATTTTAAGTAAGCCCTAAAAAACGATGGCTGTTAACAAAACCCTTACATTATTTTATTTGAGATCTTAACAGTTGGTCTTAAGATTGTTCCAGTTTCATAAATTATAAGGGGGTGAAAGATGAATATAATTGCTTGGATATTATTCGGATTAATAGTTGGAGTAATCGCTAATATGGTTGATCCAGCCCCTCAAAGAGGAGGGATAGCGGGAGCGATAGTTCTAGGAGTTGTTGGGGCATTGCTGGGAGGATTTTTAGGCAGTCTGCTTTTGGGTATTGGAGTGACAGGCTTTGACCTTTCATCAATGATTCTAGCCATATTAGGCGCCTTACTGGTGCTTTTTATCGGCCGTGCCTGGAGGAGAATCTAACCGCCCCTTTTGCCGGGGCGGTTGATGTAATTACTTCCGTAATTAGGTGTAATTTCTACCGAAATTATTACCTGTTCTTTATAGGATTATTACCCCCAAAAATTACCATTATTAATATTAAGCAACTCAAATATATGCTGTCAGATAACTCTTTAAAAAAATTGGAGACTTTCTTCAGTAGTTACAAACCGTTGCGTTTTAAAAGAAGGGAAATTGTTTTATATGCTGATGAACAAGTAACTAATATTTTCTATATCCGTAGCGGTTACGTCCGGGTTTACCGCATCTCTGAATTAGGTGAGGAGTTAACAATTACTATTTTAAAACCTTTAGACCTCTTCCCTATCTCTTGGGGGATAGACCATACCCCTAACCCCTATTATTTGGAAGCAATTACTTCTTTAGAGGTTTACCGGGTATCTCAGGCACAATTTTTAAGATATATCAGGTCACAACCGGATACTTTTTATGAGTTGGCTAGTAAAATGTTGGCCAGGTTTGACAGGTTGTTAACCAGGATGGAGTATTTAGTTACCGGTAGAGCTTACACTAAAGTTGCTTCAATAATTCTAGTTTGCGCTGCCAGCTTTGGGCAAAAACAAGGGGCCAATGTTGTTCTTAGTATCCCTTTAACACACCGCGATATTGCAGCTTTAGTAGGCATTACCCGGGAGACAACCTGTTTGGAGATGAAAAAATTAGAGAAAAAGGGATTAATCAGTCACTTGGGAAGGCAGTTAATTGTTAAGGATCTTAAAAAATTAGAAGAGGAATCAGCCTTTTTAGGTGAGGGAACAGCCTTTTAAAGTTGTCCTCTTAGGGGAGGCATATTATTTTCTAAAACTTCTATTCGTAAAGCTCCGTGGGACAAAAGAATTTCATACCAATTTTCCTCTTCATATTCAGGAATAATCATTACTACTCCCCCTGAGTTTACCAATTGAGTGAAGAAGTGGCAGTTTTCGGATGAGATACCAATACATCTTAAGAAGTCAGAAAGCATGGCTTGGTCTTTTTTGACATGAGAATCACAAACCGCTTGGATATCAGAACAGCTTAACTCCTCAATACCATTATAAGGCAAATCTTGATTGGTACCAGAGGGAGCCGCCAGATAGGTTAATTTTAAAATTACGGCGATGGGACCGCTAATTATAAAACTTCCTAAAGCCGGAAGCAGCGGAGACATGGAAAGGATCTTTTCCAGTTCCAACCCAACCGCTTCCGGTTGTATAAAAGTCACAATCTCTCCCCGGTCACTTTTGCCAACCTCTTCTTTCTCCAGTTTTATAATAACTGAAACATCTTCTAGATTATACCCTTTGACCTCCAATTCATGGATCATTCTTTCTACCCCACGTTGATCAAATCCGGCTATTAACATAAGGTATATAAAGGATATACTTAAAGCTATTTTTATGCTGTAACTAAAGTTACATAATTTGCTAGGTTGACTAAAAAAGCAATCTTCTTTATGATCAAAAGACTAGAAGGGAGGTGAAGTTTATGGATACAAATCAAGATCCACAAGGTCAAACTCCGGTAGCAGACCCAACCCAGACTGCAGACCCTGGAGCAGTAGCAGATTCTACTACTCCTGTTGTGCCCGCAAATGATTCTGCTGTTAATACTCCAACTTCTGGAGATGAATCAGGAGAGGCTCTACCTACAGCAGCTGTGGGAGGTGATACAGCTGGAGATACAGCTCCAAATGAGGAACAAGCTCCTGCTCAGATGCCGTCTGACGCGCCAGAAGCCTAAATTTAAGGTTTCCTCTATAGAGCACAGAAGCTGCTCAGTTAACTATTTAAAAACTGGGCAGCTTTTTTGTGACAAAGCACCACTTTACTTTCAAGATTAAAGTCGATAATATAAAGTTAGAAAGGTGGTGAATGTTTAAAGTTGAAAAAATTATACGTTGGTAACCTTCCGTGGTCAGTTGATGATAACAAGTTAGCAGAGTTATTCAGCAAATACTCTTCTGTAACTTCAGCGACTGTTTTAAAAGATCGGGAGACTAACCGCAGTCGTGGTTTTGGTTTTGTGGAGCTTTCTGATGACGAAGAGGCCAAAAAAGCTATTGAAGAGATAAGCGGTTTAGATATTGATGGTCGGAAATTAATTGTTAACGAAGCCAGACCCCGAGAAGATAAAAAACCAGGTCAGTTTTAACAGATTAGGTTAGAGAAGTTCAATATAAGTTTTTAAATCAATTAAGCCATTTATTCTGAGGCGTGGCATATTATAGATCGTGCCTTCAGATTGAAAGTGGTTGGGCCAGGTGCCTAAAGCGCCGACAAAACCTGCTTTTTGAACCTGGGAGACTATTAAGTTATTTAAACTTCCGCCCGGATAAGCAAAAAAGTTGATGGGAATCCCCAGACGGTTTTGAAGTTCTCTTTTACTCTGGGAAATTTCCTGCCAGGACTCATCACCGGAGATCGAGGTTAGGCTATAGTGATTTACTGTATGGGCTCCGAAAGTAATGAGTCCCTGCCGGGACATCAGTTGTATTTGAGGCCACGTCAAATAGGCCCTTTTTTCCATTAAACCAGTGGGAATAAAGACTGTGGCTTTAAAGTTAAACTCCTGTAAGATAGGATAAGCATTGGTATAAAAATCTTCATAGCCGTCATCAAAGGTGAGGATGATTGGTTTAGAAGGCAAAGTGGTCTGTTTTTTTAAAGCAGCATAAAGGGTATCCAAGGAGATGGTTTGATAACTCTGATCAGACAAGTATTTCATCTGTTGTTTAAAATTATCAGGGTTAGTAGCCAGGATATACCTGGCCTTATCAGCAGGATCAGGGTTATAGCCGATATAATGGTACATTAATATTGGCACTTTTAGCTGGTAGCCGGAATGGATAGTGTAGGATTTTGTAGGTTTAGGGGTAATTTTTTGGGGTAAAGCACTTGGTTGAAGTGTAGTGGTGGTTAATTTAAAAGGATTATCAGCATCCTTTTTTAAGTTGCTGGCAGAAGGCAGCAAGATAAACTGAGCTAATAAAAAACCAGCCAGGATTAAAGAAGCTATTCCCCAGAGAGGAAATCTCCATTTTTTAAGTTTGCTTTTTGCTTTAGATTTCTTTTTCACCTGCATATTTTAACAAAAGGGCGGTTTTTGGTACAATATGCTGATCTGCTGGTGTGGTGGAATGGTATACACGTTGGACTTAAAATCCAATGGCCTCTGGCCTTGTGGGTTCGAATCCCACCACCAGCACATTTTAAACGGGGTGTAGTTCATCGGCAGAACGTCCGGTTTGGGACCGGAAAGTAGGAGGTTCAATTCCTCTCACCCCGACTAGTACGTTGTTGCTTACTTTTTAGCATTTCTGCAAAGTGTGGTTTAAGTTGGTATGACAGTACTTTCTCCTCATCAACAGTGAAGTTCAAGAATATTTCTCTACAAATTTTATCTTTTATGATTGCATCAGCTGATTGGACTATTACACCAGCATTTTTCGAGAGGTTCAAGAACTGTTCTATTGAGAGTTTATCTTGCTCCGGATCTGTTAATTGTTCTTTTAATCCAGTGATCTTCCCAGTTATCTCTTCTTTTTCCTGCTCAAGTTCCAACACTCTATCCTCATTAACTTTCTTGACTGTGGGTTGAATATTAAGCTGTAGAAGTCCTAAAGAGCGTTCTTTAATCTCCTGGTCAATAACTTTTAATCTGCCTTGCTTACTATGGATCTCAATTCCAATCTTTTGTCGCTTTTCATCTGTTAGCCTGGTTAAATCATGATAATATCTTTTATAGTCAGTCTCAGTTAGATTTAGACCATCTTTTAAGAAATCATAGATCCAGTTAAATATCTCCTTCGCTCTAATTGATTTCTTCTTTCTGTTGCAAAGCTTATTATCACATCGGTAATTTAAATATCTTTTACCCTTACTACCTGTTGAAGGACCAACCACCATATTATGTCCACAAAATGAGCATCTAACCATGGCTTTTAAAGGATAAAAAGCCAATCTTCGCTTTGTATTAAAAGGTTTTAGTCTTCTGACTGATAATTCCTGGACTTGGTTATAAATATCTTCAGTGGTAGCAGATTGGAAGTTGTAAATTTCTCTTAAATCAACAGTTTGTTTAGCCTGAACTAAAATTCCGTAGTAAAAGGGATCATGGAAAATGTCAGTTAAAATCTTTATATCCATATCAACTTTTCTACCTGTTCTTTTAATAACTTTTGAATAATCGTTATCATTCATAAATTTAGTTATATCCTCTAAGGATTCACCCTTTGATCTTAACTCCCAAGCTGTACAGATTAACTCAAAGTTTTTACCATCAGGTTTGTAATATCCTTCCTCGGTTCTTACATACCCATGTTTGGGAATTGCAGATTTACCTTCAGCAAAGTTTCTTCTTACACCCCGGGTAACTTTCTGGCTCAAATCATCACTGTATTGCTTACTTAATACAAAACTCATTCCTAAAAGCATTTTGCCGTTTGCGTCTTTAGTAAAATGGTGAGTAACAAACTTCAGGTCTTTTATCTCCTCTTCGTCAATCATGTCTATGATTTCCCCACCTTCTTTCATATTCCGAGCTAACCTATCAGGATTCCAGGCTAATATGCCATCAAAAATACCTTTTTTGAGGTCGTTTAGCATTTGTCTGAATATTGGTCGTTTATTGGGTTTCTTAGCTGATTTTGTTTCTTCTAGGGCTTTAATTACATTTAATCCAAGTCTTGCAGCTAACTGTTTACACTCAAAGATCTGGTCCCCTATAGATCGAACCTGTCTCTGAGGATCATCTGTGGATTTACGGGCGTAAAGAACATACTTAAGTTTGGTGAAGTCTAACTCTTGCTCATCCATGAAACTATAATACCACCAGAGAGGTGTTTCTCGAAGCATACATCACTTTTGTAAGATTGACTATTGAGTAAATTTGAAGCTAGAAAGGATTTGATCAAGTTCTGGTTTTTGTTGTAAGGATGCAGAAGTCGTGGATAAGACAGTAATCTGTTGACCATTTTCGACAAACACATACTTAAATTCTCCCCCTCCTTCTAATATCTCGCCCTTGCAAACACCTTTAGCAGTTGCCTCATCAATAAAGAAGGTATACATAACTGATTCTTTACTCAAGAATGATTCTTTAACAATTTTTGTTCTTGGATCAGTTATATAACAATATTGTTTCTTTTGAGATTGGCTGTAGATCGGGGAGAACTGTGATGAGGTAAGCCAAGTATCTATGCTCCACTTTTGTTTATTCTCATAAGTATTGACAATGAATATATTACTGGGGAAGGCACAATCTTCTAACTTTTTGCTAGGGCAATATTGGAGAGAAGTAGATGATTTTTTCCCTTCACTGGGGAATCCCTGCGCAGTAGTAGTTTCCTCAGTTGGGTATTCGGTTAATAGGTATTTGTCTTCAGGATAACTAAAAGAATAATAATCTTTATTATTGGTGTAGGTTTTTAAGCCTGTTTCATTAGTGCTAACTTGTTGCTGAGTGGGCGCTGTTGAAGGTAATATCTGTTCATTTATTTCACTTCTAGGTTGATTATTAGTTGATTTACTGAAATAGAGTAAACTACCAACAATTACTACCACAGCAATTAATCCTATCAGAATCAGAATTGATGAGAATCCTTTTTGCATTAAATTAATAATATCACAAACTTTGAGTAATTGATTATTTAAAACCCTAATAGCTTTCCTAGAATTCTATGATATTCTAATCTAGTTCTATAATCTGGTACTTTTTCTCCAGTTAGTTCATTAAATTTCATAGCTGTTAAACCCTCTTTTAAACCCACAATATAATCATTAACCCCAAGATCATAGCCTGCTAAAATAGCGGAAATGTTAATCTTTGCTAACTTTTTTGAACCTAGAACTCTAGCTGAGGCATCACTAACTTTGGGGTGTAGTGTTTTGTAAACTGCGCTAGCGTTAAGTCCATTTTTTAACCATTCATCTAAAAAAAACGGTATTTCCTTGTCGCCTCCAAGCATTTCATTGATAGGAAGAATATGATTTGTATTAAATTCTTTTTCAAATAATTCCTGATCTGTTTGAGCAGTATCCATAGGGTTCAAGGTACTACTTCTTAATAGGTGGATCTTCGTTAAGCTCTATTCGATCACCATTATTATCCTCAATACTGGTTGCATTTAGAGCTGCTTCAGGGGTAGTTGTATCAACTGATTGCAGCGCATCAACTAAATCTGCCATTGGTTGACCAGAATCGCTATTAGATTCTATCGGCTGTTGCTGATTATTGTCATTTGCTGGCGTTGGGTCATCAGTATTCATATACTTGATTATACCCAATTTCTGGATTATTTTTTATCAGCATTATTTGCTCAAACGTTCCTATTTTCCAGTATTTTATGATAGAATTTGCCAGTGGTAGGAGCAGTTCAATATTCATCGCTCCTGTTCGACCAAGTAGTATCTGACGAGTTTTTACGAACTGGTCAAATGGTGGTTTAAGTTGATATGACGCCACCTTCTCCTTATCTACAGTTAGCTAATATTTTTTGTGTTAAGATAGGGCTTAGAAATGAAAAAGCAAGGAAATTATGCATTTATTGATAGTCAAAATCTAAACCTGGGGGTCCGTTCTCAAAATTGGCAACTTGATTTTCGCAAATTCAGGCAATATTTACGAAATAAGTATTATGTGAGCAAAGCATATCTTTTTATTGGTCAAGTCGCAGGGAACGAATCTTTATATGCTTTTTTGCAAGAATGCGGCTACATCCTTATTTTCAAACCTACTTTAGAACATCGTGATAACGGTAAAACCAAAATCAAGGGTAATGTTGATGCAGAATTAGTGCTTCATACCATGATTGAGTATAAAAACTACCATAAAGCAATTATTGTGTCTGGCGATGGCGATTTTCATTGTTTAATTGAGTACTTAGATAAGCAGGGTAAACTTTTGAAGATATTAGCCCCTACAAAGCATTACTCGAGTTTACTGCGTAAGTTTAACAACCGAAATTATATTGTGAGGATTGATTTACTGAGAGGCTCTTTAGAACAAAAAAAGACTGGCATTCGCGGTCGGTCGAAACCTTAGGCTAGTCCAGTCATCGTGATAAAAGTATATTATCACAGATTGTCCCAAAACGCAAATTCAGATTGATTTCAAAAGACATAGTTTTGTGCGTAATTTCTATTACTCGGTTTTAGAATTTCAGGATTAAAATCTTTTGGTTCGCTCCTGTTCGACTAGTACGTACTTTAGCCCTTTTTAAGAGGGTGGCAAATGGCTCTTTGGCTTGATAAGACAACACAAAGTCTATAATTCCTACAGTCATAAACTTGTGCTATGATACAAAAGATGGAAGATTGTATTTTTTGCAAAATTATTAAAGGTGAAATTCCAGCAGCTAAGGTTTATGATGATGATAAATACCTGGCTTTTTTAAGTATTGCCCCGATCAATCCCGGACATACTTTAGTAATTTCCAAAAGACATATTGGTTACTTTTTTGATCTGGAAGATCAAGAGATTGGTGATATTATGGTGGTAAGTAAAAATATTGCCCAAGTTTTAAAGAAAGCCTTTAACCCTCAAACCGGAAAAATTGGTATCATGGTAGCAGGAGGAGAGGTCCCTCATACCCATGTCCATTTAATTCCCATGGATCATGAGACAGATTTGGATTTTAAAAGACAAAAACTGGACACTCCTTTTACAGAAATTCAATCAAACGCCCAAAAAATCAAAGAAAACCTTTAAGAAATCTCTTTGCCTATTGCTTGGGAGATATGGGTGTAGCCATCTGCCTTTAACAGTTTTACCAGTCCCCTGTTGATTTCACCAATTACCTGGGGACCTTCAAAGATCATGCCAGTAATTAACTGAATTAGTGATGCCCCCAGTTTAATCTTTTTATAAGCATCCTCAGCTGAAAAAACCCCTCCGCAACCAATAATAATATATTTACCTTGAATTTTTTGATAAAGGTGAGTAATTAACTCATTGGCTAAATCCTCCACAACCTTACCGCTTAAACCTCCTTTACCTTCTCCGGGAATTTCTTTTTCCCTTATCTTTAATCTTTGATTCATCCTGTCTTTGGTTAAATTAGTACAGATAAAACCATCAACCTGATGTTTCCCCACCACTTTCAGTAGCTCATCCACCTCCTCTTCTGAGATACAGGGAGGAAGTTTTAAAAACACCGGCTTGGAAGTTTTAACTTTATCTATCTCATCCAGCAGTAAATCTAACTTTTTAGGCTCAGTAAAAGGCAGGCCTCCATAAGCATTAGGGCAGCTGATATTGATAGTAAAGTAGCTGCCAATAGTGGTAAAACTTTGATAAGCCTTTAGGTAATCAGCAATTCCAGCTTTAGTCTCCACAGTTTCCGGGCAGTTGGTTTTAGCGATACTCGTCCCCACCGGGATCAAAAAATTTTTCTTTCTAAGCCGGGAAGAGATTATTTCACAGCCTTCATTTTTTAAACCATAGTAAACAACTAGACCTTTTGATTTTTTAAGCCTCCACAGCCTGGGCTTGGGGTTTCCTTCACAAGGTTGCCCGGTAATGGATCCGACTTCAGCAAAGCCAAACCCTACCGAAGGTAAGATATCAGTTAACCTGGCATCCTTATCAAACCCGGCTGCCAAACCAAGAGGATTTTTAAAATTGATACCTAAAATATTCTGCTCTAAAGCCGGACTGGAATAATTAAATAAAAGTGAGGTTAAACTCCTGGTTAAGGAATTGTTTCCCAAAATTTCCCCTACTTTGGTTATTCCGTCATGGATTTTTTCTGGCTCCACCAGGAAGAAAATCCTTTTTAGAAATTGGGTGTAAAGGAGATGGATTATTTGATTTCTTAGAGCAATAAACAAATCGTTCATTCCTAACCCTTTTTACAGCTACAATGCTAAATAGTTATAACACAAAAAGAATTAAGTAGACAACCATTTCACTTGCTCTCTTACCCATTTACTACAACTATTTAGCTTCATTTTTAATCACGGATGATAGGATGTGAAAGCACAAGGGAGGTGAAGATTATGGCTCAACAACGAAGAGGTTTTGCTTCTATGGATCCTCAAAAACAAAGAGAAATATCCAGAAAAGGCGGTAGGAAAGCTCATGAAAAGGGTACTGCTCATGAGTTTAGCTCTGAGGAAGCCCGGGAAGCAGGAAGGAAAGGCGGTTCAAGGTAACTACAACTGATATACTTAAGTAGGGTCTTTTTGGACCCTACTTTTTAAGGGGTTAATATTTGATTCTTAAAGATAAATTTGGCAATTTCTTCACTAATAAAATAAACCCCATTAGGTGAGGGATGGATAAAGTCAATACTGCTGATATAATCTAGCTTGCCATCTTGATCGTTATTTAGGGATTTTTGATAAATATTAATTAGCGGGATATGGTGACTGTTGGCATAACTAATGTGGTTTTGAATATAAGCGATCCTTTCTTCTACCCAGCGGGTTCTTTGTTCCTGGCTTAGGTCTACCTTCCCCTGGCCATACTGGGACTTATGGGGGGCAATGGTAGCTACAAAAATAATTTTGGCACTTGGATTGACCCTGGTGATAGTTTCTACCATCTTATCCAGGGCAGAGGTTTGTTTTTTTAGGCCTTCTTCTAAAGGAAACTGGGATAAAGGGTTGTGGCCAAAAGATTCGATTAAAATTAAATCAAAGGCAATATCTAAAATGGGGCGGAAAGTCCGGCCATAAAAAGTTTCATACTCCAACCTTTCCTGAGCTGATAAGATATTGGTTGAACCAAAACCATAGTTTAAAACTTCAAAAGATTGCTCCGGGTAGTATTTTTTAAGATATGCCCTCAGCTCATCACTATTACCCAAAACTTCAGTCATGGAATCACCCAGTAAAACTATAGTGTAATCTTGAGGATATTTAACCTTGGTTCTGCCCTCAGATATAATTTCACTGGGTTTTTCAGTCTGTTGGGTGGAAATTCCTACTCCTAAAATCTTCCTCTCAACTTTTTGAAGGACATTAAAATGGAAAAATAACGCTGCACCTAAAAATAGGGTAAGTAGTAACAAACTGAGAAACTTCTTATCAAATAACACACAACGATTATGACATATTAATCTCAGAAAATGATAGGCCTGAATCTAGCTTATAACTACCATTAAGGATTAAAACTGGATAGAATAACTGTATGTGGTTAATTTTTGCCATACTTACTGCGATCCTCTGGGGAGTTAGTATTGCCCTACTTAAAAGATCTTATACTTCATTAACTCCTATAATGGGTGTTCTTATTGGAGCTGTGTGTGGTTTAGTTACACTCTTACCGTTTGGTCTAATCAATCAAGGAAAGTTGGTTTTTTGGCCAGTTATTCCGGTAGCTACGGTTGCTGCTGCTACCTATGTTTTCTACTACTATGTGTTAGAAAAAGATAAAGCGGCTTTAATTGCCACAGTTCAAAGTACTTACGCTCTCTTTACAGTTATTTTAGCTATAACTTTTCTTAGAGAATCAATTACACTTCCGGCTCAGATTGGTATTGCCTTGATTATTGCTGGTTTACTGTTTTTGTCCATCGGAAATCCCAAAAAAATTAGAAATATTAAACCTGGAGCCTGGTTATGGTGGGGATTACTGGCAGCAGTTTTAGCGGGATCAGGAGACTTTTTGGCTAAAACCATGGTTTCAGGTTTTAACTCATACACTTACATGATAGCTTTCGTAGTTGGACAAGTAATAGTTGCACTAGTGTTGTTGTTATTTGATAGGAAACACCTCATGCCTCTTAAAGCCAATAGAGATACTTTTTACCTTATTGCCAGTGAACTGACTTTATTTATTGGATATCTTCTGTTCTACTTAGCTTTTAAGGATGGATTAGCTTCTATAGTTACACCAATAACAGGGGCTTACGGGGTAGTTACCCTATTTCTTGCTCTGGTCTGGCTCAAAGAAAAAGTTACTAAGTTTCAGATTCTAGGAGCAATTATTACAATTTCCGGAGTAATCTTAGTTGGTTCTGTTTAATTTATAATGCGCGCCCAGAGGGATTCGGACCCCCGGCCTATTCGTTAGAACCGAATTGCTCTATCCGCTGAGCTATGGGCGCATTAAAAATCTACAATTTATAAAGATATTGTACCAATTTTTACTCTTAGAAGCTACTTTACTTAAGATCAACTGGCTCTTAGTATTAATATATGTACAAAAAAGTTTTTTCTTTACTATCTTTAGGTTTAGGAGTCTTTGTCTTAATGCAGGTGATTATGCCCCTTTTGGCTTATCAAATTTGGGAGATGACAGACTACCAACAAAACAAGGCCCTAGTCTCGGCCTATTCTAAGGAGAATAATGTTTTAGGAATTTCCATTAAAGATGTGGAGAGCGATTTTCCTGCCTTTAACTCGACTTTAGAGCGCCAAACTGGGACTGCCTATTCAGAGTTTAAAATTTCTATTCCCAGTATTAAATTGACAGATATTAAAGTAGCTGTGGACAGTAATAATTTTGAACAGAATTTAGCTCACCTTCCGGGATCAGCCCTGCCTGGGGAGAAAGGAAATGTTTTTATTACCGGCCACTCTTCCCTACCCCAGCTTTTTAGGCCGGGAAACTTTAAAGCCATCTTTGCCAATTTGCCCAAAGTTAAAAAGGGAGATCAGGTTATTGTAGAAGCTGGAGAACAAAAATTTGAGTATCAGGTGGAAGGGCTTAAAGTGGTCAATCCAGATGAGACTTGGGTGATCAACCCTCCCGATACAAATGGTAGATATTTGTCTTTGATGACCTGCGTCCCCCCGGGATTATATCTTAAAAGATTAATAGTTTTAGCCAAACTGGAATCATGATGAGCTTAACCTGATTCGCTTGACTTCCCCTATATAACCATATATAATTATATATATGGTTAGTATAAGCAAAGCTTCCCTTTCTCTGACTAAAAACGTAACCCGCTTTGATAAAAGATTAAGCCAGGTCCCTAATGAGATTTGGTCAAAAATAGCTCAAATTGAACAATTTAAAGGACGTTGGATCCAAGGTACAAACTTAAGTCCTCAATTTTTGAGTAGGCTTAAAAAATCTGTTCTTATTACCTCAACTGGAGCATCTACCCGTATTGAGGGAGCAAAGCTTAGTGATGAAGAGGTTGATAAACTAATGCGTGGTATAGCTATAGAAAAGTTTGCTGACCGTGATGAGCAAGAAGTGAAGGGATATTTTGAACTACTGCAAAATATCTTTGATGCTTGGGAGGACTTAAACCTAAACGAGAGTACTATTAAACATCTACATCAGGAACTACTTAAGTATGTAGTAAAAGATATTTTGCATCGAGGTAAGTACAAAAGCAAAGAGAATCAAGTGAGGATGGTAGATCTCCAGGGTCGTGACATGGGGATACTTTTCGATACTACACCTGCATATCTGACACCAAAGCAGATGAATGAACTGGTTGACTGGACCAAAGATGCCTTAAAAGAGAAAAAATACCATCCTCTACTAATCGTTGGAAATTTTATAGTCGAATTTTTAAATATTCATCCTTTTGAGGATGGTAATGGTAGACTCTCAAGGATATTAACTAATCTATTACTTCTTAAAGAAGGGTATTTGTACATGCCTTATGTTTCCCATGAGAAACTGATTGAGGATAATAAGCCTGATTATTACATGGCTTTAAGAACAAGCCAGAAGACTTTTAAAAAAAACGAAGATCTTACACCATGGCTTAATTTTTTCTTGAGCATACTACTCTCTCAGTCACAAATGGCTATAAATCTAATAACAGAGGAGAATATAGAAGCTTTCTTATCACCAAAGCAACTTGCAGTTTGGCAATATTTACAAGAAGTGGATGAAGCTTCACCTAATGATATTGCTAAAAACGCTAATATTGCACGGATTACAGTTAACCAAGTCTTAAATAAACTTCTTAATATGAAAAAGATTGAGCGTATTGGAGAAGGCTCTGGTATCCGTTACAGAAAGGTATCATGAATCTACTTAAAATTTGGTACAATGTAACAACTTGCGGGTGTAATTCAGCGTGAACAAGCCTTCCACTGGATTACCTTTGTATTTAAAATATTAGCGGGTGTAATTCAGCGGTAGAATGTCACTTTTCCAAAGTGAACGTCAGGGGTTCAACTCCCCTCACCCGCTCATCGCCTCGTCCATCTCTTTTTGCGTAGCAAAAAGGACGAGACGGGCGTATTAAACAGGATAAATGTACAAAGTCTACGTTTTACGAAGCCTCAAAGATGGCAGAACATACATTGGTTGTACTAAAGACATTGAGAACCGAATTAAAGAACATAATGCAGGTGAAGTGAAATCTACAAAAGGCAGGACTCCATTTGTCCTTTGGTATAAAGAAGAATACGTAGATAAGTATGAAGCTTTCAAACGCGAACAACATTTCAAAACTGCTTGGGGACGTAGACAGTTAAAGAAAATTCTATCCAAAATAACCCTATAACCTAATACCCATACGGGAATCGAACTAGCCTTGAGCTCGCTATTTCTCATCTTGACCAGATTCTTCGAAATCTCCTATCCACTTTGACCCGCTCAAAGAGCGAGGCTCGCCTAAAGGCGGCCCATAAAATTCTTGCATAATTGCACAGCTTAATAGATAAACAACTTCTTGTATATCCTTTAGTTCTTCTTCAGATGAATTAGGGTAATATTTTTTGATTACATCTAAGGGCAACATCTCAAATAATCACCTCCTTGAGTAATTTGAATATAGGGTCGTTACCTTATATCATTCGGCCTTGCGGATAATAATCTTATGCCCTATAATTCCTCACATGTCAGTAGAAGCACCTCGTGGGGAACTAAGAAAAGATGACCAATCATTTGAAATAAAACTCGATGTCCCATTTAAGCCATACGAAAGATTTCGTAAGTCTTATTGGCCTAAAAAAGGTGAAAATCCTGCTATAGTTTATGAAAGATATGATCATACCTTATTGCTGCGTAGAAGAGTTTCCCTTTATGGAATCCCCGGCTGGATAGATGTCATAAGTGATGATCCAGAGTCTTGGATAGAGTCACTCGTGAAAGGATTTCCTATAGAAAAACCATTCGGAGAGACCCATTTTGAGAAGATTTACAAAGGTCGTGATGATATCGAATATACAGAGAAACCTTATATACTCCGTTTTGGCTTTCATCTCCAAGCTCCTGCTGAATATGCAAAGCTTTTGAATAGCTATGTTGATGTAGAATTAGGGAAAGAACGGTATATGGCAGCTTGGAATTTAAGTATTCCTAGAGTTCAAAGAATAACACAATGGCTAGAGGATGGAAAACAAGTTATACTTCCAGAAAAAAATCTCATAAATTTAAAGAAAGAAAGTGAAAGGAATGGAGAACCTGGTGAAGATGCTAGGAACGAGGAGTTTGAGAGAGTAACTTTTGTCTGGTTGCCAGATGATCTTAAAAAACTCAGAGCTATTAAACTAACATTTCATAGGTTTTTCGATGAGGGCGATGAGGAACAACCGGTAGAACCAACTGTACCAGATAGAAAGCGTCTACTTGTACGTGCATAATTTGTTATGCATACTTATACATTTTTTAGACCTAAAGCATAGACTAAGTCCGGTAAAAGACCGTCAGACAGGAATAATCTGATAAATTCTGGCAGTCTGGCTAAGACCTCGTCAGGAGCTCCTGAGTGGACTTAAAAGCAAAAAAATGAGTTCATAAGTTGATACAAATTACCCTGCCAGAAAAGATAGAAATCTGGTAAAATAGATAAGGCTGTATGAGATTATTTTTAAAAAATATCCAAACATTAGCAGTAGTTTCTTTTTTCTTTTTACTTATCACCTCTCCTGCCTATGCTATTGTTAATCCTTTGGACTTTCCTAACAACCGTTTTGGTATCCATCTGATCTCTTCTACTACTGATGAAGCTTCCAACGCTTCCCAACTAGTAAACTCCTCCGGTGGAGATTGGGGCTATGTAACGGTGTTGGTGGAGAGTAAAAACCGGGATCAGCCTAAATGGCAGGCCTTTTTTGATGAGTTGAGGAAAAAACATCTGATTCCTCTTATTAGGCTGGCTACCCAGCCAGAAAGAAACTTTTGGAAACTGCCCTATGAAGGTGAAGAGCAAGCTTGGGCAGATTTTTTAGATAATCTCAACTGGCCGACTAAAAACCGCTATGTCATTATCTATAACGAGCCTAACCAGGGTCAAGAATGGGCCGGCAGAGTTGATGCTAACTCTTATGCTCAAATTTTAGATAAAACGATAGCTGCTTTAAAAAATAAAAACCAGGATTTTTTTGTCTTAAACGCTGGCTTTGATGCTTCTGCCCCCAATAAAGCCCCTCTTTATCAAGATGAGTTAAGCTTTTTAACCCAGATGAATCAGGAAATCCCCGCTATTTTTAACAAGCTTGACGGCTGGGTTTCCCACTCCTATCCCAATCCCGGGTTTGTAGGTTCCCCCAGGGATAGCGGTAAAGGGAGTGTCCAAACCTGGAAATGGGAGTTAGAAACACTAAAAAGACTTGGCTTAAATAAGAACTTGCCTGTTTTTATTACCGAGACAGGCTGGAAACATGCTGAAGGTATCAATTATGATAAATCCCTGCCCATCTCAGAAGATATCGGCCAGTATTTTAAAATAGCTTTTGAAGAAGCTTGGAATGATAAGAGGGTTGTAGCCGTCACCCCTTTCCTGTTAAACTACCAGGAATCTCCTTTTGACCACTTTTCCTTTAAAAGGCTGACCGGAGAAAAACAAAACCTCAAAATTTTAGGAGCTTTTTACCCTGATTATTACTCCCAATACGAGACAGTCCTCAATTTTGCCAAGGATGCCGGCAGGCCATTTCAAGAGAATAAAGCTCAGCTGACTCATGGTAATATTTACCCCGCAATAGTCAGAAATGAGATCTATAAAATTCCCCTGACCTTTAAAAACACCGGTCAGTCAATCTGGAATGAATATGATACGGTTGAGATCCGCGCCCTCCAGGGAGAAAAGGAGCTGTCTATCAGTCCAGTTCAGTTATCCCCGTCAATAAAAGTGGAACCGGGACAAGAGGCAACTTTTGAAGTTCAATTTAAAGTTCCCCCTGCCGGCAAGTATGAGGTAGCCCTGCAGCTTTTCTCAGGCAGCCAGCCCTTTGATCAAACCCCTTATGTTTTTGCCACCCAAGTCAAGTCCCCGGTAATTTTGGATATTTCAGCTGCTTTGGACTGGAAAAGTAACTTCTCGGGGGAATATATTTTAACCATCAACTCTGAAGATAAAAATTATAGAGTTCCTATATTTTTAAATAATTTAGGACAGGCCCCTCCCCTTGAAGCTCGTTACCTGATCCCTGATTATACTTGGGAGTTTACCTTAAGCAAACCGTTTTATAAACCCAAAACCATTAGGGCTAATGTTTATTCTGGTATAAACCAACTTGATTTTGGCAAGTTGGAGCCTGATTTGGGAAAGGCCTTCTTAAATCCTCAAGCTTTTTGGCAACTTTTGCCATTTTCTCCTTAAATCCACTATCTACTTGACAAAGATATCCTAGGCCCTTTATAGTAAAATTACTTAATATGGAAAGTAGGGATAAACAGGTATCTTGTAATAGTTAATATAAATAGAGATAATTAATTTAAAGGATATGACAGAAGAGCAAACTGTGCCTCAAACACCAGAGACTAAAGATTCGGTAAATGAAAACACCGGGCAAGTGCTGTCACAGTCCTCTGGAAATTTATTTCTAAAGAAATTTCCTCCTAAAATTTCTTTTTTTATCCTTTTGGCCTTCTCTCTAGGTATCGTTGCACTTATGTTTACCAAAAGCACTACTTCTCCTGTGGATTTAACTGGGATTAGGCCTGAAAACACTGTTCAACCGCTAACCTTAAATTTAGAAAGTCCGGCTGATGAAACTATCGTTGTCAGTGATAGGATTACTGTCAAAGGGAAAACACTTCCTAAAACGACGGTAGTTTTTTATACCGACAGTGATGCCAATTCAATTGAAAGTGACGCCTCTGGCTATTTTGAAGGCACAATTAATCTCTCCTCAGGTATAAATACCTTAACCGTCGAGGCTTTTGCTGACAACGGTGAAGAAAAAAGTATCAGCCTGGATATAGTTTATGACAGTTAATTTAATAAAATGAGTAAAAAAATTAATTTTAAGTTAGCTTTAATTAGTGTCATGATGGTTACAGGTTTAATGATGACTCTTGACGTCTATGGAAAACTTGAGACTAACCCTGGGCAGAGTAATAGACCTGAGGATAAAAAAGTGACGATTGGAGAAGTTGAGAAAGTCAATGGTGCAACAGTTACTATTAAAGATAAAAAACAAAATGAAGCCTCCGCAGTAACCCTTGACAGCACTACCAAAGTAGTGGGAAAAAATAATAAAGCTGTCAAATTAAACTCTATTAAACCTAAAGATATTGTGGCTTTAATCAGCACCGACAGCGCTACAGCTACGACCGCAGGCAAGGTCAAAAAAATAACGAAAGTTTATGTCAAGTCCGCTACCTCTTCGGCCCAATCTAAACGGCGGGCTATTCAGGGCGTTATCACGGCTATTAATAGCGGTAATTTGACTCTCGCCCATCAGATTCAAAGGGATAGGATTTACAATATAATAACTACCGCCCAAACAGCGGTTAAAATCAAAGGCATTGAAGATTCGACAGTCAGTGCTCTTGTGGTCGGGCAAAGAATAGTTGCTGTGGGTAATCTTAATGAACTGGGAGTATTGGTTGCCCAAAGAATCCATGTTATTCCCGGTAAGGCAAGCGGAATATTTAAAAAATATCCTTTGCCCTCTACCGGTTCTGCTACACCCAGTGCTTCTCCCTCAGCTACCGTCACTCCAACTTCAACCGTCTCGGCTACACCTACAGAAGACTTGACTCCAACTATTAGCCTTACTGCTACCCCAACAGCCAGTCCGTCTTCAACTCCCACCGTTACTCCTTAAAATTATATCTTTAATATTGACTGTTTTTGATCTAGTCTGAGGTATTGACAGAGTTATTTTCTATATGATATAAATACAACACTTATTAACCGCAAGGCTAATAAGTAAATGCTTACCTTTCTCGTAAGAGAAAAGCAAGCTTGGCTTACATTCTTTACCGTTTGTAAGTTTTTCGAAGAAAGCCCCGCAAGGGGCTTTTTTCGTGGCAGGGTGGAGAATCTTTCCCCAACCTGGTAAAATATATAAGGCATGGTGGTGTGTGCCGAACGGTTTAGGCGCTGCCCTGTGGAGGCAGTTTTAGCGGGTTCGACTCCCGTACACCACCCCAAATAAATACTTCTTATCTGGGAGTAAGAATATTTTTAGAGATAACTTGACCCTCAGAGTTAATTTGATAAAGATATATCTGTCCAATAGAAATTTCTAAATTAGGAATTTTATCATCAGGAATATTTTCCAAGTATTTTACCAGGGCTCTTAAGGAGTTACCATGAGCTACTACTAAAACATTTTTTCCTGCTTTCAAATCTGGGAAAATATGTTTTTTATAATAAGGGTATACCCTAAGATAAACATCTTTTAAAGTTTCTCCATTAGGAACAGGGTAATTCCAGCTCCTTCTCCATTTTAGAAACTGTTCCTCTCCATATTTTTTTTTCAGTTCCCACTTATTTTTACCTGTTAGGTCACCGTAGTCCCTCTCGTTTAAAGCAGCACTTTTTACTGTTTCCAAATCCTCTCTTCCTAAAACTACTTTAATCTCATCTAGGGTTTGCTGAGCCCTTCTTAAAGCTGAAACATAAGCTCTATCAAAGTTTAAATGGCCTAAAAACTCGCCATCCTTTCGGGCAACCTTTCTTCCCTTCTCGTCTAAACTAATATCAGTTAACCCTGTCCAAGCTTCTAGCGCATTCCATTTAGATTCCCCATGTCTTATTAAAACTAGATATGGCATGTTTACAGTATATATGATCTGTTAACCTTTTGGTAAACAGAGACAGCTAATTTTTGAACCAAGAAGCTTATCCCTATAAAAAAGAACAAATAAATAAAAGTTGCCAAAAAGGGAGGCAACATTTTGTATAAGAAATCATAGCGGTAAAGTATGGGCCAATGAATCAAATAAATCTCATAAGAATAAACCCCCAACAAAGTAAGAAAGTTAAATCTAAACGGTTTTAGAAGAAAAATACCTATCCAGGTACCGGTAATGATTAAACTAATTAACTGCTCCTTTCTTAAGCCCTCCCCTACCCCGGAGTAAATAGCAGTATAGCTTACTAACACTACCATCAAAACAAAAGCCAGGTGATGCCCCAACGATCCCCGCCGAATAGTGGGCAGTTTTATCAATTTTTTTAAAAGGTTTGTCTTGACAGTTAAAGCTAAAACCATACCTAATGGAAAAGCCAAAAGATGCAATTTGTAAAGCTGCATCATAGATTCCTTAACAGGTAACTGCAAACCCACCACCAGATAGCTTAAAAACAAGATAAGACCAGGAGAGAAAAAGAGCAACCATCGGAAGGAGACCAAAGGAAAAATTAAATAGTAAAAGAGAATTAAACTAAAATACCATAACGGGGAATTTAGGTCCTGATAAATCTCAGCGGATGGGAACCACCCCAAAAAAGAGTTAACAACAGTACTGATAGGATAAATTTTGTTCCCAAATTGCCAATCCAGCAACAGCAAAACCGATAAAACAACCCATAAGGGGAAAAATATTTTCAGCAGCTTTTTTTTATAAAAGCCCACTAGGGAAAGATTACTTTCGTGAGAAAGCAAGCTTGTCTTATTTTTAATAGATGATGTCATTAAGCCATAACCTGATAAGAATAAAAACAGATTGACCCCTACTCCGGCAAACACCGAAAGAGGGAATAAAAAACTATCATCAGCAGAGAGGAAGTAACCGATATGGCTAAAAACAACTAAAATTATAGCCAAACCTTTCAGCTCGTCAGTTAAAGACTTAGGGAAAAAGGAAGTATGAATATGTTTTTTGGTTGACAGAACCAAAGTTGTAATAAATACAACTGCAAAAGCTAAAGTTTGAAACTGGGGAAATTGAACATTAATCTGCATTGATTATCTGACCCCAAAGTATATACCCCTCCGCGGAAGGATGGAAGAGGTCAGCAGAATAAAATCCGGGTTGAGAGGATAGTTTTTTTGTCTGAGTATAGAGGTCTTCTAAATGAAGATTCCCTTCCTGAGCAATTTGGGCAATATCTTCATTAAACTGTCTGATTCTAAAGTTAAGCCATAAGTTATGAGGCGGCCAGATTAAATCTTTTGTTCCCAAGTAAGGTATGTTGATAAGAATGATTTTGGCTTTAGTTTGTTGACTCAAGTTGCTAATAATTACTTTATAGGAGTTGCGGAAACTATCTCGGGAAGTAAAATTATGGACGTCGTTGGTTCCGATTAACAGGGAAAGGTAATCAGGATTTTCCCTGATAGCCTCGGGAACTTGAAACTTTAAAACCTCTGCTATATCTGCTCCCGGTTGGCCAAGATTAATCAGCAGCATATCCTTCTTCCCGGAAGCCAGCTTTTGGGCTAAAATATAAGGAAAAGTCTTTTCATAGCTTTGGCTGCCCACTCCGGATGTTAAGCTGTCACCTAAAGCCATATATTTTTGCTGATCTTTATCTGAGGCGCCCGAGAAAATATTTTGGTCGTTTTTTAAGGTATACCTTTGTTGTAAAGTTGGGTTGGGCAGCTTATGTTCTTTGATAAAGTTATAAATTCTGGCATAAGAAAAATTAAGGTAGAAAGCGCTAAAAAAGATTAAAACTATCAGGAATAAGTTCCTCACTTTTTATAGTATATAATGGACTCTCTTTACTTTCTAGATCCTTACTGGAAATTTTCGGACTTTCTAATATTATCCTTTTAGCTTCGTTGCCGGTTTAATCCTCTATCTTCTTTCTGTCCCGCTGCGTTAACCTCAAAGTTTGACAAATACCTCATTTTACTGTATAAATACAGCTGTTTTTCCCAAAAGCCTATGCCCGAAACTTACCTTGCTCCTTTTTTTTCTGACAATTTTCAACTCAAGGTTAAACTGCAGCAGCATCAGACAAGAATCTATTTTAGAGTACTTAACTGCCACTGTACCACATCATCCCTTCCCCAAACTTGTTCTATCCTGGAACATTTTCTCCCCGGGCTCTGCCATCACCAATGTTTTAATAACAAACAAATACCGTTTCTTAAGGAAGCTCAAAACACGGAAGTTGGGCATCTTTTTGAACATATCCTTTTGGAATACTTGTATCTTCTTAAAAACAACTCCCATCAACACCATCCTATTCATAAAGGAGAAACTGTTTGGGATTGGAAGGAAGAGGAAAAAGGAATTTTCCATATCACTATTGATATTGGATCTAGTGAAATGGACACTCTAACTCAAGCTTTAGACCAAGGTATTAGGTTGTTGGGGTTAATTGTCCGGCCCCAAAAACAAGGAAATGTTTCTGTGTAGTGAAATTTATCTCTCTTCTTTCATCTTTTCACTCTTATCCCGGGCTTCTCCACCCTTTCGGCCTAAAAACTCCTCCTCCACAGGCATCTCTTCGGTATCCATATCAGCCATAGTCCTGGAAAAGTCTGGATTTAAATTATGAGTTTTGGGTCTTGTTTGGTTTCCTTTTCGACCTGCCTGCTCACGGCTAATTTTTCTGCCCTTTTTCCTTCCTCTCTCTTGTGCCATTTCTTTTCACCTCCCCTGCGATATTTTTACAAAATAGTCTTTAGGCATGAGATTATGAATAAAATACGGTAAGTATTAGGCAAGAAGAACCTTAGAGAGCTTGACATCTTTTTATTTATCTTATACAGTGAAATTAAAGTGAAAAAAGCTGTTATTATTCTCCTGGTAGTGTTGGGAGTAACTTTAACCCTAAGTTTAGCCCCTCAGGTCAAACAGG
>LCBT01000004.1 GCA_000997385.1 Candidatus Daviesbacteria bacterium GW2011_GWA1_41_61
TTTTAATAAAGGTTCTATCCCGGAAATTATTAAAGACGGAGAGACGGGATATGTAGTAAATGACGTTGACGAGATGATAGAGGCGGTGAAAAAGATTAAATCTATCAGTCGCGCTAAAACTAGAGATTACGCTCTTAAAAACTTTAACTCTAAAATTATGGCAAAGGGATATGAGAGAGTTTACAAGGAAGTTATCGTACATAAAAAAGGTTAATCTAGTCTATCCTCTATCATGTCGATAATAAGAGTGCCCCAGGTAAATTCTTTAGCCCCTCTACCCTCTCCGGTTAAGGGATTAAACTGTTCACGAAAACCAGATTGCTTAATAAGTTTGATGCTTGACTCAAGCAATTCTTGGGCTAAGTTAAAAAAACCATAATTTACAAGTCCTTTATAAATAAACCAGTTAGTAGCCATCCAAACTGGTCCTCTCCAAAACCCGTTTGCATTAAATGAAGGTTCGCTCCTGGACACTGTAGGAACGAGAAACTTTAAATAAAATTCATCTGGGTTTAGCAGATGATCTTTGACTGCAGATCTTGCCTCCTCAGGGGTATAAATTTTAGCAAAAAGCGGGGCAAAGATTGCCCAGGTTAAAACCTTGATCTTTTTGTAATCTTGATCATATGTTGACCAAAAGATACCATCTTCCATCATCAGTTTTCTCATAGCGTCTCTGATAAGAAGTGCTTTCTTGCTAAAATATCGGGCTTCTTCTTTGTGTTTAACTTGAGCGGCGATATTGGCAAGGCAACCCAGGCTCTCCACGATAATGGCGTTGAAAGGTACGTCTTTGACCCAGAAAAAATTTTTCATACAAAAAGGGGCATCAAAATGGCAGGTTTTAAAATTTTGTTTTATTAAGTTTAATCTTCTTTTAAAGTTTTCCTGCTGAGTGTGTTGAGGGGGAAGCCTCAAGGGTATGTCAAAACGGGGAGAATCATCTTCTCCTGACTCGTCGGGATTAATAATACCGATTAAATGGTTCTCTCTGGGATCCCGGTCGATAAGGAGATAGTGGTAGTAGGCGCTAAGATGGGGATAGATATCTTCCAGAAATTTTTGATCTCTGTCTTTTTGGTAAATTTTCCATACAGCGTAGGCTAAAAGAGGAGGTTGGGTAATACTACTGGTACCGTTTTTGCCCCAGTCAAGATTGATTACTTTACCTTTTTTCCAATAGATCATGTGGGGGATAAGACCATTTGGAAATTGTTTGGAAACAAGCGAAAGAAGTTCTTTTTTGGCATCTTTAGGAGAAAAGTGTCCTAGGACAAGGGCATGAAAGATTGAATCCCAAAGCCACTGGTAAGGATAAGAAGTAGGAGATGGTACTGTGTATTGAAATTGTTTGAAGAAGCGTCTGTTCTTTAAAAGCAGGTGATGAGAGCTTTTTTTAAACTGGGTGTAGTAAGAAGTAGGTTTTGAATAAAGAGAAAGAAGTTCTTTTAACTGTTCCATACTTTTAATATAGCATCAGTTCCTTAGTATGTTAAATGTTGACTTCAATTAAGCACTGGACTAAAATAGTGCTGTAACTTTAAAAAGGGACTTACCAAGGTGGGCCTAGTCCCACCTTTTTTAACTTTTTTAATATATGGCTATACAAGCACGAACAGAATTTGCTGCCGCTTTAAATCAAGTAGCCTCTGAAAAAGGGGTAGACATTAAAGTGATTTTAGATGCTATCCAACAAGCAGCTTTGGCTGCTTATCGCAAAGATTTATCTTTAAGAAATGAACCTATCCCCGAGGATTTTGAGGAGTTGGTAGCTCAAATCGATCCAGTAAGCGGAGAGATCTCTATCTTAAGAGGAAAAGACAATATCACCCCCCCTGGTTTTGCCAGAATTGCTGCTCAAACTGCCAAACAGGTGATTATGCAAAAGCTTCATGAAGCGGAAAAGTCAGCTATCTCCGAAGAGTATGAAAAAAGGGTGGGTACAGTGGTCTCCGGGACTATTCAACGCCAGGAAGGCAATACCTATTTTGTGGATTTAGGTCGGGCGGAGGGAGTTTTCCCAGTCTCTGAGCAAACCCGTGATGAGTACTATCATTCGGGACAAAGGCTGAAGTTTTATATGAAGGAGATTAGAGAGGGTAGACACGGTCCAGAAGTCGTAGTTTCTAGAAATGATGCTAATTTAGTCAGCGGACTTTTTGCTTTGGAGGTACCAGAGGTCAATACCGGTTCAGTAGTTATTAAAGATATTGCCCGGGAGTCTGGTAGTAGAACTAAGATTGCTGCTATCTCCACCGTGGATGGAGTTGACCCTGTGGGGTCATTAGTAGGACAAAAGGGGGTGAGAGTCCAGGCAGTGATGAATGAATTAGGAGAGGAGAAAATTGATATTATCTCTTACTCTGAAGATCCAGCCCGTTATATTGTCTCAGCTTTATCTCCCGCTAAGGATGTAGAGGTAACCCTCAGTGAAGAGAATGAAGAGAAAGTAGCTAAAGTTAAACTTCCGGCCAGATCAATGTCTTTGGCTATCGGTAAAGGAGGACAAAATGTCAGATTGGCAGCTAAACTGACGGGATGGAAGATTGATATTGAGGGAACGGGTGAGGATGTGACTCAAGCTGCCGCCCAAGCTATCAAAGAGGCGGAAGAAGATTTAGAAGCTGGTATACAGCCGATGCCTACTGATGAGACCGCTAAAAAAGAAGGCAGACAGGCAGTAGTTGAAGGAATGGAAGAAGAATCTGTAGTTGACGTCGGAGCACCCCAAGAACCAGATAGTCAGGAAGCAGCACAGGCTGTAGATCAAGCAGAGGAGGATATTACAAAAACTTATGATCAAAGTAAGCCAAAAGATAAGGATTTAAGATCCCCGGATGAGACAGAAGATACCCAAAGGGGGCCGCTGGTTGCTACTACAGATCAAGGTGAGCCTAAAGGGAAAAAGAAGTAGTTGATTTAAGATTTATGATTTAAGATATAAGAATGGAAACCACACTGGCTTATTTTTATTTATAAATCGTATTTCGTAAATCTTAAATCCTTTTACTTTTTGTGATAAAGAAAGGAATTTTAAGAAGTGACAGAAATTACTCGACCTCCAGTTGTAACCATTTTAGGCCATGTTGATCATGGTAAAACAACCCTGCTTGATTTTATCCGTAAAACTTCTGTGGTTTTAAAAGAACATGGCGGTATTACTCAAGCTATTGGTGCATATCAAGCTCAAGCTGATGGTAAACCAATCACTTTTATTGATACTCCCGGTCATGCTGCTTTTGAGAAGATGAGATCCCGGGGAGTCCGGCTGGCTGACATTGCGGTGCTTATGGTAGCGGTGGACGATGGAGTGATGCCACAAACTGTGGAGGCTATTACACATATTCAATCGGCTAATATCCCGATGATAGTGGCTGTAAACAAAATAGATCTTCCCGGGGTCAATGTCCAGGTGCAACTGGAGAAAATTAAAAGACAGCTTTCTGATCAGAAGGTGTTGGTAGAAGAATATGGGGGAGACGTGCCCATTGTGCCGATCTCTGCCAAAACCGGCCAGGGAGTAGAGGACCTTTTAGAAACGATTAATTTGCTGGCAGAAATTCATGAGTTAAAAGGTGACCCTGAAATATCGGCGGTAGGGGTAATTATTGAATCCCGTTTGGACAAATTCCGGGGGCCGCTAGCCACAGTTTTAGTCAGGGATGGGAGTTTGCAAAAAGGGGATAATATCAAAGCTGGAGAGACTGCAGGTAAGGTGAGAGGAATGTTTGACTGGGCCGGTAAAGCAGTTGATTTAGCCGGTCCTTCTATGCCTGTTGAGGTGCTGGGATTTGTTCAAGTTCCGGCAGTGGGAGTCAGGTTAGGGGAAGATATTAAGAAAGCTGAAGAAACGATAAAACAGGCCAGTTTCCTGGATAAACTTAGGCAATCAGAAACTCAGGTTTTAGCGGTAGTTATCAGGGCTGATAATCAAGGTTCGCTGGAGGCGATAGAAGATGTGGTTGGTAAGCTCAATGAGGGGCAACAGCATCTTAAAGTTATAAGCTCGGGGACAGGGGATATTATTGATTCTGATGTTGAGCTGGCTGCTACAGCTAGGGCGATAGTTTTAGGTTTTAATGTTAAAGTCGCCTCTTCGGCTCACAATATAGCTGAGACCAATCATGTTTTAATCAGAACCTACACTATCATTTATGAGTTAATGGAAGAACTGCAAGAAGTGGTAGAAGGAGTGCTACAGCCTACAGCTACCGAGGAGATATTTGGCAGGGCTCAGATTATTGCTCAGTTTCCTTATGGTAAAGGGGAAAGGATTGCCGGCTGTCAGGTGTTAGAAGGTACTATCTCCAAAGGCCCTAAAGTAAGGGTGTTGAGAGACGGGCAGGTAGTAGAAGAGGGGAAGATTAAATCCTTAAAAAAGGTTAAAGAGGAGGTTAGTAAGGTCGAGAAAGGTCAGGAATGTGGAATGATCTTCGATGGTATCCCTCAGTTTCAGGTAGGAGATTTAGTGGAATCATATAGACCTATTTGATCCTCAGTCTTTACAGCTATAGGCTAGATGTGGTAAAATTGGCAGCATTATGAAGTATGACAGTCAGTTGGCTGGGGTTAAAGAAAGAGTTACTTCAGCTCAAAATATTTTAATTACCCTTCCCCCTCAGTCTTCAGTGGATGAGCTGGCAGCCTCTTTAGCCCTCTATTTAGCTTTGGAACAATCCAGTAAAAAAGTGGCAGTGGTGACTGAAGACATTATTAGAGTAGGCCATTCTCACCTGTTTGGGGTGGGCCAGATCCAAAATAAGCTGCCCCCTACTAATAACGGAGATTATGTAGTTGTTTTAGGCGGAGTAGTAGCAGCTGATGGAACAATCCCTTCTTTGGAAAAGATGGATTACTTCCCTACTGGTTCTAATTTAAACTTAGTGTTTAAAGTTGTCCCCGGACAAAAGTTTGAACCAACCCATGTGACCCCTAAAAGAGAAGGGGGAGGTTTTGATTTCATCTTTGCTATTGGGGCCACTACTTTAGATACCCTCGGTTCTATTTATACCGGCAATCAGGAAATTTTCTCCAAAGCCCATCTTATAAATATTGATAAAAAGGCAGGCAATGCCTACTTTGGAACTACCAATATAGTAGATCCAGCTTCTTCTTCTGTTTGTGAGATAATGGCAACTTTGATCCAGTCTTTGCAGTTAACCTATGATGGGGATATTGCCACCAATATTTTAGCCGGTATCTTTGAAGCCACCTCTAACCTGCAATCAGAAAATGTGACTGCTGAAACTTTTGAAGCCGTAGCTTCCGCTATGAGAGTAGGAGGCAGGAAACCAATTATTACTGATACTCAAGGATCTGCCTCTGCTAATTCTACTCCAACTCCAGTAGCAGAGGCCGGACAACCTCCTATCTTTATGCAGCCTCCCTCTATCTCTACTCCAGCAGAAAGTTTTACCGTTCCTCCTGTAGCCGGGATGCCTCATGAGCAAGAACCCCAACCTCAGACTCATCAGACTTTTGAGACAGCGGCTACTCCCTCAGCTGAAGAAACTCCTTCTGGTGAAAAAGCAGAGACCATAACTCCCGAAGCAGACTGGTTAACCCCCAAAATCTTTAAAGGTTCAGTAGGATAAACTCCTAAATTACCCTTGCTAAGTTTTAGGTTTTTTGTTAAACTTAGCTTTGTAACTTAAAGACTTGTTCTTTGGAATTCAATTATTTGATCCTGAGGAACGTAGTGACGATTTATGGCATTAGATATCAAGTCAAAACAACAGATTATTGAAGACTTTGCTACTCACAAGGATGATACCGGTTCTCCTGAGGTTCAAGCAGCACTTTTAACTGAACAGATCAAAAACTTAACTAACCACTTAAAAGAGCACTCCCATGATGTTCATTCCAGAAGAGGATTACTTTCCATGGTTAACAGAAGAAGAAGATTACTGCAATACCTGCTGAAAAAAGATAACGATAGATACACCAAGCTCATTGAAAGATTGGGTTTGAATAAATAGATATGCCTAATTTTTGATCAGGACAAAGCCTTCTTTTTTGTGATTTTCGATAACATAGCCACTTTGAATAAAGTAGGGATTTTTCCGCAGCCGGTAGATTAAAGAATTGAGGGCCCATTCAGAAGCTTTATCATAATCTTGGGAATCTTCCGGCCAAAGCAAGTTAAAGATTGCCTCTTTGCTGACAACTTGACCTAAATGTTGTTTAAGTTTTTTAAACAGGCGCGCCTCTTTTACTGGTAGTCTTAAGGGTATATTGCCTTGAATAAATTTTTCCAAAAGGGGAGTAAAGAGTTGATAGCCATCTTTATCTTTGATAACTAAACCAATATTTAAAAGATATTCATCCACCTCTTCGATTGGCTTGTTAAAGGCAATTTTTTGCAAAATCTTCTTTTGATTGTGATTGACAAATTCATAAAGTTCTTTTAGTTGCATTTTAATAAATTGATCTTGCAAGGGATTAGAAAGGCGGGCTGATTTTAAGAGCATTTGCAGGAGTTGGTAGTGTCCTCCACAAAGATTAACTGCTGTTTCCACTGCCCTATGATCGGCAATTAAGTTATATTTACTAGAAACTTTGACAATGGTTTTAGTATCAGATAAAGAAAAATGGGGAAGGTAAACTATTTTTGAAAAAACCCCCAAATGTCCCACTTGTAGAGATTGAGGGGCTATTTCGGAAATCGGTCGGTTGGCAGTAGTGATAATGGAAATTTTATCGGGGCTGACATTTCTTAAGGACCAGATGTTGGAGAAAAACTCGCTATTAAATTCAGCTTTGAGCTGATCAAAGCGGTTAAAAATTAAGACAATTTTAGGATACTTGGTAGTAAGAATTTGTAATTGGTTCAAGCACTGGGCTAAAAGATCGCTACTATCTTTTTTAGCATTTTTCCCTCCCAGCTCCTTTAATAAAGCTTGGAAAAACTCTTTTTTGCTTAGAGTAGGGAGAAGATATGAATCAATATAAATAAAGTGAGCAAAATCCCGAATGGCTAAATACCTTAAAAAGTTAGTCACTCCCACACCCGGCATACCAGCTACAGTAAAGGAGACAGCAGAGTTAATTAATTTCTTAACTTCTAAAGTCTTTTCCTCACAAAATTGATCACCGAATTTACTTTCAAAAAAATGATATTTCATCTTTGGTCTTATAAACGCTATAATTTTATCATATTTTAATCAAGCAAACAATAATTTTCTCATTTAATATGTCTTTACCTTAAAAAGAGGTGAGAAAGAGGAAAAACTATGACAGAACAATTAAATGAATACATCTTAACACCGGCGGAATGCGGAGAAGTTTGGAAATTCCAACGTGAGGAGAAAAGTAAGGCAGACAACCGTACTGATTGGTCTTCTCCTTTTTACCCCAGTATGAGAACCGTGGAATTTGAACATCCAGCGGGGTTTTTAGCTTACCGAGAGGGAGTTAGGGAAGTTGAACCAAAAGATCTATACAAGTGGATAATTAGGGATAGTTACAACTGGAGCTCTCTAAGAAACATCGTTCCTCTGCCTGATTTAAGGTGGGGGGTAGTAATTTATGGTGCTTGGAACAACTTCGCCGATACTATTTGCCGGACTTTAATAAAATTTAATAATAATATTGTTTTTACCGTTAATTTACCGGAGAAACCTTTGATGCCACTTAAGGTAGAGGATTTTCGATCATATAATGAGGAACCTCCTCGTCATCGACCCTGGATGTCGGTATATAGTTCACAACAGCTAGAAGACCCCCTTACCTCTACTGTCGCGAAATTATTTTCTAACAATTTTTGGCAACTGGCCATGGTTTTGCAAGAACCAAGACAAACTCTAAAAGACAGGGTTATCTACTTTCTCTGTGATGAACAGGAAAAAAGTTACCCCAGAGCTGATTATATTCTAGTGGAAGGTCCAGTTGATTTTAATGGGGAAGAATTGATTACCAAACCCAAAGAAGAAGTTTATTTTGTACCTCCAATTGTAGTAGTAGAACAAGGTAAACTGAGATTTTTATATGGAGGATATCTTAAAACAGATGAGATTTAAATTAGTAACAGTTTTTGTGTTAATTATTTGCGCTGTTTAAATACCTGAAAGGAGGGAAGAAAAATGGAGGCTGAGAAGGATGAGACTTTTTGGAAAGAGTTGGCCCGGGAACTGGAAGAGGGAATGAAAAGAGATCTTAGAGGGGATTCTAATAAAGAAGTTGGTGGAAGTTACGCGTCCTCCAGAGATGATGCTTTTGATAGTTTTTATCAGAAAGCGGTCGTGAATCAGTTTATGGAAGGAATCGAAAGACGGGAAGATCCTTTTGGCAAGACAGAAAATGATCCCTATAGGGCAAGCTATTGAAGGAGTGGTGGAGGCCTATCACCAAATGGTGGCAGGGAGGTTTATTAGTGGAGCTATGGAGTGGGAGTGTGCTTTTGCTAATATAAAAGATTCCCCTTCTGATGCTAAGTTAGAAGCTTTGTTGGATTTATCGGTGGCCCGTTTAGTGAAGGCTTTTTATGAAAAACATAGAAATAAAAAGAAGGGAGGAGCTTCATGATGGAAAGAACAGATCTAGGAACAACAAAGTTACCATTATTTAGGCAATATGCCACAACTTTAATGGAAAGAATTAGCGCCGGAGTTTATGCTGAAAAATTACCGCCGGAGCCAGATTTAGTTAAAGAAAGTCAATTAAGCCGGGGAACAGTTAGAGCAGCTCTGGCAATTTTAGAAGCCAATGGTACAATTACCAGGTTTTCGGGCCGAGGAACTTTTATTAACACAAATCGTTCCAGAGATCTGCTAAGGGAATCTATAGAGATAGAAGAGCTGGGATTAAAGGTAAAACCCTATCCTGAGCACCCCTTCATGGATACTCTCCTCAGACTAACAACCCTTTTGAAGGATACAACTATCCCGGAGACTGTCAAAGGTGGGTTAGTCAAGGTAATCAGTGCTCAGCTAGATTTGGTTGAGCAATTAAGGTATGTTTATTGAGTTGCCCTAAATGTATTTAAATAGTTACTACTTTTTCTTGATCCTAAATTTGCCATCTTTTTCTGTTACAACCATAAAGCCCCTGATATCTTTGTGTTTTGAGAAGATCTCTTTGAGAGCTTCTATTTTATTGTCTGACCTTTGGTTCGGTAGTCTTAAAAGAATGATCCCTCTGTGTGGCTGCCCATATTTGAAGATTAATTCTCCGAAGTCTTTGTCGGAAGTGAGGAGAATAGCACCTTTAGATGTTGCTAAGGTCAAAACTTGAGCGTCTTCTGCTCCTGGACTAATTTGTTTGACACGAAGGACTAAGTGGCCAGATTGTTGTAAAAATTGGGCTACCTGTTTACCGAGGTTTTCGTCTAATAAAAATTTCATGCGCCACAGTGCGTTGTGCTGGGTAAGTTTTTTCTACCACCTTTTTAGCATACTCTAGCGCTGCCTTTACTTGATCTTCTGTTAAATCGTAATCTTCTATAATTTCTGGTACAGTTTGGCCGTTTTTGATCAAATTCAGGATTAATTCCACGGTAATTCTCGTCCCCTCAATTGTGGGCTTGCCTAACATGATATTAGGATCGGTAACGATTTTTTTCATAAAGTAATTATACAAAATTTGCGTTAATTTTGGCAGTAGTGTATAATACTTTCTAGGTTAGAGGTTTTGGAGATTGAAAAGAACCAATTAGTTAACTACTAGTTGCTTCTTCTGCAGTTTCCAACCCTTAACCACTTTAATTTAATATGCAAAAAGTTGTTACCCGAGAGATTGATCTCGCTGGACGAAAGCTTAAACTGGAAACAGGCTTGCTGGCTCAGCAGGCAGATGCTTCAGTGGTGGCTTCTTGGGGTGAAACAGTAGTCCTTTGCACTGTGGCTACTAAGCCTTTGACCCAGGATATGGGTTACTTTCCTTTGTCAGTAGAGTATGTGGAGAAATACTATGCCGGAGGCAGAATCACCGCTCAAAAGTTTATCAAAAGAGAAACCCGTCCTCCCGAAAAGGCTATTTTAGCCGGCAGAGCCATTGACCGGGCTATCCGCCCTCTTTTTCCAAAAGATTTTTATAATGAGGTTCAAGTAGTGGTAACAATTTTGTCCTTTGATGGGGTCAACGATCCAGCTTTGACAGGTTTTATTGGTACCTCTGCTGCTTTGGCTATCTCTTCAGTGCCTTGGGATGGGCCAATTGGTATAACCCGGGTTGGCCAGGCGAATGGTAGTTTTATCCTCAACCCTGATTTAGAAACTGAAGACCATCTTGATCTAAATACTTTGGTAGCTTCCACTAAGGATAAGGTAGTGATGCTGGAAACCGAAGGCAAAGAAATAGATGAGACAACTGTCTTAGCAGCTATTAAAGAAGGGCATACTGCTGCCCAGCGGGTGATTGATTTCATTGCTGATTTTTCCAAAGAAGTGGGCCGGGAAAAGCAGCCCTACACTCCGGTGTCTGAAGATGTTGAACTTTCACTTTTGGCTGATGTTAAAGGTGAGTTCAAAGAAAAGATTGAAGCAGCTTTATTTGATACCCAACATCCATGGCATGAAGCTACGGGGGATATGATCAAAGAAGAGCTGGCTATCAAATATGCTGAAAAGTTGACTCCCCAACAAGTTGGAACGATCTTTGATAAGGTTGCCAAAGAGCTGATGCTTGATTTTGTCTTAAATAAAGGCAAAAGGGTGGACTCCCGGGCTATGGATGAAATCCGTCCGATCTCCATAATACTAGGTTTACTTCCTCGGACTCATGGTTCAGCCATCTTTCAGCGGGGAGGAACCCAGGTTTTAGGCATAGCTACTTTAGGACCACTTTCTGCTTCTCAAATCCTGGAAGGAATGACGGGGGAAAGCACTAAAAGGTATATGCATCACTATAATATGGGCATTAACCCCTTTGCCACTGGCGAGGTGAAGAGGATTGGCAGTCCGGGCAGACGGGATATCGGTCACGGAGCCTTAGCAGAAAAAGCTTTAGTTAATGTTTTGCCCCCAGAGGAAGAGTTTCCCTATGCTATCAGAGTGGTTTCAGAAGTTTTAGGGGCTAATGCCTCAACTTCGATGGCTTCAGTCTGCGCTTCAACTTTATCTTTACTTAATGCCGGAGTGCCGCTGAAAAATCCGGTGGCAGGTATCGCCATGGGACTTTTTTCCAATGAAGAGAAATTCCAAGTAATTACTGATATGCAGGCAGTGGAAGACTTTTATGGCCAGATGGACTTTAAAGTAGCAGGAACTTTAAAAGGTATTACCGCTATTCAAATGGATACCAAGCTTCATGGTTTAACCTTGGTCATTATTGAAGAGGCCTTAAAACAGGGTAAAAAAGCCCGGGAATTTATTATTACCAAAATTAATGAAGCGGTTCCTGAGGTTTCCCAGCTTTCCAAGTATGCTCCTAAGATTGAGGTGACTCATATTAAGCCTGAGGATATTGGCACTTTAATTGGCAGCGGCGGCAAAACCATTAACGGGATTATTGCTAAAACGGGAGCCCAGATTGATATCGAAGATGATGGAACAGTGATGATCTCGGCAGTTGACGAGGCAGCAGTACAAAGAGCATTAGAAGCAGTAGAAGGGATGTTTAGAGAGATCCAAGTAGGTGAGGTTTATGAAGGTAAGGTGGTAAGAATTGCTCCTTTTGGAGCTTTCGTGGAGATTCTGCCAGGCAGGGATGGTTTGGTTCATGTTTCCCAAATGGCTCCCCATCGGGTAGAAAAGCCAGAAGATATTGTCAGTGTGGGGCAAACTGTTAAAGTCAGGGTTACTGAGGTAGATAATATGGGGAAAATTGGTCTGTCGATGCTTTTTGGAGAGGACCGGAAAGAAGACTCAGAGTCAAGGCCTCAAAGACGGGATTTTGGAGCCCGGGAAAGGTCTTTTGGTAGAGGTTCTGATAGAGGCCGGTTTGACCGGGACCGTAGTCCTTCACGCCGGGGTTTTGGTGAGGGATCCGGTGGCCGACGGGACCGGCGGAGATAAGGATTACAGTATAGTTTTCCTCTGATTAGTGCTAAAATTAAACTAGATAAGGATTTACGATTTAAATCTCTTAAAAGCTATGGATACTGCTGCCCAAGGTAGTGATAACTCTTCAAACCAGGACCAAATTAGTAAACTTCGGGATTTGGTAAACAAAGTTTCCTTACCTTCCGGTTTAACCGAGAAATTAAATGAGCATTTAGATCGGCTGGCCCGGGCCATTGCCTCTTCAGGTTATAAAATTGAGTTTGATCGGGAGTTTGAATATATCCAATTTGTGGCTACATTGCCTTTTAATAAATCATCGGAAGATATTTTAGATTTAACTACAGCAGCTCAAATTTTGGATAAATACCATTTTGGACTGCGGGCAGCTAAGGAAAGAATTTTGGAGTATCTTTCGGTACTGATTTTAAATGCCCGGCAGGGAAAAAGTTTTCATTCCTCCGTGCTGTTTTTTGTGGGGTTAGTAGGAAGCGGTAAGACATCTTTGGCTTATTCTATTGCGGAAAGCTTAGGACGAAAGATCATCCGTATCCCCTTTGGAGGCTTGGGATCTGTCAAAGAACTGCGGGGGCAGTCTCGGGTCCGGGCAGAAGCTGAACCAGGAAGGCTGATACAATCAATCCAATCGGTGGGAGTCAACAACCCAGTTATCCTTTTGGATGAGTTAGACAGGGTAGCCACTGAATCGCGGGCTGATGTGATGGGAGTATTAGTAGAGCTTTTGGATCCGGAACAAAACTCTACCTTTTTAGACCACTATGTAGATTATCCCTTTGATCTATCCAAGGTTTTATTTATCGGCACAGCGAATAACACCGCCAATATTGCCACGGCGGTGATGGATCGATTGGAGATGATTGAAATGCCTTCTTACAGTGATGAAGAAAAGATTACTATTGGCCGGGATTATATCTTACCCAAGGTTTTAAAAGAATCTGGGCTGCCCGAGGGTACAGTTGCTTTAGACGTTGCCTTGTGGCCGCAAATTGTCCGCCCCTTAGGCTATGATGGTGGTATTAGGTCGCTACAGCGGACTATTCAAGGGGTGGTCAGAAAGGTAGCCAAAGAGGTAGTACAAGGGAACTTTGGACCTTATAATTTAACAGGAGAGAATATTAGTCGATATTTGGGATAAAAAAATTATGAATAAAAAATTTAGACCTCATTATGACAATAGAGCTGGAGTACTTACCCCTTTAAAGGTTATCCCTTTAGGTGGTGTGGGTGATGTGAGTAAAAATATGTATGTTTATGAGTATGGCCAGGATATTGTCATTGTTGACTGTGGGATTGGCTTTCCCGATGAAGCTATGCCTGGCATTGATTTGGTCATCCCGGACATCTCTTATTTGAAAGACAAAAAACACAAAATCCGGGGATTGGTTATTACTCATGCTCATGATGACCATATTGGCGGTATCCCCTATCTTTGGAAGGAGTTAGGTTTTCCTCCTATCTATGCTCAAAGATTGGCAGCCGCTTTTATTAAAAATAAACTGCATGAGTTTAACTTAAGCCAAAAGGGTCTTAACACCGTTAGTATTGATAGCCGTTTTAATCTGGGCCATTTTAATATCAGCTTTTATCAAGTTTCTCACTCAGTACCTGATTCAACAGGCATTGTTTTGGAAACTCCGGCTGGCAGGGTTATCCACCAGGCTGATTTTAAAGTCGATTGGACACCGATGAGTGGCCAGGTGATTGATGTGGGGAAGATTGCCCTGATGGGGGATAAAGGAGTAGCATTGATGTTAATTGATGCTTTGAGGGTGGAAAAGCCTGGCTACACTTTATCAGAAAAAACGATTCAGCCAACTTTTGCCCGGATTGAGGCTGAAACTAAGGGTAAGGTGTTGATCACCACTGTATCTTCCAATATCGGACGGATCCAGCAGGCTATCAATGTGGCTGTAGATGCTGGAAGAAAAATTGCTTTTCTGGGTAGATCAATGGAGAGCAACTTCCAAATTGCTTGGGATTTAGGTTATCTCCAAGTTCCCTCGGGGATTGTGATTGCCCCGGAGGAGATTAAGAGGTTCCCCGAAAAGAAGTTGATGTTGATTGTGGCCGGTTCTCAAGGTCAACCCGGCTCATCTTTGTCCCGTATTGCCAATAACGATCACAAGTTTGCTTTTGTCACCCCCCGTGACAGTGTGGTTTTTTCTGCTGATCCCATTCCTTCCCGTGAAGCAGCCCAGCATGCTTTAATTGATAGGCTGACTAAATTGGGAGCCAATGTTTACTACACCGAGATTACGGATGATCTTCATGTTTCAGGTCATGCCAGCGCTGAGGAGATAAAGATGATGATCAATCTAGCCAAACCGAAGTATCTGCTACCCATTGGGGCTACTTTCAGACAGATGAAGGCTTTTTCTAAAATGGTCCAGCAGTTGGGGTATGAAGAAGAGAAGATTTTATTAGTCGAAGATGGCAAGGTAGTCACCCTTAGCCAGGACAATGTTAAAGCAGATGGATTTGTGGAGGCTAAAAATGTTTATGTTGATGGACTGGGGGTGGGGGATATTGGTAGTGTGGTGTTGCGGGATAGGATGGTTATGGCCGAGGAGGGAATTGTTTTAGTCATTGTCCCGGTTGATGTCCGTACCAGCAAATTAACCGGAGAACCGGATATTGTCAGCCGGGGGTTTGTTTTTGAGAAACAATCGGAGGAGCTGTTAGATAAAGCTAAAAATATTGTTAAAGCAGCTTTAGCAGATCATCCTGATGCTGCTTTAGATTGGCGGTTTATCCGCCGCCATATTGAGGACAGTTTAGAGAAATTTTTCTATGAGGAGACCAAGAGAAGCCCGTTAATTTTGCCAGTAGTGATAGAAGTATAATTATCCTATAGTGCTTACAAGTATGATATAATACTTATAAAGTTAAAGTTTTGAGATAACTAAACTATGTCTAGACGTCGTTCACCTTATTCTCTTCCTAAACTAAAGCTGCACCAGAAAACTGTGGTGGCAGTGGGTTCTTTAGTAGCTTTAGTGCTAGCTGGCCTTTCCGGGGTGGCCCTTTTAACTGACACTCCAACGCTCAATTTTTGGCGGGAGTTTTTGCAGCAGTATTTGGGTTGGACGGCGATCTTTTCCCCAGCGCTGTTTTTAGTCACTGCCTTGGTCTTACAGAAATTTAAATGGTCAGCAGCTCAGCCTAATGTTTTGGTAGGCTTGGTAACTTTGGTGGTAGTTTTAAGTGGTTTAACTTCCCCTTTAGATTCTTCTCAGGCTGGGCAGATTGGCAATTTAGTGTGGGTAGAACTGGCCTCTCTTTTGACAAACTTTGGAGCGGGGGTAGTTTTGGCTGGAGCCTTTTTAGTGGGGGTGGTGGTGTTATTTAATACCTCGATTACCACTATTTTAGGGATTTTTGTTCAAGGGGGGTTATTTTTAAAAGACAGAATTTTTGGGCCGATCTTGTCTTTGTTTAGCCGTGGGGAAGGTTTTGAACAAAGGAAGATCCCGATTAAAGTTTCCGGGGTGGATGATCTTAAACCTAAAGTTGCCTCAAGACAACAAGGGGCTGAAAGCCCGTTGGTTGCTGATGAATTGGTCCAAAATATAGCTGGTCAAGTGCGGATCTGGAAGTATCCGCCAGTGGCTTTGTTGTCTGATAAGATCGGTTCTGCGGCTGATAGGGGGGATGTCAAAAGAAATGCGGCCACTATTGAAAAAACTCTGGATTCTTTTGGTATTCAAGCCCGGGTGGCGGAAGTCAATGGCGGCCCGGCAGTTACCCAATATGCTTTAGAGATCTCTGCCGGGACCAAGATTGCTAAAATTGCCAACTTACAGCATGATATTGCTTTAGCTTTAGCTACCCCGACTGGAACAGTCCGGATTGAGGCTCCTATTCCTGGGAAATCTTTGGTAGGTATTGAGGTCCCCAACCGGTCACTGGAGGTGGTGGGTTTGAAAAGTATTTTATCTTCTGAAGAGATGACTAAAAACAAATCCAAGCTGGCAGTAGCTTTAGGGAGAGATACTTCTTCCCGTTCGGTGGTGGTAGATATTGCCAAGATGCCTCACTGTTTAATTGCCGGGACTACTGGTTCTGGTAAATCTATTTTAATTAATGCTTTTATCACCACGTTGCTTTTTAGAAATTCCCCAGAAGAGTTAAAATTGATTTTAGTTGATCCTAAAAGAGTTGAGTTAAATAATTATAACGGTCTGCCTCATCTTTTAACCCCGGTTATCACCGAGCCAGAAAAAATCCTCTCTGCTTTAAAGTGGTCTATGGCCGAGATGGACCGCCGTTATAAGTTGTTCCAATCAGTGGGGGTGAGAAATATTGCCGGCTACAATGAGATGTCCGGTTTTCAGGCTTTGCCCAATATTGTGATTTTAATTGATGAGTTGGCAGATTTAATGATATTTGCTCCGGTTGAGGTGGAGGCTGCCATTACCAGGATTGCTCAACTGGCCAGAGCCACCGGTATTCATCTGGTGGTAGCAACACAGCGGCCATCAGTAGATGTGATTACGGGTTTAATCAAAGCCAATATCCCCTGCCGGATTGCTTTCAATGTTTCCTCAATGATTGATTCCCGGGTGATTATTGATCAGCCAGGAGCAGAGAAGCTGTTAGGCCGAGGTGATATGTTATTCCTCCCTCCTGATGCTTCCAAGCCCATACGTATTCAAGGAGTTTTTGTCTCTGATGCTGAGATTAACAACCTGATTTTTTACTTAAAAGAGTTAGGCATTGCTCCCCAGTACACAACTGAGGTGACAGAAATGCCATTAGGTAGGATGGGGAAGGGTGGGGACTTTGGAGATCGGGATGAATTATTTGAAGAAGCAGTCAGGACTGTCTGTCAGTATGACCGGGCTTCAGCTTCACTGCTACAAAGAAGGCTCAGGGTTGGATATGCCCGGGCTGCCAGGATGTTAGATGAATTGGAGGAATCTGGAATTGTTGGTCCAGGGGAGGGATCAAAACCCAGAGATGTCTTAGTCAGAAACGCTGAGGAATACCTTGCCCAAAGAGGAGGTTCAGAATAGATGATAGCTCAAGCACAAGCATTAAGGCTACAATCCCGGATTGAAAGCACTTTTAATGTGTGTTTGCTTTTATCAAACTTCCGATGTTCGATTTTAATTGCCCCTGACATTTATGATTGATTCTTCTATAGAAGGGAAACTGGTTGGGTAGCAGAATTCAGTTTAGAAATTATTCTGATAGACCAACAGTTTTAGGAAGGTTACTGCCGGATTCAATAACCTTAACAGCTAAGCTTTATTTAGAAGATATTGTTACCTCTGGAAAACGATAAAAGATGATTTACCGGTTCTTAAAGAACAGATTAGAAAGATAAAATCTTATTAATACTGGGGGGTTTGGTTGGTAGGTGTTTGGGGAGTGGGAGGTAGAGTGGTTTCAGAAGAGGGAGCAGTAGGAGCAGGGAAAGAGGAAGAAGGAAGGGAATAAGTGGGTTGGGGAGCAGGTGAAATCTCAGGTGGAGTATAGGAAGGTTGGGAAGAGTAGTGGCCAGAAAAATCATTTAATAGATCAGCTACCCCTTTTTGATCTCCCGAGGGAGGTGCAGCGCTAAAATTTGTCTCAGATGGTGCAAATGGTGCAAACGGTGTTTCACCAGGCTGGGGGATAGTAGGGCTGATTGTTGTATCTTGCGGAAGCTGAGATATTTGTAAAGCAGGTTCTGCAGCTGGAGGAGTCTCTAGTCTGGGAATAGGCTCTTTGGCTATCTCCTGCAGATCTTCTTCTAAGGTATCTGAGGCCTCAATTTTTTGTAAGACCTCATCAACAGGAGTCATCATTTCTGCAAACCGCTTCTCCTCTTCCTCTTTCCTTCTCCTTTCTACCTGCTCGTCAGCAGTAGTTTTAAACCTTTTAAACTGTTCCTGGGTTAAGTGCATATAAGCTAATATAATTTTTTCACTGCAGCCGTCTCTTATATCCTGAAGATTGGTAAAAAGCATGATATAAAAATCCTGGCCGGTCTCCGGTTGTTTACTGTGGCTGATTTCGACATGGTACTGTTTAAGTTCCATCCGGTAATGATCTTCAATGGCGCTGGGATCAAATTGAGCTAAATCAGTATGATTAACCAGCAGTTTATTTTGATTGATCAGCTTGATCAGTTGGGAGAGATATTTTTCTGCCTTGGCAGAGTCACCACTGGGTGGAGGCAGATGGGCCATTTGAGATTTATCTTTGGGGTTGGAAATATCGGGCATTGGAATTATCTTACGAAGGTCAGGGCAAAAAGTCAACGGCAATAGTGCTATAATTTCGTAAGAAATTACTGTTCCGCATCCCGACATATATCAGGAGAGGACTATAATTTTTCCTGAATTGACAGGATTATTACCTTATGCATACTGTGGGCCAGATTTTAAAAGAAACAAGAGAAGTCAAACTTTATACTTTAGAAGAGGTAGAAAAAGCGATCAAGATTAGAAAAGAACTTTTAATAGCCCTGGAAAAAGATGATTACTTAAAGCTTCCTCCCCCCACCTTTGTTAGAGGTTTTATCAGAAACTATGCCAAGTTTTTAGATTTGGATGGAGAGAAGCTGTTGGCTATCTATAGGAGGGAATTTTCCGAGAAAAAACACAAGCCTTATATTATGGATGCTTTTGTTAACCCAGTTAAAAAAAGGAAGCTAGATATTACTCCCAGTAGGGTTTTAGGAGGGGTGGTATCTTTGATGATTATCACCTTTTTTGTTTACCTTTGGTTACAGTACCGCCAGTTTATTGGTCCTCCACCGCTGACTGTGATCTCCCCTTCTGATCAGTTGACCACAGATAACCCCACGGTGATGGTGGAAGGCAAAACTGATCCGGAGGTGGTGGTGATGGTCAACAGTCAGGAGATCCCAGTAGACAGCAGTGGAGAGTTTCAAAAGGAGATTACTTTATCCTCTCAAGTAAATAAATTAACTATTGTGGCTACTTCCAAATTTGGGCAAAAAACAGCACTTGAAAAAGTGGTTTATCTTAAGAGATAATAGTAGAAATATGGATATTTTGCAGTTATCTTTAGTTTTTCTAATTTCTTTAATTGCCATTTTGCTGGCCTTTTTAGGTACTCAGTTTTTCTATGTTTTAAAAGACTTAAGAGTTTCTTTGCAGAAGTTAAATAAAATTTTAGACAGTACCGGCAGTATTACTGAAAACATTCAAAAACCAGTAGAGGCAGCAGCTAATCTAACTTCTGCAGTTGAGGCAGGGGTGAAAGCTGTTAAAATGGGGATTGAAGGAAGTGAGCAGGTTAAAAAGCTTTTTAATAGAGACCACAAAGAATTTAAATCAAAGTAGCATAAATTCTTCTTACTCCTGATCCAGCTGATTCTTCTTTGGTAATATTAAGGTGTCCTAACTGTGAGGTGTTTTTAACATGGGGTCCACCACAGATCTCTATTGAAAATGGAAATCCTTCGACTCGCTCCGCTCGCTCAGGATGACTGTTTCCACCGATGGTGTAAACAGTCACTTTATCCCCATATTTGGCTCCAAACAACCCTAAAGCGCCTAATTTTAAAGCCTCTTTTTTATCCATCACCTCAGAGGTAACTGTTAAGTTTTCCTGAATTTTTTGATTAACCAAATTTTCCACTTGTTTACTCTGTTCCTCAGTTAATTTTTCCGGATGAGAAAAATCAAACCTTAATCTTTCCGAAGTTATATTACTGCCCTTTTGAGTAACATGTTCTCCTAAAATCTGTCTTAAAGCAGCGTGAAGCAGGTGAGTAGCAGTGTGGTATTTAATAGCTACTTCGGATTGATCCACCAAACCTCCCTTAAACATTCCCGTCGAAGCAGTCCTGGACAACTCCTTATGCTTTTCAAACTCAACCTGAAATTCTTCTTGATCAATTTTTTGCCCTTTTTCAGCCAGAAGTTCTTCAGTGACTTCTATTGGAAATCCATATGTTTGATATAAATCAAAAGCATTTTTGCCGTTAACTTCGCTTAGTTTTTCAATCTCTTTAAAACCTTTGACCAAAGACGAACCGAATTTTTTCATTTCTTCAACGATCGTTTGGTGTAACTGTTCTTTAGTCTGCAAACTGTTTTTATTAATAGAAAATAACCAATCATACATTTCTAGAATTCTGTCACATATGGTGGTAATTTCTTCTACAAACTTCAGATCTCCAGTTAGTTGATAAAATTTAATGGCTGATCTTCTAAGTAATCTTCTTAAGATATATCCTTGTAGTTTATTAGAGGGAAAAACCCCATTAATAATGAGAAATGTAGCACCTTTTAAATGGTCAGTAATAATTTGCATAGAAGATCTATTATCGGTATATTTTTTGTTTGTTACTTTTTCAATTTCTTCTATAATTGACCAGAAAAGATCAATTTTAAATACATCAGCATCTTTATTTGAGACAGCAACAAGTCTTTCTAATCCGCCTCCAAAATCAACATTTTTATTGGGTAACTTTTTTAAAGAGCCATCAGCTATTTTTTTGTACTCCATAAAAACAGAATTTCCTATTTCTAGAAAATGTCCACAGTCACAGTTGGGATGGCAATATTTTCCATATTTAGGATCATGCTTTATTTCTTCAAATTCATAAAACATCTCTGAGTTGGGACCTCCTGGTTCTCCAGTAGGCATGGCCTCAATACTTCCAGTTCTACTCCACCAGTTTTTCTTTTGGTCATAATAAAAAATTCTCCCTCCCTGCATCCCTACCTCTGCAGCATACTCTAAAGAATCTAAGGCTACTTCTTTAGCTCCAACATTTTGTTGAGAAAATAACTCCTTCCAGATTTGGACAGATTCGGTATCTTTGGGAAGATGATATTTTTCATCTCCAGCAAAAACAGATACATAAAGTTTATTTGGATCAATACTAACCTCCTTTATCAGAAATTCAAAAATCCAAGGGAGCTGTTCCTTTTTAAAGTAATCTCCTAAAGACCAGTTCCCCAGCATTTCAAAGAGGGTGGTATGGCGGTTATTTCCAACATCTTCAATATCTTGGGCTCTAAAACATGGTTGAGAATTAACTAATCTGGTTCCTTCAGGGTGTTTCTGCCCTAAAAGATAAGGAACCATTGGTTGCATCCCTGAGGAAGTAAAAAGAGTAGTGGGATCGTTTTCTGGTACTAGGGGAGCAGAGGGGATAACTTTGTGCCCCTTTTTAATAAAGAAATCTAAATATTTTTGTCGGAGTTCCCTTGATGTCATATGAACCAATTATATATCATTTTTCGTTCTTACATTTGTCTGCTTGACTTTTACTATGGGTAGTAGTAAAAACTTCATAATAGTTATGAATGAAGTAGTTTTTATCACCGACCATTGTCATACTGGCCATTTAAAAGCAGCTTCGTACGAACTTAACAATCGAAGCCGAGATATTGCTGAACAATGTGTTTATCGGATAGGGCAAGTAGACCCAGTGAAAAGTCCAAAACATATCTCTCTTAATCTAAGACTTGCGGTAAGCCGGGGAAGTCTTCCTGAAAAAGATAAGGAGAAGTGGCAAGGAGCTGAAAAGGAGTTAGTAAAATTAATGAAGACAGCTCATATAATGAAGTCTCTTATTCGAGCCGAGATGAGGTTGGGGGAAATGCTGCAAGAAGTTCCGCAATTTTTATCTTTTCAAGAAGCTTTTTTATATTTTAAGTCTACTAGTTGGCGATTGGACTACTTACTTTCTTCTCAAGCTCGGCAGAGACTGGACTCTGCGCGTTTGGTTTCTTATTCTTTCCTAGAGAGCTGGGTTTTAAGAAGGGCAATTTTTGAGGGAATCTATTTTACACAACCATCTTAGTGTTTTACTAAATAGTGCTTATCTCTCTTTTTTCGAGATTTCGGATTAGTTCAATAACATAATGAATAGTGAGGCCTTGTTTTTTGGCAATTTGGTGTTCCAATTTGGCTCCAGTGGACTACTCCCAACGATGGTCATATGAGCCGCAGATGAAACGGGAATTTACCAAATACCTCAAAGACGTTTAGACGATCCCTGTTATACTTGACAACATCTTCTTTTAAGCTTTTACTTAGAGTATAGAGGGAAAGGGGGTGAGGTAAATGCAAGTTAGTAAATTTTTCCCCATTCCTTTACTGGTGGCAGTTATAGCCTTTGTTTATATGTGGGCTGCTGCTCAATTTAACCTAATAGGTTGGATAGCCTTTATTACCTGGGGTGGATACTTTCTCTCAGGTGTTAGTTCTAAAAGTGCTGTCAGGGAAGCCATTAGTGTCTCCCTGGGTATTATTTTGGGGGCAGTTATAGTTCTTTTGGCCACTGCCCTATCCTCTAGTTTAGGTACCTTAGCTGTTCCGATAATTGTAGCTGTAGCAGCTTTTGTCATTGTCTTTTTGGAGCTTGTCCCCTGGTTTGATATGGCTCCAGGATACTTTTTGGGAGCGGCAGTTTTCTTTGGAGCTGGAGCCAAGCCGGATATGGCAACTATCACCGCAGCCTGGATTCCAGCAGTTGTGGGTATTGTCCTAGGAGTGTTGACCGGTTATCTGCGGGGGTTGATCTTGAGTGCTCAGGGAGCACAGGATACCTTAAAGAAGGCAACAGCTTAAAAAGTTAAGGTGTTTTACTTTAGACAAGCCTCTCCATTTAATATGGGGAATTTGTCGTTGTTAAAAATTAAATTCTCTTAAAACTATGGATACAAAAGAAAATAATCTTCTAACCAGTTCTCCAGCTGCGCTTAAGGCTACTAAAGTCCCCAAGTCTGTTGACCCTCCCCAAAAGACGGCAGAAGAGAAAGCTCCCCAGCAGGAAGACCGGGAAATAGAAGAACAGATTAAAGCTGACAACAAAAAGGTGGTGCATGCTGTCAGGATAGTGGTAGAAGCAGGGATGATTAGCGCCTTATATTTAAGTCGGAGTCCTTATTTCTTACCTTTGGCGTTGGTTATTACCCTTAACGAAGTTATAAGCCAGACCTTAATTTACCTTGCTAAGAGTAATCAGCTCATAAAAAAAATTACACCTTATGTTTATATATTTACTTCCATCAGCACTATTTCTTCTGTAGCCTATTTTACTGGGTGGGTGATAAATGATTTCTATTTAATTTATTTAATTCATGTCTCCTCAGCTACAGTAGGGTATGGTTTAAAAGTGGGCCTGGTGAGCTTTCTTTTAGCTGTTGCTACCTATACTAGCTTACTGCATCTGTATCAGGCTCCGTCTTTGACTTATCTGCGTCTGCCCATCCTCTCTATTTTAGTCTTCAGGTTATTGGTGACTCAAAGAAGATATGAAAAAATTGAAGGGTTGTTAAGTAATGTTTTGAATATTGAGAAAGCCAAAGGGGATTTTATCTCTATTGCCTCTCATAACCTAAGGACACCAGTCGCAGCCATTTATGGTTATATTGATTTACTTTTAAGAGGTGATACTGGCAAGCTGGGCCAAGAGCAGTCAGATTATGTTAAAAAGATTAAAAATAATAATACTGAACTGGAAAGGTTGACGGAACAGTTGTTACAGATTTCTATTTTAGAAGTGGGGAAGGAGGTTAATTTATTCAAGCAGCCCAGTCAGATAGAAGTAATCATTGAGGGGGTGGTGGATAATTTTGCTCCCGTAGCTTCAGCTAAGGGTGTGGAGATTGTATTTAAAAAGGAGAATTATCTGCTGTCTTTGGTGGATATAGATGTGGAAAAGATCAAAGCAGTCATTTTAAACTTAATTGACAATGCCGTAAAATACACCGATAAAGGGAAGGTCGAGATTAAAGCTAAAGAAGAGGGAGATTTTATAGCTGTTTCCGTTACCGATACTGGCAGCGGTATCTCCAAAGAAGATTTACCCAAACTGTTCACTAAATTTTTCCGCTCCGGTAATATTCTAGTCTATAATAAGGTAGGTACAGGACTAGGCCTTTATTTAGGAAAGAAAATTGTTGAACTTCATGGTGGGAGTATCAGGGTAGAGAGCGTAGAAGGAGTGGGTTCCACATTTATCTTTACCATACCCATAGCCAAAACGAATAACTTCTTATGATGTATCTAATAGGGGCATTTTTAGCAGTTTCTATCATTACCTTGGAGATAATACTTTTCCAAAAGAGATCTTTTTATAAAAAAAATGTCTCTTTAATACACCGCCTTAATAAAAATTTAGAAATTCTTAAGGCTTTATCATTTCTCACTTCTTCCAAGGCCTCCTCTTTATCAGAGGATTTGCAACAATTGGCAATTTATTTTTCCCCGCAAGATTTATATCAGGATTTTACCGTAGTCTTATTAAAAGATACAGGAAAAGGTATAAAGGGGGTGTTGAGATATCATTATAATCAGTCTTTGGAGTCAAAGCCAGAGATTAAGGAAGACTCTACTTTAACCAAAGCTGAAGATTGTTATTTAAATAAGATAGAGAACAATTTTTCAGTAGTTGGCGACTCCTCGTCCTCTGTTTATCCTTTGGCAGCGCTGTTCCCTCTAAGATATTCCTCCCAAAACTGGGGAGTTTTAATGGTTTTTGCGACTAATGATTTTTCTAAACAGGACTTAGATTTTCTTAAGGCAGTGTCAGGTGTGGTCGTTTTATTGCTGAAAAAATTTGAATTTAGACAGTCTTTGACAGACGGCGAGCAAGTAGCAGGAGTAGACCAAGAATGGTAATATTTTTGACCTTGGGTTTAGTATGGCTGATAATAGAGTTAGTCCGGGTATTTCTCCTATGGAAGAAAAACCGAAGAGCTCTGTCTGCTTTGGTGAAGAGTCAAGAAGAGCTAGGTTACCTCTCTTTTATCTTTAGCGAGGTTTTTGCTCAAAAGTATCCGGTGGAGGTGATTTTTCCCAAGCTGCTTAATCGCCTCAGGGAAAGCCTCGGTTGGACTTATCACAGCATTTTCCGTCTGGATGAGGAAAGGCAACTAATGATAGTCCGTTTTACTGGATACTTGCCTGATTGGTATATGGAAAAGTTTAGTACCAAGGTGTTGGTAAAAGTGGGCGATGCTGCCATCGGCAGGGCAGTGTCCACCAGCCAACCGGTAATTATCAATGCTTCAATTGTTGATCCCCGCTTCAAAAGCGTTACTCAAGTAGCCCAGCAAACAGGTTATAAATCCTTAACTTGTTGCCCGATGATTGGCAGGCTCAAAGTATATGGAGGTTTTTGTGCTTATAGTCAGTATGAGAATATCTTTACCCTTCACGATAGCCAATTTTTATTAACTTGCGCTTATCTTTATGGAGCCATCTTAGAAACGATTTTATTGCAAGAATATCTGAAAAAGAAGGATAAATAGCCTTAAGACCTTAAGATTAGACCTTGACACTACAGGTAAGTTTGTATATCCTCTAATTAATGGATAATTCATCATCTAATAAGAAAAAGATTCTCATCGTGGAGGATGATTTTTTTATAAGAGACTTGTATGAGATACAAGCTCGTAAAACCGGTTATGAGGTGGTAACTGCCACTGACGGCGAAGAAGCTTTGGCTAAAGTAAAAGAGGAGCTTCCCAACCTGGTTATTTTGGATATTATGTTGCCTAAAATGGATGGGATCAGTGTTTTAAAATCCCTTAAAGCGGACGGGAAGTTGTCTGGGATTCCTTGTGTTTTGGTAACTAATCTGGAAGACCCTCTTAAAGAACGGGAAGCTATGCAGGAGGGAGCAGCAGCCTATTTTTTAAAGATTAAAACTACTCCGCAACAACTTATCGGCACTGTAGCTCAGTATTTAACTTAGTGTTTGGTTTACAATCCTTACTTAAACCCCAATATTTCTGTATTCAAATACTACAGGAGAACTATTTTAAAGTAACTTTTATCTTCTTGGGGTTTAAGAATATTGAGTTTAATGGTAAACTTAGTTTAGTAGTATGTTGACGGTGTTAGTGTGGCTTTTAGTAACTAGGGCCGAGGAGTGAATTTTAACGGCAATATTGCCCATGAACTTTTTTGAAAATATCGCTGCCCAACTACCTTTTGGCAAGAAATCCGACCCAGCGGAGTATTTCTTTGTCCTCAATATTGGTTTGTCGGAAGTTACAGCTGCTGTTTGGGCTATCTACGGACAGGAAATCGAGATTCTTAGCCAGGCCACTTTAACCTATGAGGGAACAGATGATTTGTTGGAAAAAGGCTACCAGGTTTTAGATAAGTCATTGGGAGCTTTGGAAATTGAGCCACAAAAGGTGCTTTTCGGAGTTCCCGAAACCTGGAGCTTAGATGACGATCTGAAAGAACCTTATTTAAAACTTCTGAGGAAGATGCTTAAGAAATTTGGCCTTCAGCCTTTGGCTTATGTGACTACTACCAACGCCCTCTCTTTCTTCTTACAAAGGCAAGAAGGAGCTCCTCAAACAGCTATCCTTATCGGGATTGGTGATTTTTTAGAAGTTACTTTGACCAAAGGCGGGAAGATGCTGGAAAGTCGAGCCGCCAAACGCTCGGGGTCTTTGTTTGAAGACATTGAAAAAATCCTTAGCCAGTTTACGGAAGTAGAGGTTTTGCCTTCAAAAATCCTTCTCTATCCCACTAACAAAGAAGAAGATTTGGCCAAAGTTAAAGATGATCTGATGTCTTTCCCCTGGATGCAAAGGCTTTCCTTCTTACACTTTCCCAAAATAGATCTTTTAAATGAAGATATTGCTCTTTCCTCAGTAGTGTTGTCAGCTGCTTGCGAGATGAATCCTCATATCAACTTTAAACATCACTTTGTTTTATCAGCTTCTCCTTCCCCCTTACCTTCCCGCAGCCATAGTTTAAAACCGCCGGAGGAAGAATTGGGGTTTGTGGAAGGGGATATTAAGGAGCATTTGGGAAAAATCAAAGGAGATGAAAGTAAGTCCCAAAAGCCTTTAGAAAGTGAAGAGATGAGTGATCAAAAAGCGGGGTTTACCTCCCAATTAGTTTCTCCGGATTTGCCCGAAAGCGCCTATGAATCGGGACCAGAAGAGGAAGAATTGTTAGCTGATTCTGAAGACTTTGAATATTCCCGGCCTTTAACTGGACGGTCTCATCATTCTGCTCCTGATTCATCCAAGTCTTTTGGTACTCAGTCCAGCTTTTCTTTACCGGCCGCTTTAGGGAAAGCCACCTCTTTGATGACTGCCCTAAAACCCAAAGAAGGAGTATCGGCAATATCCGGAAGATTACTAACAACCAAGCTGTTAATCCCGCCGGTTGTTTTGCTGCTTTTGGCCGGAGCTTACCTTTTCTTCTCTCGCGCTGAGGTGGCCATTTTTGTAGAGCCAAAAGTATTAGAAAACAGCGCTGAGATTGTGGCTGATCCTAAAGCCACAGAGGTTAATGAAGAAAAAAGGATTATTCCCGGTGTGATTATTGAAACTACCTTAAGCGGAACTGGTAAGGCTGTAGCTACGGGTAAAAAACAGATCGGCGATCCGGCTCGCGGCAAGGCTATAATTTACAATTTAACAGCTTCCAAAATTTCACTTTCCCAAGGGACAGTTTTAACCTCTTTCGAGGGCTTAAAGTTTGCTGTAGATTCTTCAGTGCAAATTGCTTCTCAATCATCTTCTGTTGGAGCAGACTTTACCACTGTTATTAAACCGGGAAAATCAGAGGCAGTGGGCGTTACCGCTAAAGCCATTGGCCCGGAAGGAAATTTGCCGGGAGGAACAGATCTTTTAGTGACGGGATATCAAAAGTCTCAGGTTGTTGCCCGGATAGAGGAGGCGTTGTCCGGAGGAACCTCCAAAGAAGTAACTGTTGTTACCTCCGATGACCAGAAGAAACTTCAGGCCAAAGTGTTGGATGACCTTCGCCAAAAAGCTCAGGAGGAGCTTAAGACTAAACAATCAGGGGATCAGAAGGTTATCGCTGAGGCTTTAAGTGTGGTCGAAGGCAAATATAAGTTTAATAAACAAATTGGGGATCAATCTAGTGAGTTTTCTCTAAATGCCACAGTTCATTTTAAGGGGATTGCTTACTCAGATACTGATCTTAAGACTGTGGTTTCTAAGTTAGTCCAAACCAATATTCCGGAAGGTTTTGGTTTAAGCCCGGCAGATATGGAAACTCAAGCTGACGTTTTTAAGGTAGATAAAGATGGAGGGCTTGTTTTTAAGGCTAAGTTTAAAGCAAAGCTTATGCCAAAATATAATCTGGAGGAGTTAAAAGCTAAGATAAAAGGAAAAACTGTTGAGGAAGTAGCAGCTCAAATTAAAGAGCTGGAAAGTGCTATTGGTTCGGAAATCAAGCTTAGCCCGAGCTTGCCTGCTCCGCTGGGCAGACTGCCCTTTGTGGAAAAAAATATCGCCATCTCCGTCTCTCCAAAATAGTTTATGGTACACTACTTAAAACTTATAGAGTATGAAATACTTAGGCGTTGATTGGGGCTTAAAAAGGGTTGGGTTGGCTATTTCCGAAGGGAAAATCGCTTCTCCTTTGGCTGTACTGAGTGTTAACAGTTTGCAGGATGGCTTAGACAAGCTAATCTCTTTTATCAAGAGGGAAGAAATTGATATAGTAGTCATCGGTAAACCTGAAGGGGAGTCAGGGAAAAGAGTTGAAGCGGTGGTCAAAAAACTAAAGAAAGTTGGGTTGAAGGTAATCGAAGCTGATGAAACCCTCTCTACCCAAGAAGCGAAAAAATTTCTGCTTCGGATAGGAGTAAGCCGAAAATCACGGCGACTGGATGACGCCTGGGCGGCAACCATTATTTTACAGAGGTTTTTAGATGAACAACCTTAATCCAAGTTATCAAATAAAACATCGACAAAGGTGGCTTCTTTTAATTTTGTTTTTAGTGGTTATCTTGGCGGGGTTGAAATTTTATATAGATTACTTGCTTTCCCCGGTGGATGCTCAAAAAACCACCTTACAAACTTTTGTCGTCGAGAGTGGAGAATCTACTTTAGGAGTAGCCCAAAGGTTAGAAAAGGAGGGTTTGATTAAATCAGCTAACGTTTTTGCTATTTTAGCCAGAAGCAGGAAAAGCCAAGGGCAAATTCAAGCCGGCGAGGTTGAGCTCTCTCCATCCTTAAACGCTTCAGAGACTTTAAAAAAATTAATGCTGGGAGTATCTGACAAACGGACCACTTTAGTGGAAGGATGGAGAGTAGAAGAGATGGCCCAAGAACTAAATTCCAAATTAAAAATTGAAAAGTCGGATTTTTTGGCGGTAGCGAAAGAGGGCTATATGTTCCCGGACACTTATTATTTTAGTCCCAAGGCTTCAGCTTCTGATGTGGCTGATGTGATGAAAGATAATTTTAACCAAAAATATGATGAGAAGCTCCAAGCCAAAATTAAAAAATTAGGTCTAAGTGTAGATGAGGGAGTAATTTTGGCTTCAATTGTGGAAAGAGAGGCTCGTTCAGAGGAGGATAGAAAGATGGTAGCCAGTATTTTACTCAAAAGGTTTAATATCGGCATGCCCTTGAATGCTGATGCCACAGTGCAATATGCTTTAGTCCCCCAGGGAGCCAAAAGCCCGCCTGCCGGGGGATGGTGGAAAAGATATTTAACTAGAGATGATTTAAAAATAGAGTCTGCCTTTAATACCTATCTTTATCCGGGCTTCCCGCCTGCTCCTATTGCCAATCCCGGGTTTTCTTCTATTCAAGCCGTGGCTGAGGCTAACACGGCTACCCCTTACTTATATTACTATCATGATCCTCAAGGCCGGTCTTATTATGCTAAAACTTTGGAAGAACATAATGAGAATGTGGTCCGCTACCATTAGGGGTTGTAAGTTATACCAGGATCCAGGATAGATGATCACTTGATTGACACCAATCCCTCTTTGTGAGTTAATAAAAGTAGTGTCAAAGAAGATGAATCCGTCTGAAACAAAACTAAATTCTATCCTCAGTAAACTCTCCTCCCAGCAAAATAAAAAGAGAAAGGTTGCTATTTTAATCTTCTTCCTTAGCTTAATTTCCTTTCTATCAATAACCACCTTTTCTCCCTTTAAAGATAAACTCTTTTCTTCTCTTTATCCCAAACGTTTTTCCTTTGCTGCTGGAAATACTTATTATGTTGCTACCATTGGTTCTGACTCAAATACCGGAACCATTGATCAACCCTGGCGTACTGTAAAGTATTCTTTGTCTAAACTTCAACCCGGTGATACCCTTTATCTTAGAGGTGGTACTTACTATAATGAAGGCGGTACTACCATCAGTTTGAAAGGTGCATCCACCAGTTGGATTATCTTACAATCCTACCCCGGAGAAAGGGCAATCATTGACGGAGGCGTACCTGATTTTAGCAATGCTCCCAATAATGCCTGGGAACTGGTTGATTCCTCAACCGGCCTTTACAGGAGCGTAAGCAGCAATTTCAGCGGTTCTGATCTTTCCAGTAATGCCACGTTGGGCGGCTGGCTTCTTGATTCCAACACCCAACTTGTTCATTACGGCCATTCTACCAGCGAAAATCCTGATTCTTTAAACTCCCAGAACTATACTGTCAGTAAATTTAATCCTGTCTACATCGGGCCGGGTGTCCAGCTAAGAGGCGATGGTCATATATACATTCGTTTAACTCCCAATTCTTATAATCAAATTGCCCAGGATGGAAGCACCCTGCCGCAAATTCCCGCTGATACTAATCCCAACAACAACCGCATTTCGATCTTTAATACCAGCACCCTTTATACTCTTAGCGGTGCCAGTTATCTGGCATTTAAAAATATTGATTTTGTTCACGCCGTTAAACTCTTTGATCTTCAAAACAGCACGAATCACATTCTTTTTGACCAAGATAAATTTAAATTTGGTTCATACGGCATCAACACCGAACCTACCTCGGGAACTTCTGATATTGAGGTAGCTTCCAGCGAATTTACGAACGGAGTACCTGACTGGTTGCGCTGGACCGACACTAAAAATATCGCTTATGATAGCTCTCCCGCTTATCCTGAGTTCCAATCAGTAGCCATAGACGGCACTCCTTCGAATTTCTACATACACGACAATTATATGTACCGCCTCTTTGATGGTCTTCACTTTAAGGATGGGACGGCAAACACACAGTTTATCAACAACGTAATCGCTTTAAGCCACGATGATGCGTTTGAAATTAATCCTACGGTGCAAAATGTGGAGATTGCTCATAACATAATGCGCCATGTCCATAACGGTTTTGGCGTCAACCGCAGCAGCAGCTGTACCGGAGTGGGGGTTATCAATATGCACCATAATGTTATGGATACCTCAATGCCACAGCGCCAAGGCAGGGAAGGCAACTCCCGAATTTCTCAATATCCTCTCTGGTCACCCTATTCTCCTTTTGCCTCACACGGCAGCGGCTGTGATACCTACAAACTACGTTTTTACAACAACACAATTGTGGGACGAAGGGCGACCAGCAGTTCTGATTCCTTAGGACCGAGAAACATGACCGCCTCCACAGACCTTTATGTCTACAACAATCTCTGGTATGCCATCAATAATGTGAGCGCACTTTCTAACCATCAGGAAAGCTCTGGCGCTCACTATGACGGTGAAGCTTTCTGGCAGTCTAACCCTTCCGGTCAATCTTTACTTTTAAATTTCGGAAATGGCAGCAGTTTCACTTCTCTTTCCAGCTACACTTCAACAATCGGAACTACCTGGTTAAAATCAGGTATTCAAACCGACCCGGGATTTTCTCTTTCTGCTATTGATTCTAATAACTATGACCCTGCGACAGTATGGAGCATTTATCAACCAACAAACCCTGCATTTTTTACTACCGAAGTTGACACCACAGGTCTGGGTTGGCCTGAGGCAGATGGCATTACTTACCGGGGGGCAGTTGGATTAAATTCTACACCCGCTGCAATAAACACCCCTTCTCCTACTCCTATTATTTCTACACCTACTCCTACTTCCCAACCCACTGCTACTCCTACCCCCACTCCTACTCCCAAACCTACTACTACACCCATTCCTATCTCTACTCCCACGCCAACCTCATCTCCTTCAGATGCAGTAACCTTTAATCCTGTAGCCGACAGTTTCGTCGAGGCCTCCTATCCTGATAAAAACAATGGCAGTAGCAGTGCCTTGGGGGTTGATGGAAGTCCTATTGAAATAAGCTATCTCAACTTTGATTTTGGATCTTTAGCAGGTAAAACTGTTACTTCGGCAAAACTTCGTATATATTTAACAAATTTCTCCACAGGAACCCAAAATATTAAGTCAGTTACAAATACCAGTTGGAGTGAATCCAGCTTAACTTACAACAATAAGCCAACAACCGGGACGACAATAGCTTCATTTGCCGGTAACAGTTCCAGTACCTGGAAAGAGGTTGATTTAACTCCATTTCTATCTGATAAAGCAGGACAAACCTTTTCCTTAGCAGTTGAACAGTCAGCTACAGATGGAATTGATTTCTCGTCTCGGGAAGCAATGAACAAACCTCAAATTGTAGTAACTTTAGCTGGCGGGATTACAGGAAATACCTCTTCTCTGTTACCTACAGCTGATGCCGAAGTTGAGAAAAACTATCCTGATAAAAACTATGGCAGTTCAACTGCTTTAGAGGTAGATAACAGCCCGGTAGAGATAAGTTATCTTAAATTTAATTTAACTCCTTTTGCAGGAAAAGAGATTGTTTCTGCTAAATTAAAACTAAGAGTCAGGAATTCTTCCAGCGGCATACAATATGTCAGACTTGTTGAAGATACAATTTGGAGTGAATCCAGCTTAACCTACAATAACAGGCCGCAAGCTTCAACTACAATCACCCAGTTAAATGGAGGAAAAAGTAGCACCTGGATTGAGATTGATGTAACTTCTGCAGTTTTGACAAAGCTTGGAGGATATCTCTCCCTCCTGGTTGATTCAACCTCAAGTGATGGTTTTGGTTTTTATTCAAAAGAAGCTTCAACATCAACATATAGACCGACATTAATTATTACAAATAAGTGATTAAGATGAGAAGAAAATTAAAAAACCAAGGATTTTCAGCCATAATTCTACTTGTGCTTATCGCTGCAATAAGCATTTTGCTGATTTATTTTTACTATTTTAAGAGTAGCGGAAAGATAGAAGAATGGGTTAAAAAATACACACCTCAAACTAGTAAGAGCGAACAAACTGTTGTTGAAACTAATGTCAAAATTACCAAAGAGGGTTTTGTCCCCCAAATAATTAAGGTCAAAATAGGAACAGAAGTAACTTGGATAAATGAAGACAAAAATTCCCACCAAGTAATTTCTGATTTAGAAGGTCTTGATAGTGATGAACCTCTGCTTGCTAACGATTCATTCAGTTTTAAATTTGAAAAAACAGGCACCTTTTCTTATTATGATGATTTAAATCCTCAAAAATTCAAAGGAACAGTAGTTGTGGAGTGAAAAACCACTACTAAAGTTTTTTATACAGCTACCCTAATTTAGTGCCTTGACAGGTAGTTAAAAATATTTTAATTTAATATTAATGAATAAAACTGCTCAAGCAGGAATAGTTTCCCCCTTGCTGCTTTTGGCTTTGGCTGCTATGGGAGTATTATCTTTTATTTTAGTCACTCAATTTGCTCCCTTCCAAAAAACTGAAGTGGCCCAGCTTTATCCAAAGGAGGAACCCCAGGCTCAAATAAAAACTACAGGAAGTGGAGCCCCATCAGGGACTCATTATAATTTAAATATTATTGGGGCACCCAAAGGAAAAACAGCTTCCTTGACTGAAAGCAGCGGCCATCGGATCTTTGTCCCCCTAACAGGAAGCTGTAAGATTAAGTTATCCATGGGAGATTTTGCAGTCCTGGATGGTAATTGCACTGATGGACCGGCATCTTTCCAACTGCCAAGTCCTGATCCGGATAATGATGGGATAACCACCTATTCAGTCTGGGTAAGAGCTTTAGGTAAACCGGGTGGCAAATCCACCATGACACCCTGCGCTACTTATATTGATCCCACTACAGGTGTAGCAGAGGAGTGGTGTTCTACCTCTCAGTTGGTCTCAGTCAGAACTTCCGGCAAACAATCCTTTAGTGATGTTTCTAAGCTGTTGCTTTATGTCTATGTTGATCTGGATGGAGATGGGACTATTGAAAGATATCCACTCTTTGATCCAACCCTGCAGGATTATTTCTGGAGCTATGATAATCAGGGTCTGAAGCTTCTACAGATGAGATTTTATCCCATCCCCTCCAACGTTAACTAAACTGTCAGCTTTAAAATATTTACAATTAAGGACTGATTGTTTTGTGGTATAATTAATGCAGCCAAAAACTGAGGAGAGAGTTTTTGAAGGGTGCCTCTTGACAGGCTGTTTTTGTTGTGGTTAAATTATCCACAGCTTAATAACCTAAATATTGGCATACAGGGTTGTATGCTTTATTTTGTTGTGTCCATAGATTTAGGGGCTTTGGGGGAACCATCTACTAATGCCTGATAAAAATACTAACACAGCCGGAACCCGGGTTTACTGGGGAAATAGAAAAAATATTGACCAAAAATTTGACCTGACATACCTGCAAAAGGAGTCTTATGAACGGTTTATTAAAGAGGGTATCGGGGAGATTTTGTCTTCTGTCAACCCCGTGGTTGATTTTACGGGTAAAAACTGGAAATTAGAATTCGGCGATTATTCCTTGGGTAAACCCCGCTACACTTTTGAACAGGCAATTTTAAAAGGCGTGTCTTATGAAGCTCCTCTTCGGGTGGAGATTACTTTAACCCACCTCCAGACTAACCAACAATATAAGCAAGAAGTTTTTTTAGGAGACATCCCTCAAATGACTGAAAAGGGGACGTTTATTATCAATGGTATCGAGAGGGTCGTAGTCAATCAGATTGTCCGTTCTCCGGGTGTGTTTTTCTCTTCTTCCCAAGATCCCATCACCGGGAGGGTAGTTTATTCGGCTGAACTTCGTCCAGCCCATGGATCATGGTTGGAATTTTCTGTTTCCCGGACCGATGTGATTACTGTCAAAATTGACCGGCGACGGAAATTTGCAGCCACCACTTTTTTGCGGGCTATTGGTTATGAAGACGAACAGACACTTAACGGACTTTTTACGGGAGTGGATAACCATGAAGATCACCATTATCTTGAAGCAACTTTAGCTAAGGACACCACTAAAAATCAAGAAGAAGCGCTTCTGGAAATCTACCGTAAGATGAGACCCGGTGATCCAGTAGTTTTGGAAAACGCTAAGAATATGTTAAACAACATGTTTTTCAATGCCCGCCGTTATGATTTAACCCGCGTCGGTAGATTTAAGATCAATAAAAAATTAAAAGTTGATATTGCTAACAGCTCCGAGAATTGGATTTTGAAAAATGAAGATATCGTAGCCACTATTACCTATCTGATTGGCTTGCAAAATGGCAAAGGGAAGGTGGACGATATTGATCATTTAGCCAACAGACGTGTCAGGCGGGTGGGAGAGTTGGTAGCCCAAAACGCTTTTTGGGTGGGGATGTTGAGGCTGGAGAGAGTCATTAAAGAAAGGATGAGCCTGCTTTCCTCCGAAGAAGAGATTAACCCCGGAGGACTGGTCAATGCCCGGCCGATTATCGCCGCGGTAAATGAGTTTTTCCGGTCTTCGCAACTTTCCCAAATTTTGGATCAAACCAACCCGCTTTCCGAAACCGACCATTTAAGAAGGATTACTGTTACCGGGCAGGGTGGTATTACCAGGGAAAGAGCCTCTTTTTCGATCCGGGATATTAATCACTCTCAATACGGCCGGATTGATCCTATTAGATCTCCGGAAGGACCCAATATTGGTTTAGTGACTTATTTGGCTCTCTATTCGTGGATTAACGAGTATGGGTTTTTAGAGACTCCCTATTATAAAGTAGTCTTAGTTGGGGGTAAGCCCAAGATTACCGATGAGGTTGTCTATATGTCCGCTGATGATGAAGAGGATTATTACATTACTGAAGCGACAGTTGAAGTTGACCAAAAGGGTTTTATCACTCAAACCAGAGTCCCGGTGCGTTACAATGGGAGTTTCTTTGAGGTTGATTCTAAGGTAATTAACTTTATTGATGTTTCACCTCAACAGATTACCGGAATTTCGGCGTCCTTAATTCCTTTCTTAGCTCATGATGATGCCAACCGGGCTTTAATGGGCAGTACCATGCAGAATCAGGCTGTGCCGTTGCTCCTTCCTGCGGCGCCGATTGTCGGCACAGGGATGGAAAAAGTGGTGGCGGAGAATATGGGACGTGTAGTGCGGGCTCCCTTTGACGGGGTAGTGACTGCGGTGGATGCCACAGTCGTGACTGTCGAGGGCAAAGAGGGAAAGAAAAGCTGGGAAATTAAAAAATTTGTTAATACTTCCGACAATACTAGCTATAGCCAACGACCGGTAGTAGCTTTGGGGCAAAAGATTAAAGTAGGAGATCTGTTAATTGATGGCACTGCTACTGATAATGGTGAGTTAGCCTTAGGCCAAAACTTACTAATTGCCTATATGAACTATGAAGGTTTAGGTTATGAAGATGCCATTGTTATTTCTAATCGGTTGGTGCGGGAGGATGTGCTCTCTTCAGTCTATATTGAAGAGTATGTTACTGATGTTGTCGAAACTAAACTGGGACCAGATGAGTTAACCCGGGATATCCCTAATGTAGCTGAAGAAAATCTGGCTAATTTAGACGAAGGCGGTATTGTCCGTATTGGAGCTAAAGTCGGGCCGAATGATATTTTAGTCGGTAAAGTCCAGCCTAAGGGAGAGACTGAGCTCAGCGCTGAGGAAAGATTGCTTAGAGCTATTTTTGGCGAAAAAGCCAAAGAGGTCCGTGACACTTCCCTGCGGATGCCACACGGCGAACGGGGTACAGTTATTGGCATTCAAATTCTTTCCCGTGAGGAGGGAGATGAGTTGGATGCTGGGACAATCAAGAGAATCAAGGTTAAGGTGGCTCAGTTGAGAAAGATCTCCGTGGGGGATAAATTAGCTGGACGGCATGGGAATAAAGGAGTAATTTCTAAGATTGTGTCGGAGGTGGATATGCCCCATCTGGAAGATGGAACGCCGGTAGATATTGTTATCTCCCCCGTGACCATCCTTTCCCGTATGAATTTAGGACAGTTACTTGAGGCTCATTTGGGGTTGGCCGCTGAGAAGTTAGGCATTAAGGTAGCTGCGCCGGTATTTGAAAAGATCCCCGAGAATATCATTGTCGAGCAGCTTAAGAAAGCTGGACTTCCAGAAAATGGTAAGATGAAACTGATTGATGGAAGATCTGGAGAGTACTTTGATCAAGATATTGTAGTGGGGAAAGCTTATCTTCTAAAGCTGCACCATATGGTGGAGGATAAACAGCATGCCCGTTCTACAGGACCATATTCTATGGTTACTCAGCAACCATTAGGCGGGAAAGCCCAAATGGGAGGACAGAGATTGGGAGAGATGGAGGTTTGGGCCCTGGAGGCTTATGGCGCCGCCCATATTTTACAGGAGATGTTGACTATTAAATCTGATGATGTGGTGGGCCGGACTAAAGCTTATCAGGCTATCATTCAAGGTGAGGATATCCCCCAAGCTTTAGTCCCAGAATCTTTTAAAGTGTTGGTAAAGGAACTGCAGTCTTTGGGAGTTAGTGTGGAAACAATCAACCCCACCATAGCAGCTGTAGTAGCAGAGGAGATTAAACCAGAGATAGCTTCCGAGATGGGGGCAGCAACTATAGTCCAACCAGAAGAGCTGGGAGAAGGTTCGGGGATTGAAGTTGAAGAGATAGAAAACCTTGAAGCAGAATAGAAACAAGAAGCTGAGAAGGAAGCAGAAGGTGCAGGCCTTCTTAAATCAGCCTAGATATGATAGATTTACAGCTGTCCATTTGCTATGAATGATTTATTAGATTTTGAATCTTTAAAAGTTACTATTGCTAGTCCAGGACAGGTTAAAGCCTGGTCTTTTGGGGAGGTTACTAAGCCGGAAACCATTAACTACCGGACCTTAAAACCGGAAAAAGACGGTCTTTTTGCTGAAAATATCTTTGGCCCAACCAAAGATTATGAATGTTACTGCGGCAAATACAAACGGATTCGTTACCGTGGTGTAATTTGTGACAAATGCGGTGTTGAGGTTACCCAAAGCAAGGTCAGACGTGAAAGGTTGGGCCATATCACCTTAGCTGCTCCGGTGGCTCACAATTGGTTTGTCAAAGGGGCTCCTTCCAAACTTTCCTTAGTTTTGGACTTGTCCTTAAAGAGTCTGGAAGCGGTGATCTATTTTGCTTCTTATTTGGTGATCGAGGTTGATGATCAGGGGAGAACTCAATCTTTAAGCAAACTAGAAGCAGATTTAGAGGCTAAGAAAAAGCAGGCTTCGGATAATATCGACAAAGGCATCGCGGCTTTGCAATCTGACTTGCGTCGGCAGTTGGTCGAACTTAAAGGTAAGGGGAGCGAAAATCAGGAGATAGCAGCTGCTGATTTGGAGCTTAAAAGCAAGCAGGAAATTCAAAAGCTACGGGATAACCTGGCGGTGGAACACAGTCAGCTGGAGCAGATCTTTAAGGCGGTATCTGATCTGACAAAGAGTATTAGTTTCCTCCGGGTTCTCTCCGAAGATGAGTATTTAAAGCTGGAAGAGTATGGGGTGGCTGATTTTCTCAAGGTTGGTATGGGGGCGGAGGGTTTATTGGAAGTTTTGAAGAAAATTGATCTTAATAAGCTCTCGGCTGAACTTCGGGAAGAGGTGAGAAAGACTTCAGGACAGCGTCATATCAAAGCCACTAAAAGGTTGCGGGTTATTGAAGGGATGAGGATTGCCAGTATCTCCCCGGAATGGATGATCATGCAAATTTTGCCGGTTATTCCGCCAGATCTTAGGCCGATGGTTCAACTTCCAGGAGGCCGTTTTGCTACTTCGGACTTAAATGACTTGTACCGGCGGGTGATTAACCGTAATAATCGCTTAAAAAGGCTTATTGATTTAGGAGCTCCGGAGATTATTTTGCGTAATGAAAAACGGATGCTTCAGGAAGCCGTGGACGCTTTGATTGATTCTAATCTCAAAACTACCCGGCGTGGAGCAGGTGGCGGTCATGTTCTGCGCTCTTTGTCCGACATGCTGCGTGGTAAGCAGGGAAGGTTCAGACAAAACCTGTTGGGTAAACGGGTAGACTATTCGGGCCGGTCAGTTATTGTGGTTGGGCCTCAGTTGAAACTTAATCAAGTGGGGTTGCCCAAAGAGATGGCTTTGGAGATGTTTAAGCCTTTTGTGTTGCGGGAAGTGATTGCCCGGGGGTTGGCGGCCAATATCAAAGGAGCTAAAAATGTTTTGGAGATACGATCTTCTGAAGTCTGGGATATTTTGGAAGAGGTTATCTTCGGTCATCCGGTGTTGATCAACCGGGCTCCGACACTGCACCGTTTGGGGATTCAGGCTTTCTTCCCAGTGTTAATTGATGGCAGTGCTATCCAAATCCATCCTAGTATCTGTGCCGGATTTGGAGCAGACTTTGATGGGGATCAGATGGCAGTCCATGTTCCCTTAAGTAAAAAATCCCAGGAAGAGGCAGTCCGTTTAATGATGGCTAAGGAAAATATCTTAAAACCAGCTTCCGGACAGCCGGTGATCGGCCATAATCGGGAGATGGCTTTAGGGATTTACTATGCCACTTCTGTTGATGAAACCATTATGCCTATTGAAGATCGGGTTTTTATTCCCGATGAAGCGGTATTAGCTTTCCAGATCGGTAAGATTAAGCTCAGGCAGCAGATTAAAGTTCATCTTAAGGGAGAAGTAACCGAGACAGTGGTGGGAAGAATTTTATTAAACCGTCTTTTGCCGGAAAGCATGCGTTTTATTAATAAAACTATTGGTGCCAAAGAAGCGCAATCTATTGTTATGGACGCTTTTAATAAATTAGAACGGGAGGAAGCAGCTAAATTAATTGATGATCTGAAAGATTTCGGGTTTTGGGGGGTAACTATCTCCGGAGTCTCAGTGGCAGTTTTTGACAACACCATCATTAAGGAGAAGGATAAAATGATCAAAGACGGCGATAAAGAGGTGGCTGAGATTGAATCTAACTTTAAAAAGGGACTGATTACTAATGAAGAGAGAAAAATTTTAACTGAAGAGGTTTGGACTAGAATTGGTGATGAGATCGCCCGCAAGACCTTAGGTTCGCTTGATGCTAATAATCCAGTCAGTGTTATTATGAAATCCGGGGGAGCCAGAGCTACTACAGAACAGATCAAACAACTTTCCGGTATGCGGGGTTTTTCGGTGGATCCAACTGGAAAGATTGTGGAGTTACCTACCAAATCTAACTACCGGCAGGGATTTGCTGTTTTTGAGTATTTCACTTCTTGCCGAGGAGCCAGAAAAGGTGTAGCTGATAAAGCCCTAAAGACTGCTGATGCCGGGTATTTAACCAGAAGGTTAGTTGATGTGGCGCATGAGGCGATTATCCGAGCTGAAGGGTGTAGTGACAAAGAAGGGGTTAGTCTGCCAGTTCCTACCTCTCTACCAGCTGTCCTCTCCCGTTTTGTCGGCCGAAAGCTGTCGGCTAAAGTAGTTGACCCCAAAAGCAAAAAAGTCTTGGCTTCAGAAGGCGAGTTTGTTGATGAAGAAATTTTAAAAAATATTGTTGAGGCAAGAATAGAAAACATCTCTATTTTTTCATCTTTGACCTGTAAGACTAAATTCGGCCTTTGTGCTAAATGTTATGGTTGGGATTTAACTACTAGGAAAGTTGTTCAGATAGGGGTGCCGGTGGGGGTGGTAGCAGCTCAAAGCATCGGTGAACCCGGGACACAGCTCACGATGAGAACTTTCCATACCGGAGGAGTTGTCGGTGTTGATATTACCATGGGTTTGCCTCGGGTAGAAGAGCTTTTTGAAGCTAGAACCCCCAAGAGTGTCTCCCCACTTTCCGAGATTTCCGGCAAAGTTTCCGTCATTGAAGGAGATATGGGTACTAAGATCCGTATTAGAACTACAATTAAACCTTATGAAGAGCGAGAGTATGCCATTTCGGCTACGGCCACTGTTTTAGTAGAGGATGGACAGTTGATAGCTGCCGGAACACAACTGGCCAGTGGCCACCTTGATATTAAAGAGGTGGTGAGGGTTAATGGCCTTAAAGCGGCTCAAAGATATATTGTTGACCAAGCTCGGGAGGTATATGCTTCTCAGGGTGTACAAATTAACGATAAACACTTTGAAGTTATTGTCCGCAAGATGTCGGATAAGGTTAGAGTAGAGACTCAAGGGGATACTAATTTACTGCCGGGGGAGATTATTGACCGGGTAAGATTTGAAGAAGAAAACCAGCGGGTTTTAGCAGCGGGAGGAGATCCGGCTACGGCCTCAGCTATTATTCTGGGTATAACCCGGGCCTCGCTGCTGACGGAATCGTTCCTTTCCGCAGCTTCGTTCCAAGAAACAACCACTGTTTTGGCTGATGCTGCAGCCTCAGGTAAGGTTGACCGCTTGCTGGGACTTAAGGAAAACGTTATAATTGGACGTTTGATTCCGACTGATCCTAGCAGGGTCAAAGTGAGATAAATATAATAAGCCTTTTGTAATAGCCTGAATCTCGTTTTTTGGGTAGTTGCAGTAAAAAGTCCAAATAAAATATATGCCAACGATAAATCAATTAGTCAGAAAAGGGCGGCGGGAAGCCCGCAAAAAGGTTAAAGCTAGTGCTCTGCGGCGCAGCTTTAATGCTTTGGACAGAAAATATATACCAACTTTTAATCCTCAAAAAAGGGGAGTGGTGACGGTGGTCAAAACTATGACCCCTAAAAAGCCTAACTCCGCTCTTCGTAAAGTAGCTAGGGTGAGGTTGTCCAATAAAACAGAGGTAACAGCTTATATTCAAGGCATTGGGCATGATCTGTCGGAGCACGGGATTGTTTTAATAAGAGGCGGTAGGGTTAAAGATTTGCCAGGGGTTAAATATCATATCGTCCGTGGGAGGCTGGATATGAGCGGGGTGCAAAAACGGATGACCAGTAGATCTAAATATGGATCAAAGAGAATGTCAGGAGGAACAAAAGTTTAAATAACCATGCCTAGATCAGGAAAAATTACCAAGAGAGTTGTTTTGCCAGATCCAGTTTATAACTCTCGTCTTTTAAGCAGGTTTATCAACCGGATGATGTTTTCCGGTAAAAAAACAGTGGCTCAAAACTTGGTCTATCAAGCCCTGGAAGAGATTGAAAAAACTGCTGGCAAAAATCCCCTGACTGTCTTTGAGGCAGCGATCTCGAATGTTATGCCCAGGATGGAAGTACGGCCAAGAAGGATTGGCGGAGCTTCTTATCAAATCCCGGTTGAGGTAAGAGGAGACCGCAAGGAGGCTTTAGCGGTTCGCTGGATAATTGAGGCTGCCAGAAACCGTTCTAATAAAGAATACCACACCTTTGATAAAAAGTTGGCTGCTGAATTTTTAGATGCCTCTGAAGGCAAGGGCGCAGCTATTAAGAAGAAAGAAGATACCCTACGGGTAGCAGAAGCCAACCGGGCTTTCAGCCATTTCAAATGGCAGTAAATTTTTCCTAAAGTATTTGACTTTCTATTCAAACTTGGGTAATATTACCCTGTAAGACAGCTTAAAAAGCTGGTGGTAGAGCCTCCTAAAAGAGGAGGCTTTTTAAATGTTTAAGGAGGAATAATTGAATGGATAAATTAAGTTTGGAAAAGATTAATATGTGGAAGGGAAAACTGCAAAAACTCCAAAAAGAGTACGAGGAGATTATGCAAAAAAGAGGTGAAGCCATGCAGATGGGAGATCTGAGAGAGAATGCTGCTTTCCAATCTTTATCTGAAGATGCTGATACCTGGCGGGCCAGAATGGAAGAGCTAAAAAATATTATTACCAAACTGGAACATGAAAACCCGGGAGCCAAATAATGGCTGTAGCAACTCAAACCAAAAGGGATTTTCCCTTAGATAGAATTAGAAATATCGGCATCATCGCCCATATTGATGCTGGAAAAACTACCACCACCGAAAGAATCCTTTTTTATACCGGTAGAACTTATAAAATCGGCGATATTGATGAGGGTACTACCACTACTGACTGGATGGAGCAGGAAAAAGAGAGGGGAATCACCATTGTTTCCGCTGCCATTACTACTTTTTGGATCCCTAAATCTGGGCCTTTTGAGGGTCAGGAAACCAGAATTAATATTATCGATACTCCGGGGCACGTTGACTTTACTGCTGAGGTAGAAAGGTCACTGCGGGTTTTAGACGGGGGAGTAATTGTGCTGGATGCAGCTTCCGGTGTTCAATCCCAAACTGAAACTGTCTGGAGACAGGCTAACAAATATAAAGTCCCTTTAGTGGCTTTTGCCAACAAGATGGATGTGGTGGGGGCAGATTTTTTAGCTACCATCCAATCAGCCAGAGATAGGTTAGGAGCCAATGCCTTGCCTTATAATCTGCCGATTGGCAGTGAAAATGATTTTAAAGGGGTGGTTGATCTTTTAACTAAAAAAGCCTATATCTGGGAGGGTGATCAAACTGGAGCCAAGTTTAATGAAGCAGAGATTCCTGCCCGGATGGTTGATCTGGTTGCTACCTGGCGGGATAAGTTGGTGGAAGAGATCTCCGGGACTGATGATGTCTTGATGGAAAAGTATTTGAATGGGGAAGAGATCAGTGTTGAGGAGCTTAAAAAATCCTTAAGACAAGCGGTCATTGATAATAAAATTGTCCCAGTAATGGCTGGGTCATCTCTTAGGAATAAAGGTGTCCAGCCGATGCTGGATGCAGCAGTAGAGTTTTTGCCTTCCCCTCAGGATGTTTCGGAAGTGGTAGGAGAAAATCCCCGTTCCGGTGAACAAGAGATTAGAAAAGCTGACCCTAAATCCCCTTTGTCAGCCTTAGCTTTTAAGATTCAAGTTGATCCCCATGTGGGGAAGCTAACTTATCTGCGGGTTTATTCGGGGACTATTCAATCTGGTTCTTATCTTTATAACTCCTCCAAAGGCATTAAAGAAAGAGTCGGTCGCTTAATGTTGATGCATGCCAATGACCGGGAGGAGATTGAGGAAGCTTACGCCGGAGAGATTGTGGCAGCAGTGGGCTTAAAAGAGACTATTACCGGCAACACTTTATGTGATGAAAACGCCCCGATTGTTTTAGAGTCCATTACTTTTCCTGATCCGGTGATCTCTTTAGCTATTGAACCTAAAACCAAATCTGACCAGGAAAAATTAGGCACGGCACTATCAAGGTTATCAGAAGAAGATCCTACCTTCAGAGTCAAAGTCGACCAGGAAACCGGCCAGACCATTATTGCCGGAATGGGAGAGTTACAGCTGGAGGTGCTAGTAGATAGGATGAGGCGGGAGTTTAAAGTGGAGGCTAATGTCGGCCAACCTCAAGTAGCTTATAAAGAGACTATCACTCAAACTGCCAGCGGTGAGGGTAAATACATCCGTCAAACTGGAGGACGGGGTCAATACGGGCATTGTTTTCTAAGAATTGAACCTCTTCCCCGGGGGCAAGGCCGGGAGTTTGCCTCAGCGATTGTTGGCGGAGCCATACCTCGGGAGTTTATCCCAGCTATTGAAAAGGGGGTTTTAGAAAAAGAAGATACCGGTATTTTGGCAGGTTATCCTGTCACCGATATTAAGGTGGCAGTTTATGATGGATCTTTCCATGATGTGGATTCTTCAGAGATGGCTTTTAAGATTGCCGGTTCCCTAGGGCTTTCTGAAGCTGCCAAAAAGGCTGAAATGGTGTTACTTGAGCCTATCATGAAGGTGGAGGTCACCACTCCGGAGGAGTTTTTGGGAGACATGATTGCTGATTTATCTTCTAAAAGGGCGCAGATTCAATCTACGGAGATGAGAGGTAATGCCAGGGTAGTACTAGCTTTAGTTCCCTTAGCTGAGATGGGTGGTTATGCTACTACTATCAGAAGTATGTCTCAAGGAAGAGCTACTTACTATATGGAAGCAGATCACTATGAGGAAGTTCCCAAAAATATTACCCAAAAGATCGTTGAATCCTCCGGCTTCACCGGCAGGGTAGAACACTAAAAAAGTTACTTTTTCTCTTTAAGCTTAACTCCTGCAATAATCATAGCCTCAATGAAAGATTGTCTACCTTCTGCAGTAACAACGTCTATAATCTTAGATATATTCTTTCTTTTTTCAAAATATTCGGGGTGTTCTTGCTCTAACCTAGCCTTTACCTGCAAGGCTATTGAAGATAGTCGAGATTCCCTACCCGTAAAAATTAGATGTAGGATGGACTGCGTTAGTGGCAAATCTGCTTCACGAACTTGCTGAATAGTAGTGTCTTTTAGTTTTTCCCCTGCAGCTACCATTGCGTTAATAAATATTTGTCTACCTTCAAAGGTGACTGCGTCTACTATAAAAGACCCGTTCATTCTTTTTTTAAAATATTCAGGGTACTCGCTCTCTAATCTCTCTTTTACCTCTTTAACTCTTAGTGATAACCTTGTTCCATCACCTATAAAAACCAATTTTACACTCTCCCATGTTAAAGCCATATCTGTATCCTTAAGTTCCTGGATATCTTTGTCTTGCAGCGCTATACCCGCGGCTAACATTTCTTCAATAAAAGCTTGTTTGCCTTCAAGGGTAACGATTGAGATCACATTCGGCCCACTCCTTCTTTTAGAAAAATATTCTGGATGCTCAGTTTCCATTCTTGTTTTTACTTGTAGGGCCAGAGGAGATAACTTCTCAAACCCGCCCCTAAAGACCTCTGTCAAACCAGCATGCGATAGTGGGATTTCTCCAGCTATAACATCTATTAGTAACCCCTTCCCAAGATCTGAAATATCTACCGAGTCGCCTTTCCTTCTTATGTTTTGCACTACATCAAGTTCAGTTAATCCTGCAATGTCCTGCTCGGGCCCAAGGTATAATAGACCACTCGGTAGTTGTCTAACACTTCCTTTCATCCACATACCCATGTTATATGACCAGCCATATTGATTGGTTTGGTAGAGGAAGTCTAGATTAAGACCAAATAATTTACCTTCAAAGCGGCGAGCTAGTCTTCCAACGTATTGGGTATAACGTAGGTCGGAATCGGTAGGAGAAGCCCAAACTAAAACTTCAGTAAATGGAGCATCAAATCCTTCTGATGCAACATAGGGAGATATTAAAACCTGAATGGAACGAGGGTCGCTTTGTGCAAGTTTATATCTTTCAATAGTGTCGAGAGCTGGAATTTCCTCATTATGAATTTGTCTTGCAGCTTGCTGGTTGACAGCAACACCTACCTTAATACCTTTAGCATTTAGAAGTTGTGCCAATTCTTGAGCCTCCCAGACAAAGTTTACAGCCACAACAGTTTTGTATTCTTTTTCACCATCTCTGATGATATTTGCAACCTTATCTGCAATAAATGGCCTCAGTTCTGGACTTTTCTTTAAAATTTGCTCGAGCTTTCGATAATCAATCTGTCCATTTAGTTTAGTGGGGATCTCTTCTACTAGACCTGTTGTATTAATTTGCATTCCCAAAAGAGGAGGAAGTAATCTTGACTCTTGTGCTTCGGGCAAAGGGAAATTATAAGCAACCTCAAAACCATATTGTTCTGGCCTCTTCATTTGACCACTGTGTCTGTGGGGAGTAGCAGTGAACCCTATTACATTTGGGAATTGACAAACTGCGGAAGCTCGTTGAGCGGTTCCGATATTGTGAACCTCGTCAACAATCACTAAATCAAATTCTGCTGGATCAAGCTGACCTCTTTTGTAGGCTGATTGAATAGTTTGGATTGTTGCCACTCTCACATCGACGTCTTTATCCTTAAATCTTCCTACCCGATAAAATGGAAGATCCTCTTGTTCGATTTCAAGAACTTCCTCGACGTCCTCTGTTTCTGTGGTATCTCTTTCTAACTCCTCTGACTCAGTATAGTCAACATAGTCAACACCACCATTAGATTCTTCTTGATACCTTATTAAAGCAGCATGCGCTTGTTGCACTAAAGTCAACTTTGTTCCGGCGATAAAAAGTACTCTTGCTCCAGGGTTTCTGCTTCTCCATCTTTCAATAACTTCATGCTCAACCCTTGTTTTACCGATACCTGTTGCCATAGCAGCGATAGGAAAATGGCTGCCTACTTCTCTTCTCTCAAGATGATCTAAAACTGTCTGAGCTGCCTCATACTGTTTTTGGTCTAACAGGGTTTGTAAATCTGGGGTCAGAAGACCATCTCCACCAACCTCACCTGTCAAGCCACGAATTTTTTGCTCACCACTTCTTTCCATGAGGCTAATTATATCAGAAGGTATTAGAGCATACAAATTATAGGATATCTGACTTCCGGCTTCACCGGCAGAGTAGAACACTAATATTGGTGTTGACTAAACGTACGGAATAACGTACAATACCCTCATGACTACAGTTTCTGCCACAACTGCCAGAGAAAAATTATATGATCTCATTGAAGAGGTGAATAGGTCTGGGAAAATGATTGGTATTACTAACAGGGGGGTGTTAAAAGCTGTATTGATTAGTCAAAAGGAATACGAGTTCATGGTGAATATTGTTTTTAAGATATCAAAAAGAGAGTTAAAAAATGTAAGATTTTAGAGTGGCTCAATCTAATTTCTGGACCATTGCTGACAATTTACCACCAAGACCTGATTGTTTAGTAGTTATATCCTACTCTGTTAAAGATAAAAGTGAACCTACAAGACAAACCAAAGCTTTAATAAAAGAAGCTTTTGGATGGTGGAAAAAATTTCCCCAAGCTAAAATTATTATGTCTACTGGAGATAATCAGGGACTAGGATTGCCTAATTCTAAAGTCATGGCAGACTATGGTGTTAGTCTAGGTCTTCCCAGGAAAAATATTATTGAGGAGGAGAAATCTCAAGATACTTATGAGAACCTACTTTATTCCAGGAAGATTATTCAAAAAGAGGGGTTTAAACAACCTACCTTAGTAGTTTTAGATCTTCATAGTAGAAGAGCTCTAGCCCTAGCCAGAAAGTTGAGCTGGAAAAATTTCTACTGGATAACTGTTTTTAGTCAAGGTGAATCAGGATATGGGAAAAAAGCTCTCCAGACTTCCTCCCGCCCTGTGATCTTAATCTATGAGATGCTAGCTTATGTTTATAATATGCTAAAAGGAGAGTTATAGTCTTTATAAATCAGATCTTGCTTTTTTGAGAGAAATAGTGTAAAAATAAGATGCAAATTAAGAAACTTAATTTGCAGACCCGCTTGTGGAAAGTGGGTTTTTAATGGGCTTGAAATGTAGGACTTGATTTTTCAAGTAATCTTGTTTAAACTACTTTATCAAGTAAGAGGTTGTGCTGGATGATTTGGCAGTACAAACTTTAGAAAAAATAAAGGAAAAGTCCAAATCATCCAAAATATATGGCAGAGGCAAAAAAATTTGAAAGAACCAAACCGCACGTGAACATTGGTACCATGGGTCATGTTGACCATGGTAAGACCACTTTAACGGCGGCTATCATGACAGTGTTGGCCGGTAAGGGAATGGCCCAGAAGTCTTCTGTTGATGATATTGATAACGCTCCTGAAGAGAAGGCCCGCGGTATTACTATTAATATTTCCCACCGCGAATATGAGACCGAAAAGAGACATTATGCTCACATTGACATGCCGGGTCATGCTGATTACATCAAAAACATGATTACCGGCGCTGCTCAAACGGATGGAGCTATTTTGGTAGTTTCGGCTCCCGATGGCCCAATGCCCCAAACTCGAGAGCATTTACTCTTAGCCAGACAGGTAGGGGTTCCAGCAATTGTAGTTTACCTAAACAAAACTGACCAGGTTTCTGATCCCGAACTTTTGGAACTGGTGGAAGAAGAGATCCGCGATCTTTTGGCCAAATACCAATTCGATAAAAACTCCCCCATTATTAAAGGTTCAGCTTTGAAGGCCTTAGAAGGTGACACGGAAGCTGTTAAATCTATTGAAGAGCTGATGAAAGCTGTTGATGAGTGGATCCCTACTCCTACCCGGGATGTTGATAAACCATTCCTGATGGCTGTAGAAGATGTTTTCTCTATCAAGGGAAGAGGAACTGTTGTTACAGGGAGGATTGAAAGAGGTAAAGTTAAGATTAACGAGGAAATTGAAATTGTAGGAATCAGACCAACGAAGAAAAGCGTTGTGACTGGAGTAGAAATGTTTCATAAAATGCTGGATGAAGGTCAAGCTGGAGATAATGCCGGGATACTTCTTCGGGGTATTGAAAAAGATGATGTGGAGCGTGGTCAGGTTTTAGCTAAACCGGGCTCAATCACACCCCACTCTGAATTTGAAGCTGAAGTTTATGTCCTTTCTAAGGAAGAGGGTGGAAGACATACCCCGTTCTTTAAAGGCTACAGACCGCAATTCTATATTAGAACTACTGATGTGACCGGTGAGGTTATCTTACCGGAAGGTCTGGAGATGGTTATGCCGGGTGATACTACTAAGATGAATGTTAAGTTAATTACTCCGGTAGCTATGGAGGAGGGGTTAAGATTTGCTGTCCGGGAGGGTGGTAAGACCGTTGGAGCTGGAGTCATTACTAAGATTCTTAAATAAGAATCTTGCGATAGTTCCGCCGATAAATAAACGAAGTTTGTAAATCGGCGTAGTAACTATCTAAAAATTAATAAGTAGTATATTCCTGAATGAGGTTTGACCAAAAAGGGCCGCAAAGGCCCTTTTTTGATGTTTGAGTGTTTTGTGGCTATTTTTGTGATATAATGTTCGCACCTTAATAGGTTTACTATACTATGGCTAAAGGACGAGTCAGAATCAAACTTAAAAGTTATGACCATCGGGTTTTAGATGGCGCTTCAGAGCAGCTTTTAGACACTGCTTTACGTACCGGTGCCAAAATTGTTGGTCCGATCCCCCTTCCTACTAAAACAGAAAAGTTTACTGTTATCAGAGGTACCTCTTCTAACGCAAAAAATTCCCAAGAAGCATTTGAAATTAAAACCCACAAAAGATTGGTGGAAATCGTTGAACCTACAGAAAAAACTATTGATGCCCTAATGCATCTAGAGTTACCCGCCGGTGTTGACATTGAAGTTAAGATGTAACTTCTCTTCACACTTTGGCCCTTTGTTCCAGCCAAAGGAGAGATCCTTTTCCTAATCAAGATAGTTGCATTTTGAGCGTAGTTCATGGTAGAATCTTTTCTAGGCCATGCAAATGGTAAAAATTTAAACTGGCTTTAAAAAAATCAGTAGATCGCGCGTCGGAAAAAGATACGGCGACTCAAAATAGCGAGATACTGAGTGAGAGTCTGAGAGAATTGGACCTCACTCTTTTTCTTGGCTAAAAAGGAGAAAGATGATGATAGATACTTTACTTGGTGTTAAAAAATATATGACTTCTACCTATGATGCTCGGGGACGCCGGGTAGGTGTAACCGTGATTGAAGTCCAGCCTAACATGATAACTCAGATCAAGAGTGATGACAGCAAAGATGGCTATCAGGCTGTGCAGCTGGGATATGGAGCTAAAAAATCAGTTAAAAAGCCTCAGCTAGGGCATTTAAAGAAAGCTAAAGTAGCAGGGAGACTCAGATGGCTTAAAGAGATCAGAGGTGAAGAGAAAGGTGCGTCTTTAGGTGAGCAAATTGAAGTAAGCAAGATCTTTAAAAAAGGCGATGCGGTTAAAGTAAGCGGTCTTAGTAAAGGCCGGGGTTTTCAAGGAGGAGTTAAAAGATATGGTTTTGCCGGAGGTCCTAAAACTCATGGTCAATCAGATAGGCACCGGGCTCCAGGATCAATTGGTTCAGGAACAACTCCAGGCAGGGTTCTAAAAGGTAAAAGAATGGCTGGACATATGGGAGCTTCCCAAGTTTCCGTCCGGGGTTTGGAAGTGATATCAGTAGACAAGCTGAATAATTTTTTGGTAGTCAAAGGTGGAGTTCCGGGACATCCAGGAGCTTTGCTGAGGATCCAAAATATCGGTAAGATTAAAGGATATACTCCACCGCCTGAGGAAAAAGAAGATGAAGAGGAATCCGACGCTAAAGCTTTGGCGGACAAAGGAGATGAAGTGGCTGAGACAAGAGAGCCTGTGGAAGTTATAAAAGAGGAAGGATCTGAGGAGGGAACCGAAAATGCCTAGAACCAAGAAGGAAACTAAACAAGAAGTCTCTGAGGGAAGGACAAAAAGGACTACTAAATCAAATGATTTGACAGTCACAACTTATTCTTTAAAAGGCCAGGAAGTGGGGACAGCTGACCTGCCAAAAGAAATTTTTGGGGGTAAAATCAATAAAGCACTTTTGGCTCAGGCAGTAAGAGTGTACCTAAATAACTTAAAGGGGCACTTCTCTCATACTAAAACCCGAAGTGAAGTTAAAGGGTCTACCCGGAAAATCCGGGTCCAAAAAGGCACCGGAGGCGCCCGCCATGGTTCTATCCGCGCTCCAATTTTTGTCAAGGGAGGAGTGGCTTTAGGCCCAAAGTTTAGAAAAGTGGAATTTAAGCTGCCTAAAAAGATGAAAAGAGCTGCCTTGATTTCCGCCCTCTCTGATAAGGCTAAAATGGGTGAAGTCTTGGTTTTACAAGGTGTGGAAAAGGTTTCCGGGAAGACTAAACAGATGCAGGAGCTTTTAGACAAATTGTCTAAGCAGAATATCTTAATTGTCAATGAGGGGAAAAATGAAATGCTGATGCGGTCAGTGAGGAATTTGCCAACTATTAAAGCTATAGCTTTTGACCAGCTTAATGTTTTGGAGATTGTAGCCCATCAAACAGTGCTGTTTACTAAAGAAGCAGTAGAGAAACTTGAATCTAAGATGGTGGGTAAAGAAAAGGAGTCAAAGTAATGGAGATCGTTTTAAGAAAACCAGTAGTGACGGAAAAATCAATGAAGTTGGCTGCTTTGGGCTGGTACACCTTTGTGGTAAATAAAAAAGCCCGTAAGCCAGTTATTGCCAGGGCTGTAGAAGAATCCTTCGGGGTCAATGTAGCGGAGATAAAAACTACCACCTTTAAACCTGAAACAAAGATGCAAAGATCCAAACGCCATCCTTATCAGGTTCCAGGATATAAAAAAGCTGTGGTTAAGCTTAAAGAAGGACAAAAAATTGCTTTGTTTGAAACAGAAACCGGAGATAAAGAGGAAAAATCTACTCCAGAAGTTAAAGAGAAGAAAAGCTTACTTAAAGGAACAAAAGTGAAGATAGAAAGAGGCGGAAAAGAGAAGGAGACCGAAGTGGGAGGAGAAAGGAATGTCTAAAAATATGGCTTTAGCGCAGTATGAGCGAAGCTCTAAACTGGTCGCTTACAAGGAAAAAACTAATACCAGAAGGTTTACCTCAAAGCTTTTAAGACCTGCTAAAAGCGGTCAGGAAATAAGGGGTTTAAGGGTTATTTTACCCAAAAAGAGCGGTCGTTCAGGCGGTAAAATTACGGTGCGTCATCAAGGAGGCCGGCACAAAAGACAATACCGTCTGATAGATTTTAAGCGGGGCAAATGGGGAATTGAGGGCACAGTGGCAGCTTTAGAGTATGACCCAAACCGTAATGTCAATATCGCTTTGGTAAAGTATACTGATGGAGAGTTTCGCTATATTCTGGCTCCCCAGGGGCTGAAAGCAGGGTCTAAGGTCGAAGCTGGAAATAAGGTGGAGGTTAAGGTTGGTAATGCCATGAAATTAAAGAGTTTGCCGGTGGGAACGGTTGTTCATAATGTTGAACTGACGCCGGGCAAGGGAGGCCAAATTGGCCGCAGCGCTGGTACTTCTTTAACTTTGCAAGCTAAACAGGCACCCTTTGCACACTTGAAAATGCCTTCAGGTGAGATTAGAATGGTTCCTTTAGAATCTGTGGCAACTGTTGGGGTATTAGGAAATGAGGAATGGAAGCATCTTAAGTTTGGAAAAGCGGGAAGAGTAAGGCATATGGGTATCCGCCCGACAGTCCGGGGAACTGCCCAAGACCCGCGTTCTCATCCTCATGGAGGTGGTGAAGCTCGCTCTGGAGTGGGAAGAAAGAAACCAATGACCAAATATGGCCGGCCAGCAGTAGGGAAGACCAGGCAGAAAGGAAAACTGAGTAATAGATTCATAATAAAGAGACGCCGTTAAAAAAAGGAGATAAAAATTATGGCACGAAGTTTAAAAAAAGGACCGTATATAGACGAAAAATTAATGAAAAAAATAATGGCTCAAAAAACTGGGCAAAAATCGCCTATTAAAACTTGGGCTAGATCTTCCCAGATTGCTCCCGAGTTTGTGGGGCATACTTTGATGATTCACAATGGGAGGAATTTTATCTCAGTATTTATTACTGAATCAATGGTCGGTCACCGGGTGGGAGAGTTTGCTCCCACCAGGACTTTTAAGGGACATGGGAAGATGACTGAAAAATCGACATCAAAAACATAAGGAGAGATTATGGAAATTGGACACACACAAAAATATATACATACTTCGCCTAGGAAACTGAAGCTGGTAGCAGATATGGTCAGATCAATGGAACCGCTTAAGGCTATAAAAATTTTGGAGATGACCAATAAAGCTGCGGCCTTATCTTTGGCTAAAGCCATTAAAACCGCTGTGGCTAATGCCAGGCAGCAAAAATTGCCGGAGGAGGGCCTTTCTTTTAAGAGTTTAGAGATTAATTCTGCTTCAACCAGAAGGGGTGTTACAGGCCGTTTTCATGCCCAAGCTAGAGGCCGGGTCAGCCCTTATAAAAAAAGACAAAGCCATATCAGAATAATTTTAAGTGACGAAGGAGGCAGCAATGGGTCAAAAAATTAATCCGGTAGGCTTTAGAATGGGGGGAACGGCCTTTTGGCAGTCCCGGTGGTTTGCGGATGATAAAAAATACCGGCAGTTTATTGCCGAGGATATGAAAATCCGCAACCTTTTAATGAAGAAACTCCGGCCTGCCGGAGTGGCCAGGGTTGAAATAGAGAGATCGATCAATAAAGTGAAAATTATTATCTTTGTGGCTCGACCGGGAGTACTTATTGGCCGGGGTGGGACCGGGCTTTTAGATCTGAAGAAGTTGTTGATGAAACAGCTGGATATAAAAAATGAGAATACTTTAGAGGTAATGCCGATGGACGTCAAATCACCGGATCTGTCAGCATACCTCGTGGCTCAGAATGTGGTTGAGCAACTAATTAGAAGACTTCCCGCCCAACGGGTGATGAATCAGACGATAGAAAGAGTGATGCGGGCTGGTGCTAAAGGCGTTAAGGTAGTTTTATCGGGGAGGATCGGCGGAGCGGAGATTGCCAGACGGGAAAGGAAAGCAGCTGGAACAATGCCGCTTCACACCCTGCGCCAGGATATTGATTTTGCTTCTGTCCCGGCTTTAACTAAATCTGGATATGTTGGGGTAAAGGTTTGGATTAATAAGGGGGAGGCGGAGGTTTAATATGGCACTACTGGTTCCAAGTAGAGCAAAATTTAGAAAAGCTTTTCGGGGCAAGAGAAAAGGTTTGGCTAGCCGGGGAAATGCTTTATCTTTTGGCAGCTTTGGCTTAAAGTCTGAAGAAGCTGGGTGGATCTCTTCCCGTCAACTTGAGGCTGCCAGGAGGGCTGTGACCCATTATACCGCCCGAGGCGGGAGGCTCTGGATCCGCTTATTCCCCGATAAGCCGGTGACTAAACATCCGGCTGAGGCAAGAATGGGGTCTGGTAAGGGGGTAGTGATCGGATATGTGGCGGTGGTCAAACCAGGGAGTTTGATCTTTGAAATGGGAGCGGTTTCCGAAGAGGTAGCCAGAGAAGCCTTAAGATTAGCTTCTCATAAGCTACCGATTAAGACACATTTTATCAGTAACATTAATTTAAAAAAAGAAAGCTAAATAGCGATGAAAAAAAACAATCTGGCAGAAATTAAAAAGATGGAAGTGCCGGCAATTAGGGAAAGAGTCAAAAAGATCCAAAGGGAGGTTGCGGTTTTGGTAATGGATAAAAATACAAATAAGTTAACTAATTTAAAAATTATTAAAAACAAGAGGAGAGATTTAGCCCAGATGATGACGGTCATAAGACAAAAAAACTTGTTAGCCCAAATGGAGGCAAAATCTTCCTTGAAGGAAGGTCAGGAGAAACCAAAAGATGCCAAGTAAGAAGCTTAAAACTAATCCAGCCGAGGGTCTTCTGTCAACCGGAGTTTCTCTAATAAGGGGAAGAGTAGTGGCGGCTAAACAGCCAAAGACAGTAACTGTTTTAGTAGAGAGAAAAAAGACTCATCCTTTTTATAAAAAATCTTTTATGAGAAGAAAAAAATATCTGGTTCATGATGAGCTGGGAGTTTTGGAGGGTGATGTGGTTGAAATTGTCAAAATCAAGCCAATATCCAAAAATAAACATTTTGGAGTAGTCCGGGTCGTGGGTAAAGATATCGAAGTGATGGTCTCCCAGCACCTCAAAGAAGAAGCAGCCGCCGAGATTGCTGAAGTCATGTCAGAAGAAAAAGAGTCTAGTGTCGAGAGTCTAGAGTCAAGTAAAGAAGTATCGATAGAGGAAAAGGTATTAAGGGTGTCAAAAGTCAGAAAGGAGAAAGTCTAGTCGCTAACTATGGTACAGCACAGATCGATGGTTAAAGTAGCTGATAATAGCGGGGCTAAAATAGTCCAGGTCATTCAGCCTTTGGGAGGGTCAGGGAAACGTTTGGCTCATTTAGGAGAGATTTTTGTCGGAGTGGTCAAAAGTGCCGATCCTAACTATCAAGTGAAAGACGCGGAAATTGTCCGGGCAGTTTTGGTCAGGGCCAAAAAGGAGTATCGTCGTCTGGACGGCTCTTATATCAAATTTGATGAGAATGCGGCAGTGATTATTGACAAAGACGGTAATTTACGGGGTACCAGGGTTTTTGGGCCGATTGCTAAAGAAGTCAAAGACCGGGGTTTTACTAAGATTGCCTCGTTGGCACCGGAGGTTTGGTAAATGATCAGTAGAAATTATTCTTTCAAAATTAAAAAAGGCGATGAGGTCAGGATTCTTTTAGGTAAGGACAGAGGCCGAAATGGCAAGGTGATACGTCTTTTGACTAAGGCGGGGAAGATACTGGTGGAAGGAATTAATTTATCAAAAAGACATGTCCGCAAAAGCAAGGAACGGGAAGGTGGAGTGATTGAGTTAGTCAAACCGATTGATATAAGTAATGTGGCTTTAATCTGTAGTCATTGTAAACAACCAACCAGGGTGGGTTTTGAGATGAATGGCAAAGTCAAACAAAGGATTTGCCGGAAATGTCGGGAGGCAGTTATATAATGGCCGTAAGACTAAAAGCTAAATACCAAGAGGAAATTAAGCCCCAACTTAAGGAAGAGTTTGGGATCAGCAATGATCTATCCGTACCTAAGCTGGAAAAGGTGGTTGTCAATGTGGGTATGGGTGAGGCCAAAGATAACCGGGATGTTTTAGATAAAGCTGTAGAGAATCTTACCGCCTTAGCCGGTCAAAAGCCAGTGATCACTCGGGCTAAAAAATCGATCTCTAACTTTAAGCTGTCCAAAGGGCAAGCAGTGGGGGCCAGGGTAACTTTAAGAGGGAATAGAATGTATGAGTTTTTAGATAAATTAGTCAGCCTGGTTTTACCCAAGGTTCGGGATTTTAGAGGAGTGTCAACTGATTCTTTTGACAATCAGGGTAATTTTACTTTGGGGTTGCGGGAACAGGTCATCTTCCCGGAAGTAAGCTTCCAAGGCGGAGCGGTTTCCGGTAAAATAAGAGGCTTGGAGATTTCTGTTATCACCACTGCCAAAAATAAAGAACAGGGGAAGAGATTGTTAGAGCTTTTAGGAATGCCGTTTAAAAAGTAAAAATAAATATGGCGAAGAAAAGTAACGTCGTAAAAGCTAAAGAGAAATTTGCAGTTCGTTATCATAGCCGTTGTGTGCGGTGCGGCAGGACACGCTTTATTTTTCGCAAATTTGGCCTGTGTCGGATTTGTTTTAGAGAGTTGGCTCACGCTGGGCAACTACCAGGAGTGAAAAAGTCCAGTTGGTAAGGAGGTTGTATGGATAAAGTAGCAGACTTGTTAATTAGAATTAAAAATGGGTATATGGCTTCCCGCAAGGAGGTTACAGTTTCCTATTCAAACTTAGGAAAAGCTATCTTGGCACTTTTGCAGCAAGAAGGCTATATTGAAAGCTATGAAGCTTTGGAGAGAGAGATAAAGGTGGTTTTAAAATATGAGAACCGTCTGCCGGTGCTGACTGATGTAAAGAGAGTTTCCAAGCCGGGACGCCGGGTTTATAAAGGAAGCCGGGTTTTACCTTGGGTTTATGATGGATTGGGAATTGCTATTGTTTCTACTCCTAAAGGAGTAATGAGTGATAAACAAGCTAGGAAGGAGGGTGTAGGCGGCGAAGTTATGGCCTACATTTGGTGATGTCTAGAGTTGGAAATGTACCTATTATCATACCGTCTCAAGTAAGTGTTGAAGTTGATGGGCAGAAGATCTTGGTAAAAGGTTCTTTAGGGCAGTTGATGATGGAATTTTTGCCCCAAGTGACGGTAACAGTAGAAGATAATCAAGTGGTTATTAAGCGGAAAAGAGAAGACCGTGTCTCCAAATCCCTGCATGGTTTGACCCGCTCTCTACTAGCTAATATGGTTATCGGAGTAGAAAAAGGATGGGAGAAAAAATTGGAACTGATAGGAGTGGGATTTAGAGCTCAAACTGCAGGAGATAAGCTTACCTTGGCAGTGGGGTATTCCCATCCGGTAGAGATCCAAGCGCCTCCCGGGATTAAGTTTGATGTGGCTGATAATACTAAAATAACAGTATCAGGAATTGATAAGGCGTTAGTCGGACAAGTAGCAGCGTCTATTAGGAAAGTTAGGCCTCCTGAACCTTATCAAGGTAAAGGGATTCGTTATAGCGGTGAATACGTTAGAAGAAAGGCCGGTAAGGCTTCAAAAGTAGGAGCTAAGTAATATGTCTAAATTGGCGAAAGAAAGAAGACATCAAAGAGTGAGGAAATTTATATCCGGGTCAGCGGGTCGTCCCAGGTTGGCTGTTTTTAGGTCAAACCAGCATATTTATGCTCAAATCATTGATGATAAAAGCGGTAAGACACTGATTTCCCAATCAGATCTAAAACTGGCTAAGAAAGGGTTAAAAACAGAGATAGCTTATGAAGTGGGGAAGAGGTTAGCGGCAAAAGCCGCCGCCCAGGGTATTAAGGTGGTAGTTTTTGACCGGGGTGGATTTTTATATCATGGAAGAGTTGCTAAACTGGCTGAAGGTGCCCGAGAAGGAGGTTTACAGTTTTAATATGAATAACGAGATTAACCAGCAAGAATATTTTGAGAAAGTGGTTCAGGTAAACCGCGTTTCTAAAAAGACCAAAGGGGGGAATAAAAGATCCTTATCAGTTTTGGTGGTGGCGGGAGATAGGAGAGGTCAGGTGGGGGTGGGGCTAGGCAAGGCGTCAGATGTCCAATCAGCAGTGCGCAAAGCTACAAGCTACGCCAGGAAACATTTGATTAATGTGCCTTTAGTGGATAACCGCACTATCCCCCACTCTATTTTAATTAAAAGAGGCGCAGCTAAGGTTATACTTAAGCCAGCTAGAGCTGGAACTGGTATTATCGCTGGTGGAGCAGTCCGGGTAGTGGTAGAAGCAGTAGGAATTTCTGACATTGTCTCCAAAATTTTAGGTACCAGAAACCGGGCTTCTAATGTTTATGCCACATTGGAGGCTTTAAGCAGACTGAAAACCAGGTCTAATAAGGGGATAACTGACAAAGAGGGGGTTAAAGAGGCTGTCAAGGAATCTAGAACGAGGGTTGTAAAAAAAGTGAGGAAGGCAGGACCAGCAAATGCAGCTGCATAAATTGTTCAAAACTACTGATAAGAAAGCCAAAAGAGTGGGCCGGGGTTTGGGTTCAGGCAAAGGCAAGACCTCAGGCAGAGGGATGAAGGGTCAAAAATCCCGGGAGAACATTCCGGCCGGATTCATTGGTGGGACCTTACCGCTGTATAAAAAACTGCCTTACCGTCGGGGGTTAGGAAATCCTAAGCAAAGCCCTAAAACTGTAGTTATTCCGGTGGCTAAACTCGCTGCTTTTCCCGCTGGTTCGACAGTTGATATCCAAAGTGTCATTGACAAAGGGTTAGTCAGTAAAAAGTCGGCTTTAAAACGGGGAGTTAAGGTTACTTCAGACGGGAGCTTGGCAGTTGCCTTGACGGTCAATTTACCCGTAACAGCATCGGCAGCGGAAAAGATTGAAAAAGCAGGAGGGAAGGTTACTAGTGGCTAACCTGTTTGCTCCGATAATCAACTCTTTTAAGATTCGGGAGCTTCGCAAAAAAATTATCCTCACTGCTGTCATTATCATCATTTATCGTATTGCAGCTCATATTCCGGTAGGAGGAGTAGACAGAGAGGCTCTGCAAGCTTTATTTTCGGGGAGTCAGCTGTTGGGGCTTTTGGATCTTTTTTCCGGGGGTACTTTGGCCAACTTTTCCATTATTGCTTTGGGCTTAAACCCCTATATTAATGCTTCCATTATTATACAGCTTTTGACCATGGTTTTTCCTACTTTGGAGGCTTTATCCAAAGAAGGGGAATATGGAAGACAAAAGATTAACCAATATACCCGCTATCTGACTGTGCCTTTAAGCATTCTACAAGCCATCGGGGTGTTTGTTTTGCTACGGAATCAAGGGATTATTACTCAAATGACTCCGCTTTCTATTTTAACCATTATGGTTACCATGGTGGCGGGGACAATTTTTGCCATGTGGCTGGGAGAGCTGATTACCGAATATGGTATTGGACAGGGTATCTCCATACTTATCTTTGCCGGGATTGTAGCCCGGACACCCGTTGCCCTAGCCCAGACCTTTTCCATCGTCGATCAGCAACAGATGCTAAACCTTCTTTTGTTTGCGGTTTTAGGTATAGTGATTACTGCCGGTATTGTCTTTGTCAATGAAGGAAGAAGACAGATTATGGTTCAATATGCCAGGCGTTTTATTGGGGGGAGAGAGGTAGGAGGGGCTTCTACTTATTTACCGCTGCGGGTGAACCAGGCAGGGGTGATCCCTATCATTTTTGCTGTCTCTTTGGTGTTAATCCCTTCTTTTGCCGGGCAGTTTTTGTCCCAACTGCCTCAACCTCTATTTCAAAGTGCGGGAAGGTTTTTTATATCTCATTTCCGGGTAGATTCAATTGCCTATAATGTTGTTTATTTCCTGTTGGTGGTAGGCTTTACCTATTTTTACACCGCCGTTATCTTTAATCCTAAGAAGATCTCCGAGGATATTAAAAAAACCGGGGCTTTTATACCCGGAATTAGACCGGGTACCGCCACTGCAGCTTATTTAAACTATATCTTATTAAGGATTACCCTGGTGGGAGCTATCTTCTTAGGGCTAGTGGCCATCTTACCTTCCATTGCTTCTGGTTTTACCGGTATTACTACTTTAGCCTTAGGGGGAACCGGGCTTTTGATCGTAGTTTCAGTAATTTTAGATACGGCCAAGCAGTTTGAAAGCAGATTAGTAGAGAGAAATTACGAAGGGTTTTTAAAGTGATTAACTGGTTAAAGTTGATGATGGGGAGTTTTTTAAAAGGAACACCTTCTGTTAAAAGTCAGAAGATTATGATTACTGGTCCTCAAGGGTCAGGGAAAACTACTCAGGCAAAGAAGATAGCCAAAAAGATAGATGTTTATTTTGTGGGGGCAGGTGATTTGCTGCGTCAATTTGCAAAAGAAAGTAGCGGGATGGCCGCAAAGGTGAAAAATGATCTTGAAAGCGGTCGTTTAGTTGATAACGAAATTATAGGTAATTTGCTGAGAAAAACATTATCTCAACCCGAGTACCGGAAAGGTTTTGTGGCTGACGGCTACCCGAGGTCTTTGTCCCAGCTTGAGGTTTACAATCCTGATTATGATAGGGTTGTCTATCTTAAGGTTTCAGACGAGGAGGCAGAGAGGAGACTTTTAGATAGAAGCAGAGAAGATGATACCTCTGAGGCAATTAAGGAGAGACTGAGTTGGTATCATAAAGAAACAGCACCGTTGTTGGAATATTATCAAAAACAGAAGAAGCTCGTTACTATAGATGGAGAACGATCTATTGAGGAGGTGGCAGCTGATATTGAAGACAAGTTAAGGGTTGAGGGTAAAAATGACTAAGACGGCAGCGTCAATCCGAAACCAAGAAGAGCTGAAATTAATGCGAAAGAGCGGGCAGATATCAGCTTTAGCTTTAAAAAAGGTTTTAGAAAGTGTTCGGCCGGGGATTTCTTTACGGCAGTTAAACAGAGTAGCTGAGGAGGAAATTTTAAGGTTAGACGGTAAACATTCTTTTAAAGCCGTTCCGGGGTATCTTTGGGGAAGTTGTCTAAATATTAATGAGGAGGTAGTGCATGGTATCCCCCGGGATATTACCCTTAAGGCGGGGGATGTCTTAAAAGTTGATTTGGGCGCTGTTTATAAAGGATGGCATACCGATACTGCCTGGACAGTAGTGGTGGGAGAAGATGCTGACCCGCAAAAAAAGCAGTTTTTGAAGTCTGGTGAGGAGTCTTTATGGGCAGCTGTCAACCAGGCTGTGGAGGGCCATAGAATCGGGGATATCTCTTCTGCGATGCAACAGGTTATAGAGGAAGCTGGTTATTCGGTGGTCAAAAGCTTGGCTGGGCATGGAGTAGGCAGGTCAGGTCATGAAGAGCCAGAAGTGCCTACCTATGGCCAAAGGGGGACAGGTTTAATCTTAAAAAAGGGAATGACTTTAGCTGTGGAGGTGATCTATGCAGCCGGAAGAGGAGAGATCTACCAAAAGGCAGATGGTTGGACTTTAGCGACGAAGGATGGCAGTTTAGGAGGGATTTTTGAGATGAGTTTAATAGTGGGGGATAGGAAAGCAGAAGTATTAACTGATTGGAGAAAAGTATAAGCGTGAACACACTTAGGTGTAACTGCTTGCGCAGTTATAGGTTGTGTTTTGAATTAGTTTTTGTTAAAATTACAAATTGCCTGTTTAAACAATTAAGATGGACCAAGATATTATCGAAGTAGAAGGTAAAATTTTAGAAGTACTGCCAAGTACCCTCTTTAGGGTGGAGATTGACCGTGCTGAAATTCCAGAACTGGTAGGGAAGGTGATTTTAGCTCACATTTCCGGTAAAATGCGGATGCATTATATTAAATTAATGACAGGAGACAGAGTCAGGATGGAAATGAGTCCAAAGTATGATTTGACTAAAGGCAGGATCACTTTTAGATTAAAATAGAGTCAAGGAATATATAAAGACCTGCTCGTGCGTCGGTATGAGAAATTATACCTTGTACTCGCAGAACCTTGCCTTTTTAATTCTTTTTATCGGTAAATAAAGAAAGGTAGAATTAAAAACGTGAAAGTGCAAGCATCAATAAAAACACGATGTAAGTTTTGTAAAATAGTTAAGCGGGAGGGCATCTTGTATGTCGTCTGTCCGCGTAATCCACGACACAAACAACGTCAAGGATAAAATAAAATATGAGAATTGCCGGAGTGGATTTACCAGACAATAAAAGAGTGGATATTGGCTTAACCTATATCTATGGGATAGGGAGGTCTAATGTGCTTAAGGTGATAACAGATGCCGGCGTAGAGGGGGCTAAAAGAATTAAAGATTTAACTGAGGAAGAGGTGGGAAAGATACAAAAAGCCTTGGACCAGTTTAAGGTAGAGGGAGATTTGAGACAAGAAGTGACCCAAAATATTAGAAGATTAGAAGAGATTAACGCTTATCGGGGAATAAGGCATCGCCGTGGCCTGCCAGTACGGGGACAAAGAACCCGTTCTAATGCCAGGACTAGAAGAGGTAAGAGAAAAACTATGGGAACTGTCCGAAAAGAAGTAGTGGCTAAAATTGGGGGAAGCAAATAATGGCTAAGAAACAAACCATCAAAGTAAAAGCGGTTAAAAAGTCAGTTGAGCAAAAACAGATCCCTACTGGGAGAGTTTATGTGACAGCTACCTTTAATAATACTTTAGTTACTTTAACTGATGTTCTAGGTAATACTTTAGCTTGGAGTTCTTCTGGAGCTTCCGGGTTTAAAGGAGCGAGGAAAGCCACCCCCTTTGCCGCTATTTCTGCTGTTGAATCGGTAGTCAATAAGGCCAAAAGCGTTGGTATGACGGCAGTAGAGGTTTATATTAAAGGTCCTGGATCTGGTCGTGATTCTTCTCTTCGAGCCTTAAGGAGCGCTGGTTTAAATATTACCATGATTGCTGATGTCACCCCTGTACCTTTTGGAGGACCAAGAGCTAAAAAGAAGAGGAGAGTATAATGGGACGCTATACAGGACCAAAAAGAAGACTGAGTAGGAGAGAAGGAGTGGCCATTTTTGCCAAAGATGCAGCCTACATTGAACGTAAAGGAGCAGTGGCTCCCGGTCAACATGGAGCTCGAAGCAGAAGGAGAATCTCTGAGTTTGGCGTACAACTTAGAGAAAAACAAAAGGCTAAAAGAACTTATGGACTTTTAGAAAAACAATTTGCCAGGTATTATCAGATGGCCAGTAAGAAGGTTGGTAATACCGGAGAGGTTTTAATGCAGCTTTTAGAAACCCGTCTAGACAATGTTGTCTATAGGCTAGGTCTGGCTTCTTCCCGGGCTGCTGCCAGACAACTTGTCTCCCACGGTCATATCCTAGTTGATAACAAAAAAGTTAATATCCCTTCCTTTCAGGTAAAAACTGGGTCAACTGTTGCTATTTCCCATAAAATGTTGGATAATACTCAGGTCAAAAAGAATTTGACAATTGCGCAAACCTTGCCAGAGTGGCTTGATAGGAAAGCTATAGTAGGCAAGGTTTTAAGGTTGCCTAAGCGGGATGAGGCTGAGCAGGGAATTAGCGAACAGCTGATAGTAGAATACTATAGCAGATAACTCTTTATGATTAATTTTAAAGTAACAACAACAACTAATTCAGATACAGAGGGCGCTTTTATAGTTGAACCTCTGGAGGCAGGTTTTGGTCATACTCTGGGTAACTGTTTAAGAAGGGTGCTCTTGACTAGTTTAGAAGGATCAGCAATTTCTTTTATTAAAATTGATGGAGTATCTCATCAGTTTTCCGTCATCTCTGGCATTTCTGAGGACGTGACCGAGATTATTCTAAATCTTAAGCAGGTCCGTTTAAAGATTTTTTCTGATAAACCTATAAAGATGAGACTCCAAGCTTCAGGAAAAGGGGAAGTAAAAGCCCGGGATATTGATACCCTGGGGGGAGCAGAGATTATTAACCCTGATCTACATATCGCTTCACTAAACTCTCCTTCAGCTAAATTAAACATTGAAATGACAGCTGAAAAAGGAGTGGGTTATTTAGGGGCAGATGAGAAAAAAGCCGAAGAGATTGGAGTTATTTCTATTGATTCTATATACTCTCCAGTGGTTTTGGTTAACTATAAAGTTGAACCTACCAGGGTAGGCAGAAGTAGCAATTTTGATAAGTTGATTTTAAATATTACGACCGATGGGACAATCAAACCTGAAGAGGCCTTAAATGAAAGTGCCAGGATTTTAAGTGTTTATTTTAAGCAGATCTTTGAACCTACTTTTGAAGGGGAAGAGGTAGTTGAGCCGGCTATCTCTAATGATGTTTTGAAGTTAAGTGTGGAGGAATTAGACTTGCCGGTCCGTATTACTAACGCTTTAAAGGCTGTTGATATTGACACTGTAGAAAATCTCATTACTACTTCCCGCACTCAGCTTCTTAAAGCTAAAAATTTAGGAGTTCAATCTCTTTCCTTAATTTCTCAAAAGCTTTCAGAAAGGGGCTTGATCTTAAGTGAGGCATAGGGTTTATGGTAAACACCTCGGTCGTGATAAAAATCAACGGACAGCCCTCTTTAGGGGTTTAATTCGTAGTCTCTTTTTAAACGAAAGCATTATCACCACTTCTACTAAAGCCAAAGCTATCAAGGGTTTAGTAGACCGGTTAATTTCCAAAAGTATCAGCAATACTGAGGCTTCCAGAAGGGTAGTTTTATCAGTTCTTCCTCAACAGGAAGTCAGCAGTAAACTTTTCAAAGAGATTGCTCCCCGATATAAAAACCGCACCTCAGGGTTTACCAATATCGTCAAATTAGGACAACGGGCTGGTGACGGGGCCCTGAAGGTCAGAATGAGTTTGGTAGAAGGGGATAGGGAAATAAGCAGTAAGGGAAAAGTAGCACGTATTAAGGGAGAAGAGAAAGAGGCAGTTGCGGAAAAAGTTTCAGTAAAGGAAATTTCTAAAGAAGAGAAAAAGACCAAATCTAAAAAAGGAAAAATCACCAGGGGATAAATTCAATTTATGTCTACTAATAAAGTTTCAGCTAAAGATATTCAAAGACAATGGCATTTGATTGATGCTAAAAATAAAATTTTAGGCAGGTTAGCCACAGAGGTGGCAACGCTTTTAATGGGTAAAGGTAGGCCTAACTATGTGCCCTATTTGGACATGGGTGACAATATAGTAGTGATAAATGCTGGTAAAATAAAGGTTACAGGAAGAAAAGAACAACAGAAAAAATACGTCAGACACTCCGGCTACCCTGGAGGGCTTAAAGAGGAAACCCTAGAAGGTTTGCGGACAAGAAAACCAGAAGAGGTTGTTATTCATGCTATTTCTGGTATGATACCTAAAAGCAAATTAGGCCGGCAGATAATTAAAAAGCTACATGTTTACTCTGGATCAGAGCATCCTTTTAAAAAGGAACTAAAGGAGGAAAAAGGAGATGAATGACTCTAAGGGGGCTCAAGGCATTGGTAGAAGGAAAGAGGCAGTAGCCCGGGTAAGAGTTTTGGAGGGTAACAGTCCAATTATAGTTAATGGGAGACCTATCTCAGAAGTTTTTCGAGGCATAGTCTATCAAAAGGCTTATCAAAGACCATTTGAGATAACCAAAACTTTGGGTAAATATACTGCCACTGTCAAAATCAAAGGTGGAGGGGTCGTTTCACAGCTTGGGGCTTTGGCCCATGGGGTGGCCAGATCTTTGGCGAAGATTTCCCCACAATACCGTTTGCTTTTAAAACAAGCTGGGTTATTAACCCGGGATCCCAGAGTTAAAGAGAGAAGAAAATACGGTCTAGCCCACAAAGCCAGAGCCAAAAAGCAATCTCCAAAGAGATAATATCCTAGAGTAGTTGACAAGGGGGTATTATTCTGTTATACTTTACCTTCATGAAAATAAAATTAATTTTGAGCTTATTTTTACTTCTCTTGGGAGGAATTGTTTTATCCCAACAGATTAAAACTGTGGTAGCTCAGCAAACAGAAAATACCAACACCTCTGCTATTACCAGTCCTATAAGTTATTTTGCTGTAAGTGGTCAAGTTACCTATAAAGCCTTTGGTAAAATTATTCCTGCTGGGAATGTCTGGGTTAGAATTAATAGAATCGAATCAGGCAGCTGGTATTATGTTAGCACTAACTCTCAAGGCTATTATTCTGCCTTGGTCAGAAGTGGAAACTATGTTATTAGTGCTATTGATTCTTTAGGCACCCAATTTAAGCCTTCTTCCCGTTTTGTTACCGTCTCTGATAGTAATATAGACAACATTTCATTTCAGGGCAGACTCCAGACTAAAAAATAATCTGTTAAGATTAAAGCAGGGTGATTAAATATTTAACCTTTTTCCTTTTGTTTGGACTTCCCTTTATAGTTTTACCTTTTGGAGCTTCACCTTTTGAGATTCCTAAAGTTTTCCTAGCCGAGATAACTATTATTCTACTGACTCTTATCTGGATTTTTCAAAAAAACCATACCTGGAAAAGTTTTTCCCTAAAAGAATGGTGGCCTTTTGCAGTATTAATTCTTTTAGGTTTAACCCACCTGATCTTTTTAAACACCCCTACAACCTTTTTTGGTAATACTTTTAGACTGCAAGGAGTTTTTTTGTTGTGGAATTTACTTATCTTTGCTTACCTTGCTTTACCAGTTAAGACAAATAAAATTCCCTTTTACCTGCCGCTACTTGCTTTGGTTGGGTTAGTTGGGAGTTCTTTTTTGGTTTCTGGCAATGAAGTTAGTAGAGGAGTGGGAACTTTAGGAGAGCCTAATTCTTTAGCTGCTGCAGGAATTTTTCTTTGGTCCTTTCTATTTTTTAGTCAGAGTAAATTGATCTGGAGATTGATTGGGCCTATTTTGGCTCTGGCGCTAGTATTTGCCTCCGGATCACGTTCAGGACTGGTGGCTTTGGGCCTGCAAATTTTTTTTCTGTTCCTGATAAAATTCATCAAGTTATCTCACCTTAAATCGCTGATAACAACTCTTTGTCTTTTAATCTTGAGCTGGTCTCTGTCATTGATAGAAGGAGGGGGGTGGTTTGAAAATAGAGCTGAGATTTGGCAGACAGCTGCCCTTTCTGGACTAGAAAGTCCTCTTTTGGGTCATGGATTGGGTAACATTGAGCAGTCTTTAAAAGAGACTTCCCAACTGCTAAATAACAATATCCGGTATCAGTATGTGGACAGCGCCCACAACTTTCTATTAGATTATTGGGTCCAAGGTGGAATTGTTGGTATAGCAGTAATCATTTGGTTGCTAGGTCAAACCTTTAAGAAATTCAGTTCTCAGAGGAAAAATTTAGAAGCTGCTTCATTAATAGGTCTTTTAACGATGATGTCATTTAACCCAATGAGTGTGGTAATTTTAATCTACTTTTGGTGGCTGATAGGACAAGGATTGGTAAAAAAGGAGGAAGTCTATCTCTATGATGCTAGTGACCCCAGATCTTGACATTTTGTTTGGTTGATATATCCTAGATTATAGGGGGTGAGGAAGATGGCTCGAAAAGCTAAGAAATCTAAAAAGAGTAAGAAATAGTGTAACCTAATGGTTATAACTAAGTTAATTTGGGATCGTTAATAATCCCCATAAATAAAATGGTTTCTAAGCGGTTATCCCTGACGGCAAAGAAAAAAGGTTTATTAATTTGTATAGAAAATGGTTTGGCTGCTTTATCAGGGGTTTGCATACTACTAACACCGGAAGCATTTATCCCTTCTTCACTGACCTCAATATAAGTTTTCTGTTTGACTGTACTAAGATATATATCTTTAGCTAGGTTATCAAAATTAGCCTTGGCCCCAAAAGCTATCCCCATCCCTAAGTTAATCAGAGGATTCTTTAACTCTTTCTCATATTCCATTTTAAATTTAGGTAAAATAATTGTCCCTTCTGTTTCCCTAAATTCTTCCATCCACCCATTCCAACTTTGAGCACTTAAAGTGGCAGTAAACTGTTTTAACCCATATTTGGGTAAAAAAAGATACATACTAAACCTACCCTCTTGCCCATAAGGGAGATCTATGGCCTGAAAATCATCATTTTCTAAATATTTAAAGGTCCCTTTTTGCTCCATCATCGGATGTTGCTTTTTTAATTTATTGGCTGCAGTGAAGTCTTGATCTTTGGTTAGTTTTTTATCAAACTCCTTTGTCCAGATTCCTTTAAAATAAACAGCATTAATAAGATATAAAACAGTATTTTTAGGAAATGGAGAGCTGACAATTTGGGCAATTTTGTTTTTAGTGTTTTCTTTTACCCAATTATTAATAGTGGCAGCAGCATTTGGTTGAGTAAAATCTAAATTTTTGACTTGAGCCTGGTAGTATTTTTGGTTGGTATCTATAAAATCTTGATTAAACTTTATATCCTTCTTTCCCCAAATAGAGTTAGCAACAGAGATTTCTACTTTAGGGTCAGTACTTTTTAAAATATTTAACAGATCCTGGTTGTTTTTGTTCAAATCTTCTTTAAAAATATCTTGAATATTTAAAGTTTGGGTTAGGGCATCTTTGGTTTGGTCTAAAGCTCCTTGGTAAACCATGGAAAGGGCTAAAGAGATGCCCGAGGGGGAAATAAAGATATTTTTTAAAGAGTCAACTTTGACAAGTTCTTGGAAAAGTTTAAAGCTAAAGTTATTTTGAGCCGAGACAAATTTTTGGTCTAACCCAGGAGGCAATAATGGGGGAGTAGGATCCTTCTTTATCTGGGTTACTCCGGGTTGGGATTTCGGAGTGATTGGCTTATGTTTAGGAATAGAGGAGAGTTTGTTGACTAAAGAAGGATGGTTGGCTTTAAGATAAAAAGCCCCTCCTACTATGGAGGCAGAGGTAATAAATAGACCAACGATAAAAAGAATCAAGGCAAAACCCGTCTGGTATTTGGGCAGATCCACAGATTTATTATAACAAAAAGAGCTAAATTAATACATTTTCCTTACCAAACATTTATCAAAGTTTACTATTTTCTGTATATCTTGAAAGAATAATATGCGGGGAGTTTATCGAGTATGAAATTGACAAGTACTGCTTTTTTAAATGGGGAGATTATTCCTATCGAGTATACCTGTGATGGTGATGATACTAACCCTCTTTTAACCATGATCGAAGTTCCTCCTGAGGCAGTTAGTCTAGCCTTGATTGTGGATGACCCTGATGCCCCCGAGGGGACTTTTACTCATTGGCTGGTGTGGAATATTGATCCTATTATTGAGGAAATTGAGGAGGGAGAGATTCCAACTGGAGCGGAAGTGGGTTTAAACAGTGCCGGCATGCGCTCCTATACAGGTCCCTGTCCGCCTTCCGGACAACACCGTTATTTTTTTAAACTGTATGCTTTAGACAGTGAGTTGGACGTTTCCATAAGTGCACAAAGAGAAGAGATAGATAAGGCGATGGAGCCTCATATCATTGCCCGGGCAGAGCTCTTGGGAATCTATGGACGGGGAGAAGAAGGTGAGTTTAACTCGGAGGAGGTGTGATATCATATTGATATGAAAACAGGTAAATTATACCGTAGCAAAAATGACCGGTTGATGGCAGGTGTTTTTGGGGGGCTCGGCCACTATTTGAATGTTGATTCCACCATTTTACGTTTAGCTTGGGTATTAATAACTGTCTTTACCGGTTTTGTCCCAGGGGTAATTGCCTATATTTTGGCAGCAGTGGTCATCCCTCCTGAGGAGAAATAATCATATTGCCGTGTCCAAAGAATCCGAAGACACTGTCCTTCTGATCGATGATGATGGGGATTGTTGTGAACTTGTAAAGACCCCGTCTTAACTCCCTGAATATGTTAATATATGGATATGGAAGCAGATTTAGGGAAACAGCCAGGAGCAACAACTTCTCCGCTTGAACAGATTGATCGGACCCCTATATATACTGCAGGAGGGAGAAGAAATAAGTTAGACATAGTAAGGAGATTATTTGAGCAGTTATGGGGGAAGGGAGAGGAAAGACCTCGGGTCCAGATGTCAAGAGAGGACTATTTAGACCAGCTAAGGGAATGGTCTTTGGCAAACTATGCTAATGTCCTGGCAATTATAAAAGATTTGGAAAATAGAGATGTACCCATAGGTGGTAGCCTAGTAGCTATTGGTAGTAGCGTAGTAGAGAGTGTAGAAAAGTTAAAAGGTAGATATGTGAAGGACATTGATTTAAAGGTACTAGCAGACAGAACTTCTTTGACTGATAAAGTTAATCAGGCAGTCATAGAAATTATTAAAGGTAATGGGAAATTTAGTGTTAAGCCCAATCGATCTAGAGTTACCAACAGATTAAACGATTTAAGAGATTCACTGTCTCTTCAACCTCTTCAAAAACCTAAGGGAGAAGGAGCTGTCACCCCGGTACATGTAATTCTGTTTGACTCTGAATGGGATGAAGATGCTGGCTATTATCTAACTCATGAAAAGAGAAAATTTGTCCTACTTTGTAGATTCTAGCAAAAAGAAAGTTTTTATCTGTACAACTTAATCTCCGGCTGTCATATCCATCAGGGAGGCAGCAGACCAGGCCTGGTGACGGCATCCAGTTTGTCCATAAGGAGAAAGATATTCCACAAAACCAGTCTGATCTTTGATATAAAGTTCAATAGGACAACCAAAATGAATGATGGGTAAAAGCGAGGCCTCTTTTAGTCTTTGAGCCTCATCAAAGTAACCGAAGTTTTCCAAACCCTCAACAATTAAACCATTGAGCATGGGCCAAAAACTGCCGTTGTGATATGAGTCCCGGTTAGGGTTAAACGTAGGTGAGGTAGAGCTCATGGTTCTTATCCCCGCATCTGTCACAAATAAGTCATCCTGAAAAGCTCTCTTTACAAAATCATCGATCAATTTTTGATCTAAGATTGATTCTGTTTGTTTGTCTTCTTGGAAGCTCGCCCAAAGGGTCAGTAGTGGATTGGCTGTAATAGTCGTAAGCTGCTTTTTCTTCCCGTCCAGAGCTTGAACACCGTAATATAATCCTTGATTTTGGAAGATAAATTTGGCGTTGAAAATCTTTTTCATTTTATCTGCAAAGTCCAAAATTTTTTGGGCAAAAGTGGGAGAATGAAATGAATAAAATTGTCCCCAATACTTTAAAGCTAGCCAACTGAAAGCTTGTACTTCTATTGGAGCAATAGGATACCTAGGAAATTTTCCATTTGGTTTGATGATTGATTGATGAGAATCTGTCCAAGAGTGAACGGTCAGTCCTCCATATTTTCGAGATTTAGGGAGACTATATTCGACTAAGAAGTCATTGTCAACATCTCCAAATTTGAGTATCCAGTTTAGCCCTGTTTCCACTGATGGAAGAACCGTCATCAGAAACTCATTATCCTCAGTTGTCTGCCAATATTTATAAAGGGCAATTAAAGTTAGAGGTGTTGAATCGATACTATCATAGTTTCGTAAGAGCCCGTCAGGATAGACAAACCAAGGTTTGTTTCCTTTAAGCAGGTGTTCATAACGGTTTTTACGAAACTCATGGATAATCTTCCCTGGTTCCTCTCCGCTTTCAAGATTAAATTCTTTTCCTTGTAGAGAGACTAAATCCAGCAACGTTTTCTTAGAGATCTCCAGAAGCAAAGGAAGGGGTTTTTTGCGGTGAGCTTTTAAGACCTTGAGAACAGTAATGGCACTGTCTCGGCCAAAGGTACACCCAAAAGCTTCCTCTCGGCCCGAGGCGTTGATGCCCTCCTCCGTGACTAGATCGAGAAGACACTTGTATGCTAGCTGAAAAAGATGTTGTTTATCCATCGGCAGTTTTAGATGAGGTGAAAGTTTATCACAGTGGAAATGGATAACAAGGGGTATTTAAACTATAAGATTTAGTGAGTCAGTGAAGAGGAAACAAAAACCGCTGGTGTCCTGTCCTTAACAGCTAATTTTTTTTCTTGAAGGATTTTCCAGTAGATTTGTTCGTAGCTGTCAGCCATTTTTTGAGCACTGAAATTTTCCAAAGCATATTTTCTGCATTGAGCCCGGTCTATTTGATTAATCTTTTTCACCGCCTCTATCATCTCGTCAACGTCATTTACTACATATCCCGTCTCTCCGTCTTTAATAATTTCCGGGATAGAACCTTTATTAAAA
>LCBT01000005.1 GCA_000997385.1 Candidatus Daviesbacteria bacterium GW2011_GWA1_41_61
ATTGGGATCCAGTTGCTGGTATAAAGAAGAACCATAATCAAACCTGGTCTCTAAATTTTTAGCCAGAGTATCAATATTGGATCTTCTGACTCCATCCCGAGCAGCTTTTTGAACATTGCCAAACAAAGCTAGGGAGACCACTGCCAAAATAGCTATAATGGCCACTACCACCAAAAGTTCAATTAAGGTAAAACCAGCAGCTTTTGGGGCAGAGCTAGACATACTAGACATAAAAGATAATACTTACTAAAAAGTATAGCATAAAAGGCTGTTGCTTAAGCTTTAAATAATATATAATTTTCTCAATGGACCCAGCTTTTTTATCTTTATCCATAGTTATCCTGCTTTTTTCTGTTATCTTACATGAGGTGATGCACGGCTTTACAGCTTTAAAGTTTGGAGACAGGACTGCCGAGCTTGCCGGAAGACTGACTTTAAATCCCCTGCCTCATATTGATCCTATAGGGACAGTTTTGGTACCCATGTTAGGGTTTTTGCCGGTTTTACTGGGGGGAGGACCGGGGTTTATCATTGGTTGGGCTAAACCAGTCCCGGTTAACCCTTTAAATTTTTCTGATATAAGACGCGGTGAGCTGTTGGTTTCTTTAGCTGGGGTAGCTGCTAATTTTGCTTTAGCTGTTTTAGGAGCTTTCTTATTTCATTTAGCTGTTAACTTCGCTCCAAATACTAATATTAGTTTAATAAATGTACTCAGGTTTACAGTCACTATCAATTTAATATTAGGAGTTTTTAATTTACTGCCTATTCCACCCCTGGATGGGTCAAAAGTAGTTCTATCTTTCCTTCCCTACAAGTTGGCAGCCCGGTATCAATCTTTGGAAAAGTATGGGCTGCTGATTATCTTTGCCCTATGGTTTATCTCCATAGGAGGAGTCTCCTTATTAAGCCTAATCTTAGGCACAGCTGTAGGCATTTTAGGCTCCCTTTTAAATGTCCCCTTAAGGTTGTTTTAATGCTCAGGCACGCAAGGACCAGCCTTGTGAGGCTAAATTATCCACTTCTTTTTTAGTGAGGTAAATTGTTTATCAATAATTGCTTCCCTGATTGATTTGACAAGGTTTACTATAAAGAAAACGTTATGAATGGTGGCTAATCTGTAATACAACAACTCCTTAGCTAAATATAAATGTCTTAGATAAGCTCTGGAGAAGTTTTGGCAGGTGTAGCAGGAACACCCTGGATCTATAGCTTTTTTATCTTCTTTAAACTCTGACCTGGAGATATTAAGAGTAAATTTGTTACTCTCTTTCCCTCTATTAGCTGGACTGATATATAAACTACCGTTTCTAGCCCTTCTCATTGGGGCCACACAATCAAACATATCCAAACCCCTTTCAATGCAGGCAAACAAGTCTCTCACCTCTCCAATTCCTAGAGCATGTCTGGGTAATTCCCCTGGTAACAAGGGAATTACCCATTCCATAGTTTTGTCAATAGCTTTGGCAGCTGCCCAGTCAACTCCCAAAACCCCAGAATCAACAAGGTCTCCCTCCTTCGCCAAGGCTTCGGAGGGCAAAGCAAAAGATCCTCCAATGGAAATTCCAGAAAAATCTTGCTGAACCACCCATCTGGCTTCATGTTTCCTTATCTCCTCATCAAAAACACCTTGTAATATCCCAAAAAGCTGGGATCGAGGATTTAAGGATTTTCCTACATGCTTTTGAAAATACTCTTTACTTCTTAGTTCCCAGCGGTGAGTCCTTTCTAAAGACTGCCTGACATACTCCACAGAATGAAGCGGTGATAACAACTCATCTAAAACTAAACAGATGTCTGAGCCTAAATCCAGCTGGATTTCCATAGATTTTTCCGGGGTTAAAAGGTGCTTGCTGCCATCTAAATGGGATACAAATTGTACTCCATTTTCAGTGATTTTACTTACCAAAGGCCCCCTTGTCAAACTCTCATCTCGATTCTTCTTTCCTTGTGGCGGGTCCTGCCGCTGCAGTATCCCGTCGTCTCGCCCGCTTTGAATTTTCTTTACTCCATGCTCAATCATGGCTCCCAGGGAAAAGGCCTGGAAGCCCCCTGAATCGGTCAGAATTGGTCCTTCCCACCCCATGAACTGATGAAGTCCCCCTAATTTTTTGATTAATTTATTTCCCGGCCTAAGATAAAGATGATAGGTATTACCCAGAATAATTTGAGCCCCTAAGATTTCCAAATCATCTGGACTTAAAGCTTTAACCGTCCCCTGTGTCCCTACAGGCATAAACACCGGAGTTTGGACCTCTCCATGGGCTGTTTTTAAAACTCCTGCCCTGGCTTTTTTATCTGTAGCAATGATTTTGAAATTAGACATCGGTAGTATTATATATATTTAGGCAGAAGTTTAGAATATCAAGTACAATATTAATGTCAAGGGTTCTATGCTAAAATCAACTGCTGGCTTTACCATTATCGAGCTTTTGGTAGTAATCTCCATCTTAGCTATCTTATCAACCATAGGATTTCTTTCTTACTTTAATACCATCAATAAAACCACCACCACTATTGTCAAAGCAGACTTTGTTTCTATCTACAAAAGCATCGCCATCGCCAGACTGGCTAAACAAAAAACCTTTGGCCAAATCACCCAGAACTTCTGTTCTGAATGCGCAAGCTGCCGGGCCAGCCCTAATGTTTCCCTGGATCAGGCTTGTATTGATGATCTGACCGCTTCCTGGCAAACTATCAGCTCTGATCTTCTTCCCCGCGATCCTTGGGGCAACCCTTATCTTTGGGATGAAAATGAGTTAGAGGGTGGTAATTGTAACCGAGACAGTCTTCGTACCGTGGGAGCTGACCATCTCTATGGAACAGCTGATGATATAGTTTCTTATGTGCCCCGCTATATTTGCACTCCACCATAACTAACAGTTAGCAAAAGAATATTTTTTTAGGCCTTTACACATTCCTTCCTCTCTTTTTACATTTAATACTCATTTGTTACGTACTATGGGAGCATGAAGCTATCCCTCAACTCTCCTCCTAAAAACAAGAAACAATCCAAAAGGAAAAACTCTAGGCTAAACTTAAAAAGAAAATTTTTAGCAATTTTTCTAGCCTTAACCTTATTTTTATCTTTAGTACCAATTATTACTTATGCCACCTATATCCCTGATTTAGACAGCAAAGAAGAGATTATGAATAAAAGTAGTACCGGGGTGGTTCTTTTCGACCGGAATAATCAACCCTTCTTTACCTTTTATCAAGGCAGAGAAAGACAAGCTGTACCACTGGACGAAATCTCACCTTACCTGCAGATGGCAACTGTTGCTTCTGAGGACAAAGAATTTTACTCCCACTATGGATTTTCCCCTAAAGCTATCGTCAGGGCTTTAATCACTGATATTAAAAGAGGCAATTTTGCTTCGGGAGGCTCCACTATCACCCAACAGCTGGTCAAAAATGCTTTACTTTCACCTGACAAAAGCATCACCCGTAAAATCCAGGAGATACTTTTGGCTCAAGAGCTGGAAAGAAGGTACAACAAAAATGAGATTTTAGAGATGTACTTAAATTCAGTTTATTTTGGAGAAGGAGCTTTTGGGGTAGAAGAAGCAGCCGGCAGGTATTTTGACAAAAAATCTCCAGACTTAAATCTGGCCGAGGCAGCACTACTGGTAGGCCTGCTGCCAGCCCCTTCAAAGCTCTCACCGCTGTCCAATGATTTGACCGAGATTAAAAAGAGGCAGGAGTTAATCTTGCAAAAGATGATGGAACAAAAGATGATCTCTGATGAGGATCGCTTAAAAGCAGAGAAAGAAACACTTAAATTTAAGCCCAAAGCAAATGATTTAAACACCACAGGTGTTCATTTTGCCATCATGGTTAAAGATGAGTTAATAGCCCATTATGGAGAAGATAAAGTCTCCCGCTCCGGCTTTAAAGTTAAAACCACTTTAGACCTCAACTTCCAAACTCAAGCTGAACAGGTAGTCAAACAGCAGCTTAAAATTCTGGCGCCCAATAACGTTTCCAACGCCGCGATAGTCGTGGAAGATCCTAAAACCGGAGAGATTAAGGCTTTAGTAGGCAGTAAGGATTGGGGAGCCGAGGGGTTTGGCAAAGTTAATGTCGCAGTTATGCCCCGTCAACCTGGATCTTCTTTTAAACCAATTGTTTACGCTGCTGCTTTAGAGGAAAAGGTAATCACTCCAGCCACAATCCTCTGGGACCAACCCACTACTTTTGCCACCAACTACCGCCCCAAAAACTATGACGGTAAGTTCCGCGGCCCGGTAACTGCCAGACGGGCCCTGGCCAACTCTTTAAATGTTCCTTCAGTAGAAGTACTGTCTAAATTGGGAGTCTCTTCAGCAGTAGAGATGGCCCAGAGAGTGGGGATTACCACTATTGAAGATCCCCAAAGGTATGGATTATCCTTGGTTTTAGGAGCTGGAGAGGTCAAACTTTTAGATATCACCAACGCTTATGCTACCTTTGCTAATATGGGGTTGAAAAATGACCCCAGCTTTATTTTAGAGATTAAAGATAAATACGATCAGGTCATCTACACCCACCAAGCTAAACCTAAAAAGGTCTTAAACTCCGAAGTCGCCTTTTTAATCTCCTCAATTCTTTCCGATAGCGGTGCCCGAGCTGAAATTTTTGGGACGGTTCTAAATATCTCCCGAAAGGTAGCGGTTAAAACCGGCACTAGTGAAAGCTACCGGGATTCTTTAACCATAGGCTACACTCCCTCACTGGCTATTGGGGTATGGGTAGGCAATAATGACGGCCGGCCGATGAACAGTGTGGCTGGATCTTTGGGGGCAGCCCCTATTTGGAAACAGCTGATGGAGAAGTTTTTACAAGGCACCCCCAAAGAACAGTTTATTCAGCCCGAAGGGATTGTTACTTATACCTGCAGGAGAGAATATTTTATTAAGGGAACAGAACCAACTGCAGGGTGTGCTTCCTCTACACCCTCACCTACGGTCACTATCAGTCCCACTCCTCCTCAAGAAGGTAAAAAATCAGCTTTAAATCAACCTTTTCTGCTACTTTTAGGAAGGAATTTTAACTTGACAAAAGCCGCGTTCCTTTGCTATGATGATTATGCCCAACAGGACCATGTACCGGCTGGTACATGGCAGGGCAAAGTAGATGGTTCTTTATCTGAAGAACCCAACCTGCTTGGCACGTTTGAAAATTTAGGGAATATTTTCCTCCATCGTTGGTGTACAACGGGTTGATCTGGGTGGAGATACTGTTATGGTATTTCCTAAGATCCCCACTTTAAAGTCCAGGGGAAAAATCCTTAAAAACACGGTCAAGTAGGCGGTATTATTCTCCCCCGATCCTTCGGGGGATTTTTTATTTTAAAATCATTTTATCTCCTGGTTCAAATTCACTCCTAGATTTGGTAAAATTAATTGTCCCTATTGCCGGGGTAACTCAGTGGTAGAGTAGCTGTTTTGTAAACAGCAAGTCGCGGGTTCGAATCCCGCCTCCGGCTCCAAAGTGGATTGAAGGGTCGTATTCTGCCTGATTAGATTGATGTGACGGCCCTTTCTTTAGTCCGACCAAACCGTTTTCTTCAGAAAGCTCATTTTGCTTATTTCTAAGGAACATAAATACCGATTTAGCCTCTAGGTAAAGCTTTTTGTCTTTTAATTTCAAGTCCGACCCAAGTATTTGTAAAACCATCCTTTTAGTATAGTCGTCTCCGGTGTTAAATAATTCGAGAATATTCCCGGCAAACTCTAAGGTATTATCAATCATCTGCTCCCAGTAGGAAATTCTATCCGAATTAAGCTGCTCCTTAATATCTGCTTCTTCTTTTAGGATAGCCGCTTTTTTCTGTTTATACTCATCTTCAGAGTAGAGACCGTCAATTTTCATACTAAATAACTTTTCTTTACTACCATCAATTTCGTGTAATCTTTTAGTTAGAACTTCCTTATTTTTATGCTCAAATTCAAACTCATCTCGATTTCTTCTTTTGAGCACTTTCCTGACCCAATCAATAAACCTTGGGTTAAGTTCTAAATTACTAATGAAAGTCCTAACCTGGCCTTCTAAATCATCAGCCGGTGTATAAGATCTTTGGGTACAGACACCTTTATTTTTCTTACATCTATACCAGAAATACTCTCGTGACGTGCCATTTTTATATGTTTTAGTTTTTCTTTCCGAAGTAATAGTTGAGCTACATTCACCACATTTTATAAAGCCAGACAAAGGTAGTGTGCGTATTTCAGTTCTATCTATATACCGACCGCTAAACTTACCAGTAATGATTTTTTGAGCCTTATTGAATTCCTCCAAGGTGACCACTGGTTCTTGAATACCCTTGTGAACCTCACCTTGGAAATTAAAATATCCAGCATAAAATACGTTATGAAATAGACTAAATGAGGCAGTCCGAGATACTGGATTACCCCGCCTATCTCTTAAACCGAGCTTTGTAATTGCAGCTAAGGACTCATCAACAGTATATTGGCCAGTTAGTATCATCTGCCACCACCTCTTTACTAAATCAAACCTTTCTGGATCGTTAGTAACAGTTTTCTCTCCTTTAACCTCCCCAACATTGAGATAGCCAATTGGGGCTAGTCCTGGCTTGATTCCTTTAGCTACTTTGGATTCCAAGCCCCTTTTGACGTCTTTAGAGAGCTTTAGACTGAAGTCTGTGGACATACCAAACTCTATTAAGAGCATGAACCAGTTGGACAAATCATATTGAGTGTAGGGAGTAATAATCCTAAGACCTTTGTGCTGAACTAGGTCAATTATTTCGCTACCATCAATCATATTACGTGCGAGGCGGTTAGCATTCCAGCAAACGACAACTTTAGCTTTACCAGCCTTAAGAAGATTGAGCATCCTGTAAAATTCAGTTCTAACTCCGGCTTTTCGACCGCTTTTTTCTTCTTTAAAGTGAGGTACTATTAAATTAAGGCTATAATCCTTGATAAGTTTATTACATTCATTTACTTGGTCATTAAGGGATAGAACTTGACGCTTCTTATCTTCTTCGGATTTTCTACAGTAGGCTAGGGCAATATTACTCATATCATTTTCATTTTTATCTCTATTCATGTTGTACCATCTTCCAGCTCTTTTTTAAAGTCGGACTTCTTATTTTGTATCTGTAGTTCAAATAATTGTATTAACCTTGAGCCTTGATCTCTGGCTACTTCATCGCTCAACTCAATCTGGTAAACTTCCTTAACCAACTTCTTGAATTCTTGAACTTCCTCCGGCTCCAAACAGGGATAAGTCTTATTTTTAGGAGCTCTAAATGTGGCATCCTGGCTGCTACAGACCTCACAAGGGCATTCACCAGATTCCACCATCTCGTCAACTGTGATCATGCCTTACCTCTTTCAGATTCATTAGCCCAACGAGTTCCTTCGCCAAATATTTCTTTACCTAAATCCAGTGACACTTGTGACTCATGTGACTCTGTTTCTGGTATACCGCTGTCTACTGAAGGGGCTGCTTTATCTGTGCTAGGTATATCTGTTTCAGTGTCAGAAGTGTCATTAGAGACATTGAAACCATAATTGAGCTTCAATTTCTCTATTAACTCTAGGTTGTAGTAAATTCCTCGTTTGTCTGCCGTCCTTTTCTTTTCAAACCCCAACCCCTTCAAAATTTTCCCAATGGTATCTTCTGGAAGAGCAAATTTATCTTCCTTACCTTTATTAAACTCTCTAGTAATAGTCTCTACGGATAGGAATCCACCATCAACCTGGTTCTCTATGGCTATTACTATCTCAATGATTTTTGCCTCTAGTGTATCTGTAGCATCATCTTTTTTTCGTGACTCAACTGTTTTTAGAAACTTAAAAAACGATTCTTTTTTGTTGGGGAAAAAGGTAAGCACAATCTTATGAAGGGAGCTTACAATGTCTCCGAGCCTACCTGAAGCTGGTTTGTCCGCCTCCATTAGTTCATCTTTGTAATGTAAGATCCTAAAAGCTGCGAGCTTACATTTAAGATCAAAGGCACTCTCTGATACAACCGGATTATTAAACCTCCGGCTTGTTGGTTTCATATCAATTGAGATAGAGCGCGATTCTAAAATGTCATCAACTGGCCTATTAGTAGCAATAATGGTTGGTCCGAAAAGATTAAAAGTTTTAGTATCTCTAAAAGCTCCTTTTTCAGGCCATAAAGTTCTTGAGGATACAGATCCTTTTTCAAACCTTGCTAAAATAAGATCATCACAATTAGCGCGTTCAAACTTTTTAGGAGCATTTTTAACATCAAACCCCAAAGCTGCTTGATGATCGTTACCCCATCTAATTATATCGGCCTCTCTAACAGTTTCTGTCCAAACTCCACGCCTGGATACAAAGATTAAACCCTTCCCAGTTCTTGACTTACCACGTTCCTTAACTGCATATAGATACAGAATAGGTGAAAAGTGTATCTTGTCGATTAGATAGGTGTGAATATCCCATAAAACCAAAAGATCATAGTAAACTTCGTGTGGAAGCTCCGAGATGTTTTGATGGTAGGCAATAAGCTCCTCATATAAATCTAAAGCATGATGAGGGTTCTCCCTATATTCTTCTAAATATCCCAAAACCTTCTCAGCATCAGCAATTAAATATGGTATCGAGTTAAGAGGTGGCGGTACGAAGAGTTCATCATTATGTTTTACTGAATCTATCAATTCTAAATTTTCTGTGAGGTAAACTAGCTTTCCTTTACTACTTAAAACATCAATAGTGTTTGGAGCATCCAGGGAGTATGTTATTTTGTCTTCTTTATTGCTATCTTTTTTGGTTTTTATCTTTTCGTCAATATCGTCAAAATTATCCATTTTTTGTCCTTTCCCTGGTCAGGAAATTGACTGCACTTTCAAATTTCTGATTGACTTCTTTAGTTACTAGTGGAGGCTGGAAGGTGGAGTTTATAAAGAGCAGGAACTGATAGACTAATTTTGATGGGATACCACGAGCCAGTAGGCTACAAGCAGCTCTGTAGAGATTAATATCTCTAGCTCCTTCTGTTTGTCCTAGAATTGACTTCCAATCCAAATTAGTTGAACCTTTGTTTGTACCCTGAAGATCAATTATCCATTGAGGCATTTCCTGAAATTCATTAACAAATGGTGGAGTGATCCAAATATATTTATTGCCTGAGGCGTGAACTGATGGTGGAAGGATTACATAACCGCCATCAGATTTTAGATCAAATCCTTCTTTAACCCCATTCTGGCTATGAATATTAGGGCTATATTTATAGAAATGATGTGAACCACCGCCCCCAGTTTGTGATTTAACTGTATCTGTTAGATTATTGGTATTACCACCATGTCTTGGATCAATATCAATCACACTAACACCAGATAATTTGCCTGTCACAAGGCCAATATTTGCCCAGGGCCATTTAGTCCACCAATCCGTAACTTCTTCAATTGTAGGTAGTCTTTTTTGGTATTCAAGCCAAGATTCTAGGCACGGTTTTTTAGAAGATGGACTGATAGGAATTATTGACCAACCTTTTGAAAGGTATTTAAGTGCTGCATTTAATAAATCTTTATTTTTATCTTGATTATTCATATTTAACCTCCATAAATTCTACTTTTTAAGAACCTAATTGCCTCCCAAAAAGCATTGGGTTCTGTGCGTAAACTCTTTTTCCAGAAATCTTGGATGACTTGATCTAAACCAGGGTTATTAGAACGATCAAATATAAAAACTGACTTTCCGTCTGGGTTTTTAACAACGGAATCAAGGGAAATTCCAGAGCAAATAATTGCACCAGCTAGGGGTAAACTTGACGTTTCAAATAATGAAGTAACATCTTTTCTCATATCATTTAATTTTTATAATCCGTTACATTGGCTAAGAGCCAAATTCGATATATTTCTAGTTAAATTTTACTAAAGGGATTGTGTATTGTATGTGGCAATGTGGGTATCTATGAAAGTGCTACACTTTGAATTGATATTATTTCTCCCAGCCTAGATTTCTTAAAATTGAAGAAATATTTGAATACTTTCTATCAATCTCTCTATCAGCTTCTGCATATGTAATACCAAATTCAGCGGAAATTTTCTCGTAGGTCTTTTTAGAAGTAAGCCCAGTAATTCTTTTGTAACGATATATAGATGCAAAAATCTCAACTTCTCTCATAGATATATCCTTAATAGTTTCAGGCGCTGGGTCTGATTTTTCGTAATCCTTCATTGCTTCCTCGATTTCGTCCCACTTATCTGATATATACTTGCGTAGCTCACTTTTGCTGAGCCGTTTGTTAAGTTGAATGATGGGAAGAGCTGGGGTAATGCCTTTGTCTACCAAAGCACGTTTATTTCCTTCATACCATGAATCCCAAAACATTTTGTCCTGCAGCCTAGTTGGTGGTGGGACAAGTTTATCATAGTGAAGAAAGCTTCTATTAAGCTGATGTCGTATTCCAAAAATTTGTATAGGTTGGTAAACAGAGAAGATTTTCCCAAATTGAATGTATTCCTCCAGTGGGCGGACAAATTTAATGGGAATATGATATTTTTGAAGTAGTGGGATTAAGGTATCAGGAAATAGTTGTATCTTTTTAGCTTCAAACTGCTTTTTTAAGTCTTCAATTTCGGCTGCGAAATCTTCATAAAATTCTAACAAAAGTAGGTATTTACGTTCATCCTCACTCAGGTATTTTGCTGCATCGTCACTTATTTTAATCCTCATTTTTATATTAATTTATGGCTAATTATACTCTTTATTAGGGTGGTGGAAAACTCTTAAATTAGCTTCAAAAATGCTAATTACTGGTATTTAAACTGGAAAGGTTGAACGAGAGGTTCTGAGAAAGGAATAGTTATGCTTACAGCAGGTACAGATAAGGAAACGAAATCCGTCTCAGCGCAAACCACTGTCTCAGACGAAGGTTCCCACCGAAGTATACTAGTTATGTCTCTTTCGCTTGGAGTCTCAGTCGGGGAGGTAGTGTAGTAATCTCCGAATTTAGAAGATTGAACATAATCAGACTTAGGCGTAAGATATGGCGTACCGGTACAGTCAGAAGTAGTGAACCCGAGACTTGCTTTTGCAACTTCCCAGTGTTGAATATCTATAAATTTGTTGATACTGGGGACAAAGATTGTATTATTACCTTCCGATCCTTTATCTACTAAAATCCCCAGTTCGTTATTATGGGCATCAAGGACCATTATTGATTTAGACGATTGTACAGGGATATTCTCTAGCTTGTTATTTAAATCGATAATCTCTGCTGTCTGAGTTGCTACAATTGACTCTAAGTCTCTAACTTTATCATTCGTAGCTAATAAACCTTGGTCTAGTTCTGCTACTTTATCAAACAGATAGCAATTAATAGCGTCTGATCTAGATACATTTCTTCTTAAACAATTACGCTGATAATATTCAGTCGCTTTCTGTAAAAATGTACTACTTACTGCTAAGACTGTGGGGCTCAAAACTACTAATACAAACAATGGTAGTAAAAATAGAGGTAGAATCTTAATTTTAATTCTCATTATATCTGCTTTCAAAAATTTTACTTTTCAGAAAGCCTTAATCTGATCAACATCATAAAACTTTTTGCTATAGGGGACAAGTAGTTTTTATGTACATCTATATTATCTCAAGCCTTACCTGATCTAAATTCCTATCTGCTTTTTTAATTAAACTTTTGTTTCATCATTACTTACAGGTATAGGGGGAGCAAAAAGCTCAGGAAGTGCGGGGAAATCATAGTTTTCTTCAGAGCATTTGGATGATGGAACCTGTACAAAACTGTATATCCAGTCCGATCTTCCTTTTTCTCTTTCCCAAACACTATCATATTTATCTTCTGCTTCCTTGCTTCTTGCAACTGCTTCCATTACCCTATTGCTTAACTCTCGTTGTTCATCAGGATCTTTTTCTTTGTATTCTGTAGACAAAAAGACTGAAGACTCATAATCTGCCTTATACATTTCATATTGATATTGACCCGCCTCCTTGATATATGAATGTATTAATAAGTTAAAGGCTTTGCTATCTAAATATATTCTTTGTTTATCAAGCCACAACTTTTCTTCTTTTTGGTAAACATCACTTGCTTGCATGTATTTATCCAGAGCAGCATGATATTCTTCCGCAGTAGCTGTATCACTTCCTGCTTTTAATATTAAATTGTATTGATCCAAATATTTATTTTTTCTATCAATTATTAAAGGATTAATTTTTATACAATGCTCATCTGCTAAATAGGATCCCTCGTTAATCAATTGTTGATATTTGTATATATAACCTACAAATAACCCAAGACCTAATATTATTGAAATAATGAGAAGCTTCTTTTTAATAGCTTTATTCATTTTCAGGAAGTAGCTCATATAATGCAGGAGTAATTACAACAAATATATGGCCAGGTATTCCAAACACAGGTGTTTTATCATAGGTATACGAAACCTCAACATTTTTCCCATTAATTATTTTTTGGTGTCGTGTTCCTGAGGTACTCTCAAATTCCAAAGATTGTTCTATAAACCAACTTGTAATATCTTTGTCTACAGTGTCCGTCAGTTGGAACATTTGCCGTAACGTATCATTATTTTTTTCTCCATCAGCATAAAGATCGCCAGTAAAACTGATTTGCGTTAAATTCTTCCCCGGCTGCCCTATTAGATAAACTGTGACCGTATCAACCTCTCCTCTTTCTACATCCTGACTTTTATCTTCAGGATAATATTTATCAATATCCGAATTAAAAACTACACCTATATTTTGGGACTGTAACCTATCCTTTAAGGATTGCATTGTAATGCTTAAATCTAGAGTTTTAGTAGCGACTTGAGGTGAAGATAGAGGAGTCTGAGCCTGAGTATCGATCTGCTGTAAGATAGTTGAGCTTTGAGGTGAAGGTTCAGATCTCACTAAATAATATACTCCAATTATGATCGCGAATATAATAATGACTAATATAGGAACAATTCTTTTTTGATCGCGAAACGTTTTTCTATTCATTTTATTTACTTCTTCCATATCATTTATTTTCCCCCTTTTCTATAAGCTAGAACAGAATGGTTTACTACAAAAATTATTAGGTTTAGAACAATACTGATATTTTCTTCCCTCTAATAAACAATTGTTATATTCTCCAAGTTCAGTATTGTATTTACCTATACAAGAATTATATTCAGTCATTTCCTTCTGACATTCCTGTTGTTCTTCCGACCTTCTTCGTTGTCTATCTTGTTCAAAGGTATCAGTTGTTGTACCTGTTTGTTGCTCATAATAGCTATTTTGAATTGGCTGTCCTTCTTGTGCCATGATTTTTTGCACACGAGCTTCTTGGTCAGCCATAAGGGCTGGATCTGCATCTAACTTGAACGCCATTAACCTGATGAATTCCACATTAGTCATATCTACATTTCCCAATCTCTTTTTTGCCTCTATCAATACATCTTTAGAGGTTCTGGCAACTCCAAAAGCGACTATTTTTAAGGCTTTTCCAGATGGTTGGTTTTGGTTATCTGTAGGCACATTTGTATCTGGGCTGACAATAGACTCATTAACTTCAGATTTAGTAGGAACCACACCACTAGACATATCTTCCGAGGATTCACTATATCCTCCAAGATATATACCAGTGAGAACAACTACTCCTATAATTACCAAAACTGGAGTCATTTTCATTTAATTTCCTTTCATAAGGTCTGTAATATCCTTTTTAAGCTGTGTTAATTGTTCTTCAGTGAGATTATCTTCTGTCTCTTTTATTATATCCTGAGTTTCTTCATCCTTAACTTTAAGTTTCCTTTGAAGACTGATTAACTTAACCTCGTTACTGACATGAAATACTCTAATTAATTTTCTAAGAAAGTTTACAGCTACATCAATCTTAAAGACGATTAACAGATAGGCATAAATTAAGAAGATTTTTAGATCCCAGTTAATTAGAATAATTGCGATTATTAACTCTAAAAGATAGTTCCACCATGATTTTTTTAAAATTTCGCCAAACATAATTATATTTCCATCTCTAAATCTAATTGCATTCTATACCTGATCAATAAAGATGACAAGGAGTCTGTCGAGATGATACTGATGGTCTCTTATAGTGTGAGTTATGGGAAAAGCTATTACTCACAAACAAGTATTAGAGAAATTTGGACAGAAGATGCAGAAGGTGCGTCAATCCTCTGGGGTAACACAAGAAGAATTAGCGGCTAGGTTAGGGATGCATAGAACCTATATTGGCCTTATAGAACGAGGCGAGAGAAACCCAACTATAAGAACTTTATATAAGATTGCAAAAGCCCTTAAAGTTCCAGCTTCAGATTTGCTACCTTTTTAACTAATAGGAACCCCCAGGTATTAATGTTGGTATTTGTTCTCGTTTTACCCTGATTCGTTTGACTGTTGAGGCACTTACCCTCTTCATACTCCTATGTGTCCTTAAAACAACCCCAAACTTGCTTAGAGCCTTGCATTCTTGGTCAATATTAATCTTGTATGATTTAACTTCTGGCCATAACTGTGCAACTATGTAGTTATTTTGGAGTGGATCTATATTCCCTACTATCCAAACCGAAGCGATATTAGGCTTTACAGCCTCAATTTGTTTATTTAAATCGCTTAAGTCCTTTATTGCTTCATCTCTGTTAATCAATCCTACTAAACTTGTCTTCGGATCATAGACCTTATCTTTTAACTTACGTTTGACAGTATCTGCAATACTTTCTTTTTTGCGATCTTCTATCCGGTATACCTCAACTAACTGAATGTTTTTAACTCCAACCTGTTTACTGTTAAGAGACATCGTAGCAGCTAATATATCAGGTGGATCTTCATCTGGCACCTGCAACCACCACATTCTGCCCTCGTAATGTTTCACACCCAATAAAGCTATTCCTGTTATATAAGCTTCAAGCCCCTTCTTTTTATTAAATGCTTTTTCAACCCCAATCTGTTGAATCAGTTGCTTGAAGTTATATATTGCGTAGCAAGGTGAGTACCAAATATTTTTTGTTATATCAATATCCATAATTAAATTTTGGAAGTGAAGTATTTGAACACGCGCTATATAAGGGGATTATATCAAAGGGTTTCAATCATACCTTTAAATCTTTGCTTTCTGTATTTTAGTTTTAGACAATTCCTACATCCCAAAATATTTTGTAACGGGTGTTTATAAAGCGTCCCTACCTTTATTTGGCATATCGGGCACAAGAACCAGAATCTATCGCCATTAAATCTGGTTTTAGAGGTGGTAAGGCTCACCTCAATCCCTAGAGCCTCAATTTTGGCTCGTAGAAGCCTTATTTTGAGCTCTTTCTTAACGCGGTCTACTAATTCATCGATATTGATTCTCATGGCGTTATCTGCCAACTGAGAATCTCCTAAATCGTATGGGTTTATTAAATTATTCATGGCTGTTTGCTTGTACCATTTGGTTTTGGCCAATAATAGCTGTGTCTGTTTTGATATTTAATTGCATAGGTATTTGTTTCATGGCTTTTAGTGCCTGAATTGAGGTTAAATACTGCCTGTTTGCCCGATCCAGCTCCTTGCTCAAAAAGGCTAGGAATCTTATACCCATATCTGTAATTGAAGCCGGTGCTAAGTATCTATTAATCCGGCTTTGAATCTCTAAAGTTCGGATATAATTGACTGTGGCTAGTTCAGCCGTAGCTTTCTCGCTGGTAGTTTCACAAAGATACTCTTTTTGTAACTGCCTCATCATATCTACTCCAAAAGTTTTATAACTCTCTGATATAATTTTAGTCATCAGAATTCCGTTTTCGAACTCAAAAAGCGTTAATGCCTGAAATGCGTTATCTATATCGATTGTAGCTAATTTATTACTTTTATTATTTATAGACTCTTCATATACTTTTTGTAGAACAGTGTCTGGATCATTCCAAATTTTACATTTACTGAAAGCATCTCTAAGTTCCTCTGAAGTTTTTGTTTTAACAATCGTTTTACTGTTTATTTTAGGCTTAGTAGGCATAACCAGCTTCCTTTAAGCTAGTAACGTTTATGTGGTTTCTAAGAAGTTCTAATTGTGCTGCTAGAGTTTTTGCTTCCTCTGAGGTATCATTTAGAAGGTTTTGGAGTCCGACTCGAATCCCCTCTCCCGCTCTGGTAAAATATTAAACATGCCGAAGTAGCTCAGTGGCAGAGCACGTTCTTGGTAAGAACGGGGTCACGGGTCCGATCCCCGTCTTCGGCTCAGGTTAAAACCTTGCATCTCTTCCCCACCTAATATATAATCCCAAGGTATGGCTAAAAAAGGAAACAGGCAAATATTTCATTTAGAGTGCTCTGCTTGCAAAAGCAGAAATTATGTAGTGCAAAAAAATGTTATTAATACTAAAGATAAGTTAGCTTTTAAAAAATACTGTAAAAAGTGCCGAAAAATCACCCTCCACAACGAGACTAAGATTAAATAATCACCTTCCTGGCTGGTCTAAACTGTTCCCAAAATCTACGATGTCCATACACGCCTGGTGTTCAAAACATCCATCCCCAAAGATTAAAAGGGCTATTGATTTATCTTCCCCAACTCTCGGGAGGAGACCAAGTTGATCCACACTCATATCTTGGATATACAAGGCAGTTTTGAACAAGGGGTGTTTTTAGGTTATACTACACATACTTAGGGGCGTCGGTCAGTGGTAGGCCTGGAGTCTCCAAAACTCCTAACGAGGGTTCGATTCCTTCCGCCCCTGCCAATTCTCACTTTCAGCATACTTGGCTACTATGCTGAATGGTAGTTTGAGGCTAAAATCAACCTTTTTATCCTTCAAAATAAGGTTCGAGACGACAAATCTCAGCAACTCCCTTTGTAACTCAGGTCTCGAACTGGCAAATAACTTCGGAGCCATATTGCAGAAGGTCAGAAATCCTTCTATTTCCTGCTTATATACCCTATCTGCAGTCTTGTGCTTCATTATTTCAGCATTTACGAGTTCGGTTTCCTTGTTGACCTCTGTTGATTTTGAATTGTAGGCTTCGTCTTTGATCTTTCCTTTGAGATATAAGTCCAACAGCTTTGAGGATTGCTCCTGTAGGTCTTTGTACTGACTGTTGAGAGCATCCAGCGAGTCTTGAAGGTATTCAGTTTCGTCTGCCAAGCTCACACTCATAATGTCTTTTATAGTTTTCAACTTTTTTAGATCAAGCGAGGCTGCTTTGATTACCTTTGCTAATTGTTCTGTTATAACTTCCTCCCTCACATACTTCTGATGGCAGAATTGAGCCCCTCTGGGCTTGGTACAGTGATAATAAACATGACCCTTCTGCAATTCAGCAGTAACTCCGTTATGGCACTCACCACATTCCATAAGTCCAACAAATGAGAAATCGTGTTTATACCCTTTCTTCTTTTTCGGAGACAAGACCTCCTGCACTTTATCAAATAAGTCCTTTTCAATAATTGGTTCATGTTTTCCTGGTTTCACTTCGCCTTTCCATTCAAAAAATCCATAGTAAAAATGGGTGTGAAGAATCTTACCTATGGCTGACTTTCCAACTCGATTACCTTTTCGACTTCTGAAACCCTCATCAAAAAGCATCAATCCGATTTTCCTTTCCGAGTATTCACCTGTAGCACAGAGCTCAAAGATTCTTTTGATAAAAGGTGCAACTACTGGATCAGGTACTGCTACATGGTCATCCAGCTTCGTTTTATAACCAATCGGAGGTATGTGGGGGTAGAAACCATCATCCACCAAAATATCATAAGCTTTTTTGACTTCATCAGAGAGATTGTTTAGATAGAACCTGGCAAAACCATTTTGGATATCAAACTGTAGCTTTTGGAAACTCTTGGCGTTCTTGTTATAAACCAAAGATTCTTTGATGAAATGTATTTCTCTGCCTTCATTGTTCACCATATCCTCAATAATCACCCTATCTTTGAGATTGCCTCTCAAAAGTCTGTCCACTTTCTCACACAAGATTCCGAGGATGTTTTTGTTAGCCTGGATATAAGCCACCATTTCAGAAAACTTTTTTCGACCTTCTTTTTTTGCACTTTCATCAATATCAAACTCTTTGATTACTTCAAAATTATTTCGCTTGGCATAATCAAGGATTAGCTTCCTTTGGGCTTCAATGGAGACACCTTCTTCACGCTGGCGTTTACTGGAGACTCGATAATAAGCAACAAATTGATTTGCATTTTCCATATTCATCTTATCTGATTTTAGTAGATTAGTTGTCATAGTTCAAGGCGACTTCTTTATATCTCGAAACAAATCTTTTCTCATTGCTTTCCATGCATCAGACTTGACTAAATCACCATACTTTTTCCCTATCTCTTGGAGAATGTGCATCCAATAATTCGAATGCATCTCCTCATCCTTGAATACTTCAAAACGATCAAGATTCAGAGCTCCTTTTGCTTCCCTGTCGAGCTCTGCTATCTGTTCCTTGATTTTTTGTGTGCTTTCAAGCAGTTTGAAAGCTGAATCAGGATCAAACTTCTCGGCTTCCACACCAAAAATCTGTCCAAACATATCGTTATAAAAAGTAATTGCGGTATCAGCTCGAATGATGATATAGCCTGAATACAGCATTAGTTTTCGGAGGAATAAAGAAATAAGCTTATCAACTTCTTTCTTTGTCTCATTTGGCAGTTGCCTCCTCATCTCTTCAACCAAATCGAAATTACCTTGAGAAAACGCTTCTACAGCAGCCCTGAAAGCTTCATCAGCAGTCATATTTGCGAATGGTTCATTTAGATTCATTTTTGATTTTGTATGCATATTCCAATACCTCCAATCTTTTTGCTAAATCACTCTGCTCAATAGTTTTGAGTGCGATACCCGATAAGTAACCTATTGCAGTTGCCAGTTTAGTGCTGGTTTTATTTCTTCGTAGGTCGTTTATGGTCTGTTCTATCAGTTTCAATACATCTTGCGTATTTGAGATTGCTATTTCATCATCCCTTCCATAGCTTCGTTTGGGGCTTTTACCACCATCATGTACTGCTTGGGTTCGTTTCTCTCGCATCTTTTCAGAATGCCAGAAACAAAAGCTATCAGCTTGGATCGCCTTGGCTTTGCACCGCTTTTTATCTGTTTTTATAAAGTTGCATTGATTCATAGTTACATAAGCTAATGGGTGTACCTCCTAATAACTGCTTGTTGAGATAGCCCACCCTTCCTAAAGGTTTCATCCGCACATGTTTCCGTTTTCTCTCGGTATGCGTTAGCTCATTACCTGTTCCAAACTGCTCCTTTCGGTCAGAAGGGAGGCTCTCGTAATGCGTCAAGAATAACCCCCACATTTTTCTGTGTCTGCTTTATAGAGACCATTGTTTCCATAGCTCAATGGTAAGCAGTACACCCAAACAGTTAGTTATTTAGCCTCGCTCCTGTTTATTCCCACGAGTTTTCAATAATTGAGATATTCTATCTTTATAAGCCAATCGTTTTTGGAATGCCTCTTTGGTGTAAATAGCCACCTCCCAATCACCAAGTAATTGACTAAATTGCTTTATAAGTACAAAGCCATTGATTTCTTTTTCCTGGTACTGATTTTTTGGGTCAAAAAAGGACAGGAGAAATAATCGTCTAATCTTATTTAGCCAATTTTGGCTGTGAGTATGTTTCATTTTCATATCAATTTTTTGTTATTTGCTGGCAAATATCCTGTCTTTCAAGGTACGAATTGCATCTGCATATTCCCTGGCTTTGACAGTCAAAGTATTAGACCAGTAGTCATTAGATATTTTGCGACAGGCTGTCTCACTTTCAAATACAAACCAATAGAAACCAGAATCAGCTTCCAATCCAGCAATTGTGAGATTCGCAGCTACCAAAGCAGATGCTTCGTAAATGTCTTTGGTTTTATACCTTTCCATAAGTCACAGCCTCCTTTTTCATTTTGTTGAGAACTTTTAGAAATCCAGACAAGTTGAAGTATGCTTCAAAAGCTTGAGAGTCAGTCAAAGGCTGCTTCGAAAGAAGTTCGAGTTCTTTTTGGAGATTTTCCTTACATCTTTGGCTCAATTTCCGATCCATATGAGCCAAGTGTAGAAAAATAGGGGTTGAGAAACGAAGGAGAGAAAAACTACCCTTTTTTATCCCTGGACATGTGGAGTTTCTTTTTCACTAACCTACATCGCTTACTGATTTCAGTCTCATCAAATGGTCTGTTTCCGTAAATCGTTTCTCCGATTTCTCGCATACTTTTTCCCTGGTTATAAAGTTCTATCATCCGAATATCTGTGTCAGAGATTTCAATGGGCTCAAAATCTTTCAACCATCTGGACTGCAATTCTTTTATCAGATTCCAATCTGCTCTTTCTAAATCTTTGGCAGTAGTTTTTCTAAAAATCTGAATAAAAAGCTCCCATTTTTGTTTTTCGAAGTTGTATGAAAGTATTGGTTGTAAGGAAGAAATCGCTGGCAATTGCAATTTACCTGATTTCAGAAGATTGCGAATTGGCTCCTCCCAGTTCGCGGGCAAATTACATTCATTTACAATTCGCTTCGGTTCATGAATAAGTAATCTTTCTTTGACACCAAAATTACGAATCACCATTTTCTTATCTTTAGTTACAATCACTTCTGATTCATATTTCTGAATCTTTTTCAGAACCTTTTTACACTCTGATAATAATCTCTCGCTGTGCTCAAGAATAAAATGGGTTTTTATTTCGGTAACTGAACTTTTTGCATTTTTCATATCAATCTACATCTGTGCTCAATTGTACCAAAAAGAAGCCATAAACCTATAACTTTGGTCTGGTAATTGAGTTATAATAAGGCTGAAATTGAGATGTAAATTATGACGAACAACACAGATAAACAAAAGGACAATACTACTTCCTCATCTCCTGTTATTACCGAAACTAACCTTGCACAGTTAGCCAGAGGATTGCTTCTGATGAATATCCAAAAGGAAATGGATGAACCAGGATACACTCCAATTGATAGAATCACGAAAAACCGCAAAGTTGTACAAAGACGACAAGAGTACTGTAGCGATATTGAGCGGGTAATTAGCGAGGCGAAGCTTACAATCCATCTCCAATTAGAAGTTCAGAATGAAGTAAAAGTTGGTGAAAAGTCATACCAACCAGAGGAAATAATAAGTTACTATAATGGGATTTTCCTTGACCAAGTTCATCAGTTGAAAGATAAGCTTTTCAGAATGATTGCACTCCTGCTTTTAGTACCTGAAACAGCACAAGACAATCAAAAGAAAGACCCTAAAAAGATCGAATATCAGCCATTTCTAACTAAAAACGAAGTGAAACTGAAAGAGATTGGTATTTACGACTTACTATCTCAATGGGGCTCTGGCAATCTTGCAAAGGCATTAGATAAGAGAACCTATCATCATCATTTTGTAAGTACATTACGACTAAATAGTGACTTCCAAAACATAAAAATGTCCAGGATGATGCTCAACCCACTAACTTCAAATCAGTTGAGCGAATATGGTAAGAAGAGAATGGCGGAGATTGGTGAAGAATCTTATAGAAAATGGAGAAAAGAACTCGTAGATAAGCAGCAAGAAATAATCGGTGAAATAGAACAAAACATTGAAGAGATTTCAGAAAAACTTATCACCCATTTCAAAGTCCCTGCAACTCCTGTTGAATCTGCACCCATAATCAGTAAGTACATGGAGTTTTTGGCCTCTATGGACATACATAATGAAGCAAGTATAACCAAGATTCCTACTGACCTGAAACCATTGATAGACGGATTCCTCGAAATTGCTGAAAAAGAAATTGGTGGCACACTTCATCTTCCGTATTCAGTTTATCTTGTTGGAAGCTGTGCACGAGGAGAGTATATTCCTGGCTGCTCTGACATAAACCTTTATTTTATTTTCGATGCTGATACAAATACGAATCTTTCAAAGAGCAATCCACTCGTAAATCTTGTTTTTCTATCAAAGAAACAATATCAGTCTAACGCCCACAAAAAGGATCGTTTCATTTGTTGGTCTGATGGTGTCCTACTCCATGGCAATGGTTTCAAAATGGGAAAGAAGGACTTTCCTAAACCAGGATCACTGCTGTGCCTACTCCTGAACAAGGGGTTTATCGAAAAGCTTGAGCAGATCAGGAAAGAAGTTGCAGCATTGAAGAATCAAGACCCTGATACTTTGAGGCAGTACAGTGTAAAAATGGTCAAAATTATGCTGGATTTTGATTTTGGGGTTGCAATGTCTAATAAACCTTTCTACACCGCAAGCAGGAAAGGTAAAATCGCCTACACCAAGGAATCATGGCCGAATGAACGCAGAACAAACACTTTTGAGCAGATTTACTATAAAGGAATCATTCGGCAAGAGGATTTTCCAATGGTAATTGACACCTTCCTTGAAAATGCGAAGAAAAACTATCAGAAACTACTTGATGTTGAGGCAGATATTATCAAAAATCCAGCTCGATAATCTTACTTTTTGACTCTGTAGTGTAATTCAACAATTCCATCGTCAATTTTCTCAACTTTCATCAATTCCAGCTTGAGCTCGAAATCAGAAAGACTGAATACTGGGATTCCTTCCCCTAAAATTGAGGGGTTCACATCAAATATAACCTCGTTTATCAAACCTCTTTTTGCAAACTCGCTGTTCAGGGTTGACCCGCCTGTAATAATTGCCTCGTTGAAACCTTCTGATTCGAGAGTTTCAAGAGCTTGTTCTGGTGAGTTTGCCAATGTAAAACCATTTTTGAGATCAAGATTAGAGGTTGAAACTATAATCTTCTTCACACCTTCAAGTTCAGTGAGATAATCTCCTTCCCACTTGATAACTGCCTCATAGGTCTTTCTACCCCAAATAAAACAACCAATCCTTTTAGCCAAACTTACGAATTGTATCCAGTTTGTATGTGACAAGAAATCTTCACTACCAGATTTAGAAGCAATAATTCCATTCGCTGAAACTGCCATAGTTAGAATAATTTTCATAATTCTTCTTCTGAAATAAGAGGGTAAATGTCAAAAGCCACTTCTTCATAAGGATGGACTTTCCTAATTGCTGCGATAACTGCCTTTGCTTTTTTTTGATCGCTAACACATTCAATCCGTTCTTCTTGTACTTGTTCAAACTTACCAATTTCGCCAATAGCTGGATGAGCACCTTCCATTGGCTTATATCTGCCTATTCCATCAACTGAATAGCTACAGTGACTGTAAAGCCCAATTTTCCCTGCCCCTGCGCCTCCTATTGCCTGACGAACTATATCAGTATGAGTTTTAGGTACAAAAACAACAATTTTTACAGTTTTATTCATTTTTCCTCTATCACTTGCTTCAATTTCTCTAAAATATCGGTAGTGAATGGCTCCTGTAATTCACCATTTTCCATCCACTCGTAATACTCAAAGTTCGTAGAATTATCGCTAATTGGAGTCAGTGTATATTTGACATGATAATTTCCGTCTTTTTGAACCATTGTAAAACTATTATTTTTCAATTCAGTAAGTGTATATTCATTCCAAGTGCCATTTTGACTCTGATTCCTGTAGATTGATCCGACTTTTACAGGCCATTCACTCGTTTCTTCTTTCACTAATGAACCAATCCATAAAGGTGTATTTTTCGGATTTAGGACAAAGGAGATTATTTCACTTACTGGCTTGTCAATCTGGATCGTCAATCGCTTATCTTTCATAATTCATATTGTATCAAAACCTAAAGACTTGAGCGAGACTTTATTGACAATAATTGATACAATCAAATCATGAGTGCAACACCATTTTCTCCCAGTGTAACTAAAGGCAATTTTGTCTTTACATCTGGCCAAATCCATCTAAAAGAAGGAAAACTTCTTGAGGGGACAATCGAAGAAAAGACACATCAAGTAATGAAGAACCTTCAGGGAATACTTGAAAAGGCTGGCGTGACTTTCAACGATGTTGTCAAAACGACCATTTACACCACAGACTTATCATTATATGGAAAAGTAAATGAGGTTTATTCGACATACTTTACCGACTCTTTTCCTGCAAGAGAAATGGTTTGCGTAAAAGAACTTCCTCTTGGAGCTGTATTAGAGATCAGCATGGTCGCCTTCAAATCCTAAAAGCTAACGCTTGTGGAGGATTGAGAAATTGTTGAAGTCTCTGAAGATCAAACTGGCTGATTTTGTGCCAAATTGTTCGAAGGTCATGCACTAATGCCTGCCAATTAAAAAAGCCCGCCGGGACATGATGAATGAAACTGGATAAAAAGGTTTCTCACTTCACCTCCCAAATCCGAGGCTCTAATCTTTTGTACCAGGCGCTGAAATATTTTCTTATCCGCCTGGGTATCACCCAAGTAAACCAAAGACCTTTCCTGATGTAATTTTTCAAACAAACGCATACGTTTCCCTAGCTTGAGTCTTACCAACTCAGTCCACTTAAAAAGAGGAAAAATAACTGCTTCGAGTCCCTGGGGATAAAGAATGTCGCCCCGAAAGATCCCCACTTCCTGAAGCTGATTTAAGAGCAAAGTCTCTCTTTGATCTTCAGGAAGAGACAGGGAGTTTACCACCCTACCCATTACTCCCCCTGGCATGTTCAAAAACTGAGCATAAGCACCACATAAAGGTCTTGAAGAATAGATGAAAACATTGTTTAATTCATCCTCATGCAGTCTTTCCAAAAATGCGTTCTCCTGCCCGGACAACTCGCCTACCGACAATCCAATCCTGAAACCTCGAGGTTTCAGGATTGGCCCATCAAGGTCAACAATAATGTCGCGTGGTCCGGGTATTTGGTCAATTGCCGCCTCTGAATTTTTCAAGGCGCCGGAATGAGGAAGCTGGGTGAGGTCAAGGCGCCCGCAGGAGACAGTTCTCCCTTGACTGGTTTGAATATCCCAAGGAATAATTTCGATGCAGCGATTATACACCACTGAAGCTATACAAGCAAAAACTTTCGGAAACCAAGAAATGTAGACTAAAAATTTACCTTAATCCTGGCATTTTGAATGCCTGCCTCATAACCGGTGTTAGTTTTTAACTGAAGTTTATAAATTTTTTTACCTGAAGTTAAGATAAAACCTTGAGAATTTACCCAGGAATAACTTTCAGTAGTTACTGAGACCTCAGATGGCAGCAGAGCCAACTTATCATCGCTGTTATAGATCCTGGCATAAGCTTTACCATTTCCCTGAAAAACCCGCAATGACACCTCAAGCTGCATGCTTTTGTATCCCGGATAATCAGCCGGGTCTAAAGTAATCTGCAGAGCATCGACAGCAGTCCAATCTAAAGCACTGGAGGCCCCTCCTGTACCTAAAGGGATATACAAAGGGGCCTTAGTAGTGGAAACAGTATCTTTAGGTTCTTTTAAATCATTGACCTGAAGCTGTAAATCAGCCACCGTTCTCTCTAAACTCCTCACCTGGGTCTGCAAAGTTTTCAAACTAAGATCTTGACTGTCAATTTTAGAAGGAGTGGGGCTAGGTTTTTCCTTCCCGGAAGAAGAAGCAGGGCTGATAACTGCTGGCAGATTCTCGGGGGTCGGAGAAGCCTGAGTTAACTGAAAGGTCTCAGTTAAAGTAGTCAAAGGATCAATTGGGGAACTTTTATCTGCAACTCTATAAATTCTGACATAAGCTAACACTCCCATCATCAAAGAGATCAGCAGTACCAAAGGCAGAAACTTCACCATAGATTTATCATAACATGTTCATTCTAATTTATTATTAAATTCTAAGTTTTGATATAATTTCTTGATTATATGAAAATAATAGTACACAAAGAACAAGAAATCGGGATTCAAGACAGCCTAAACCTAGAACAGCAAAACGGCTCTCGAAGAAGGGTAAATTATAGCCTTGTTAATGCGGTGGTTAACAGTCGGGTTCTCGAGTTAAGACGATTAGATCAAGATTTAACAGTTACTACCCTCTCTGAAGAGGCCCAAGCAGCAATCCGAGAACATCGGCAAGAGGTCTTAGGAGATATTATTGACTGCAATATGGGGCTTATTGTTTCTATTGCTAAACAATATGCGGAAAAAGTAGAGTTGGAAGATCTAAAAGGTGTCGGTATTGTTACCCTGTTAGAAGCAATACCCCATTTTAAAATAGGAAGGGCTAAATTCTCCACCTTTGTCTTTCCCAGGATAAGAAAGGCTATCCATTGTTACGCCATAGAACAAAGATCTCCCATTAAAGAGACGGATTACCATTACAGAAAAGTCAAAAAAGCAGGAGGGTCTTCTGCAGCTCAAACTTATACAATCTTCAGTCTTTCTAAAGGCCTTAACCAAACTAATGCCGAAAGTGACCCGATTGAGAATATTCTGCCCAATGATTTTATCGGAGATGTCGAACAAGAGGCTTTGTCTCCTCTCACTTTAATAGACTTGATGAATCTTGCTCAAGAAGCCGGGTTAGATTTCCGGCAGCAACGAATATTATGGCTGAGGGCAGTAATGTCTTCTGATGTATACAGAAGTTTCCCCCTAAGCCTAAGGGATATTGGTAAACTTTTGGTCCCTCCTGTTACTGGCGCAAGGGTAAAACAAATTGAAGATAAGATAAAAAGTAAGCTTTGCACACCAGCCTTTTTGCCCCGTTTGAGACAAATCCTTTCTCAAGGCACCCGGATCGACGACTACTTAGCTTAAAAACTTAACTTTATGTTATGCTAAATATTAGTTTATGGCTGATCAGGCCTCTCATCATAAACATGACCATGCTACCCTAACTTTCCCGGAAGGTTTTTTATGGGGAACTGCTACCTCTGCCCATCAGGTAGAGGGAGGAAACAGCAATAACGATTGGTGGCAGTGGGAACAAACAAGACCACAGCAGTTTTGGTCAGGGCCCTCTTGTGACCATTACCATAAATATGAAGAGGACTTCGATTTAGCTAAAAACTTAGGCCACAACGCTCACAGGCTATCTATTGAATGGTCCAGGATTGAACCCGAAGAGGGTAAGTTTGATTTAAGGGAGATTGAACATTACCAGAATGTTTTAAAAGCTTTAAAGGACAGGGGGCTGAAGGTGATGTTAACCCTGCACCATTTTACTAACCCTGCCTGGTTTGCCCAAAAAGGGGGCTGGGAGAACAGAAAATCAGCTTTTTATTTTGAAAGGTTTGTCAAAACCATTGTCCCAGAAATTAAAGATTATGTTGATTTTTGGATCACCATTAATGAACCGGGGGTTTTGGTCTGGGGAAGCTATATTGCCGCCATTTGGCCTCCCCAAAAAAAAAGTAGGTGGAAAGCTTTAAAAGCGATGTGGAATATCATCCGAGCCCATAAAAAGGCTTACAAAGCCATCCATAAGTTAGTTCCTAAAACAGAAGTTGGCCTAGCCCAAAATGTCCAGTCTTACACAGCCTATCATAAACATTCTTTAATAGAACAATTTGGGGTAATCTTTTCTGATTTGGCTTCCAACCATATCTTTTATTTTTTAACCAAAGGTTATCATGACTTTTATGGTTTAAATTATTACTTCCATTATCGTTTAAAAGAGCATGGCTTAGGAGTAGAGATTACTGATGTGACCCACTTTTCCAAAGATATTTCTGACATGGGGTGGGAAATCTTTCCCGAGGGTATTTTTAATGTCCTAACTGACCTTTCCAACCACATACCCATTTATCTCACTGAGTGCGGGATAGCCACCAGTAATGATGACCGGAGGATCAGGTTTTTAATGCAGTATCTACAGGAAGTTTACAGGGCTATCCAGGCTGGAGTAAATGTTAAGGGTTTTTTCTACTGGAGCCTGCTGGATAACTTTGAATGGGCTGATGGATATGAACCTAAGTTTGGCCTGATTGAAGTAGATTTTAAAACCCAAAAAAGGACTATTAAACCCTCAAGTTTACTTTATCAAGATATCATCAAACACAATGGCATCAGACATAAGCTAATGAAATTCCTAGGCCACAGGGTTTCTGTCAAAGAGGTTTTAGAAGAAAAATAGCACATATAAAGAGTTGATTAATATCCTCTTCTGTCTTGTCTTAAAGCTTCATTTTGTTATATGGTTAAAGTATGAGTTTTCTGCCCATAGCAGTTTTAGCCTATGCTTTAAGTGGAGGAGCTATTATCATTGATAAGATCCTCCTTAAAACCTCTCTTCCCAACCCCCTAACTTATGCTTTCTATATAAGTTTATTGCAGTTGTTAGTCCTACTGCTTATTCCCTTTGGTTTTAGCCTAAATTTGGGAACACCTGCCTATTTAGCTATCATTTCAGGTATATTTTATGTCTTTGCCCTTTATACCTTTTTTGCCAGCTTAAAGAAAAATGAGGCTTCCGTTGTAGGACCTTTGGTAGGCATGCTCAATCCCTTTTTTACCATCCTTTTGGGAAGCTTATTTTTAAGCCAAACACTTACCCCTATCCAAAATTTTGCAGTCTTCATCTTAATCTTGGGAGCTTTAATATTAACCTTAAATATCTGGAGGAACAAACTTCAGTTCAACCGGAGGATCCTTTGGATCATCACTTCAGGTCTGCTGTTTGCTTTATCTTACCTACTTTTAAGGGAGGCCTTTTTTACCCTCTCTTTTTTAGACGGATTGATTGTCAGCCGGACTTCCTCAGGATTGTTTGTTTTAACGTTTTTAATTTTCCCCCATATAAAAAAACAAATTTTCACCTCCAACAAATCCCAACAGACCGTCAGTTCAAAATCTACGCTTATTTTACTGGCGTCAGGACAAACCATGGGGGCTCTCTCAGGATTACTGATTGCCTATGGTGTAAAACTGGCCAATCCGGCTCTGGTGAATTCTCTTTTCGGGATTCAATATTTGGTCATTTTAACAACTGCCATCTTTTTGGCTAAAAATAGGCCTCAGCTTCTGGATGAAACACTGAGTAAGGCTGTTATTACCCAAAAAGTGGTTGGGGCAGCAGTCTTAAGTTTGGGACTTTATCTTTTAGCTGTATGAAAAAACATCACCAATCTAAAATCAACCAAGGACACCGGCACCTACAAATTTTTGTATTAGTTGTCTTCATATTGCTTTCTTTAATTTTTATCCAAGCCAACAGGGTAATTGACCAAGAAAATATCTCCCAAACCATTCCTTTAGGGGTCTCATTTTCTCCCCGATATGCCCAGGATTTAGGACAAGATCCCCAAGTTGTCTACAGACAAATCTTAAAAGATCTGGATGTTAAAAACTTACGCTTAAGTGCCTCTTGGGACGAGATTGAACCCAAACCTGGAAAATTTAATTTTGATAATCTTGATTATTACTTAAGTCAAGCTGAGGCAGCTCAAGCTCAGGTTTTACTGGCAGTAGGTTTTAAACTGCCCCGCTGGCCGGAGTGCCGGTCTCCTTATTGGTTAGATTATAAAAATACCCAGCTTCGCCAGGAACGCCAACTGCTGATGGTCAAAGAGGTGGTCAAACGCTATAATCAAAACCCCACAGTTTTTGCCTTTCAGGTAGAAAATGAACCGCTTTTATCCTTTGATTTTGGTATTTGCCCTACCGCTGATGAAAAGTTTTTGCAGCAGGAAGTGGCTTTAATCCGGTCTTTGACTAAAAAACCTTTAATTTTAACGGACTCGGGGGAACTCGGGTGGTGGACTAAACCGATGCAGCTTTCAGATTATATGGGGACAACTTTATACCGGATTGTCCACAACAATTACTTGGGGCTGGTTCCCTATTATTTTCAGCCTTGGTATTACCGTTTGAAATTTGGATTAATCAGCACTCTTTTAGCCCCTCAAAATAAAGGCACCATCGTAGTCGAGCTTCAAGGGGAACCTTGGGCTAATACTGCCCTGACTGAGGTTTCTTTAAATCAACAGCTTCAGAGCTTTCCTTTAAGCCAATTTAAAACCAATGTCAACTTTGCTAAAAAAGTTGGAGCCAAGCAGATTTACCTGTGGGGAGCAGAATGGTGGTACTACATTAAATCCCAAGGCCATCCGGAGTATTGGGAATATGCCAAAGGGATATTCAAAGGCATAAATTTCTTTGCTTATCTCTATTTATCTACTGCTTTCTAAATTGACCTATATTGATTTAATAAGACCTATTTAGTAGAGCTTTATTTTCCTAAATTCCGAGATTACAATGAGCGTGGAGAGACCCTTATGTGAAGCTGATGATACAGTTTAGATATATTACATGAGCAGGCTGCCGCGTAAATGCCCTACCGGTAAGAAAAAAATCCTCTTTTCAAAACTCTCTTATGTCCCAAAAAAAATTTATCCTGTAACCCATTCCTTAAAACTTTTTTTACTCCTTTTAGCTTTTATCCTCATCAAGATTGGAACCTGGACACAACTGTTAATTAAAATTTTGATTTTAAATAGTCTGAAAACATTTGGTTATCTTCAAAGCACCTTGGTCAGTAACTGTAAATCTCTCTTGCCACTTATCCCGTATTACTTATCCTGTATCACTAAAAAACACTACCTCCTTCCTAAAGGAGCCCGGGTTAGAATTTTAGTCTTCTTAATCATCTTGGCTTTTTTTACTTATTCCCAAGTGATTGTTAAACTGGCTGCCCAAATCCCCTCTCCTCACCAGTTAACTTCCACCCAGCGCCCTTTAACCACGGAAGTTTATGCCCGGGATGGCAAACTTTTATACCAAATTTATGAAGGCAGAAACAGGAAATTAATTAAACTGGAAGATCTGCCCCAATATTTAATTAATGCCACCATTGCCATTGAAGACCAACACTTCTTTACTCATCCGGGGGTTGATCCTTTGGGAATTATCAGAGCCTTAAAAGTTAACTTAAGAGAAGGACAGGTGGAAGGAGCTTCAACTATCACCCAACAGCTGATTAAAAATATCATCCTAACTCCCGAAAAAACCTATCAAAGAAAGATCAAAGAGATTCTTCTAGCCTTTTGGGCAGAGAGGATCTATTCCAAAAGGCAGATCCTGCAGATGTACTTTAATGAAGCCCCTTATGGCGGCCCGGCTTGGGGCATCGAAGCAGCTGCAGAAACCTACTTTGACAAATCAGCTCACAATTTAACCCTGGCAGAAAGCGCTTACCTGGCAGGATTACCAGCTTCTCCCACTGAATTTTCTCCCTATGGCACACACCCGGAAAAGGGTTTACAAAGACAGCAGGAGGTACTAAGGAGAATGGTGGAAGACGGTTATATTACCCAAGCTCAAGCCCAACAAGTTTTGGAGGCAAAACTTTCCTTTAAACCTCCCCGTCAGGAGATTAAAGCCCCCCATTTTGTAATGTATGTCCGTGCACTTTTGGCTTCCCAGTATGGAGAAAGGACCGTTTCCCAAGGCGGGCTGAAAGTGACTACCTCTTTAGATTTAGATATCCAGCAGATGGCTGAAGCGGTGGTAGAAGAGCAGGTAGATAAATTAGCTGGACTGAGGGTAGGAAATGGAGCAGCCATGATTACCAAAGCTCAAACCGGGGAAATTTTAGCCATGGTCGGCTCAAAAGACTATTTTGATAAAAACGGAGGCAACTTTAATGTCACCCTCTCCCTTCGCCAGCCGGGCTCCTCCATCAAACCGATCACTTATTCATCTGCCTTTAAGTTGGGTTACTCTCCAGGAACGATTCTACTAGATACTCCCACCACCTTCCCCAACCCCTGGGGCCAAGCTTACTCCCCCAAAAACTATGACGGCAGATTTCATGGAGCTGTCAGTATCAGAGTAGCCCTGGGTTCTTCCTATAATATCCCGGCTGTTAAGATGCTGGCTGTAGTTGGTATCCCTGCCATGCTACAAACTGCCAAGGAGATGGGAATTACCACTTTAAACAAACCACAAGACTACGGCCTTTCTTTAACTTTAGGGGGAGGAGCTGTCAAGATGCTGGAGATGATGTCGGTTTATGGCAGTTTGGCTTCAGAGGGGGTCAAACACCCTTCCTTAGCTATTTTAAAGGTAACAGATTCTTATGGTAATGTCTTGGAAGATCATCAGGAGATTGAAGGAGAGAGGGTTTTAACAGAAGAGGTGGCCTACCTCATTTCCCATATCTTGGCTGATAATAAGGCCCGGACTCCGGCTTTTGGACCAAACTCCTTACTAAAAATTCCTGGCAGGACAGTAGCAGTTAAAACCGGAACCTCTGATGATAAGAGGGATAATTGGACCTTTGGTTACACTCCGGAGTTTGTGGTAGGGGCTTGGGTAGGCAACAATGACAACTCCCCCATGGATCCCAAGCTTACTTCAGGCATTACCGGGGCAACCCCTATCTGGCATGATATTATGAGCAATCTAACCTTTCAAAGGGCTGATATCGCCTTTAAAAAACCCAAAGGGATTATGGAGATCGATAATGCCTGGGGAAAAGATTTAGCCATCTCCGGTCAAACTCCCAAAACAGTGGTCGGTTACAAAAAAGTCAAACAGATTGATGAGGCCACCGGCAGTGAGAGAGAGGTTATTACCTACACTGATCCCTTTTCTATCTACACTCCAGATAAAACCACCCAGTAAAAAATGAATTACTCCAGCACTACCCAGCCTCTTAAATCTTTCTTTTTATATTTGATAGGCGAGGTAATGAACCTTTCCGACTTAGAGATAAAAATTAGTGTCCCAAAGACACTTCCCTGTTTTAAAGCTTGATATTTTTTGTCCTCTCCTTTGTTCCCGACAGTAATCTGTTTGCCATAATCTCTAAAAATTTTTTCTATATCCGGCTGCTCCATGCCTTCAAAAAAGAGTGCCTTTTTAACCTTTAATTGTCCTATAATCTCTTTCCCCGGTAATTTCATAAAAACAATGTCCCCCACTGATACCTGGCCATAAGGAGCAATCCGGTGTTTACTAAAACGGGTCTCAATAGTCTTAACCCCACACAAAATAGCCTCAATAGCTGATTTGTGCATGATAGCCAAGTGCTTCTTCACACCCAGAATATACTCTCTAGAGTCCGAACATTCAATATGTTAAACTTAATGGGCAAAACTTATCATGAGCAAAATCCTTGACTTTTTAACTGAAGTTAGAGTAGAATTATCCAAAGTTGTTTGGCCGACACCCAATCAAGCTATTAGGCTTACAGTAATTGTTATTATGGTTACAATTACCGTAGGCTTTTTTATTGGAGCGGTTGACTACTTACTAACCAAAGCTCTTGAACTTGTATTAAAATGATGACAGCGACAAGAGTCCGAACTAAGTGAGGACTCATTGGAGGAATCATAAAAAGATGAGTAATGACGATCAAAACATAACCAAAACTAATGATGATCAGCCTCAGACTCCTACTCCTATGGTTGAGACTGGTCCCAGACCCAGGTGGTATGTAGTCCATACCTACTCCGGACATGAGAACAAAGTGGCTACTGCTTTAAAACAAAGGGTAGAATCAGAACATTTGGAAAAAAAGATTTTAGATGTTTTAGTCCCTACTCAGGACAAAATTGAGATCAGGGGCGGGAAAAAGGAGACTGTCAAAGAGAAGATCTTCCCAGGCTATATCTTGGTTAGAATATTACTCGATGATACTTCCTGGCTGGCTGTCAAAACCACTCAAGGAGTAACTTCCTTTATTGGTACCTCTGGTAAACCTACTCCTATTGCTGATAGTGAGGTAGAGTCTATTGTTAACTTTATGCAGCAGGGTGGACAGCCTACTTACAAACAGGTCTTTATAGAAGGAGATACTGTTAAAATTATTGATGGACCGTTTACAGAATTTATCGGTAAGGTAGAAACAGTTGATAAGGAAAAGGGCAAAGTTAGGATTTTAGTTTCTATCTTTGGCCGGGAAACACCGGTAGAACTGGATTTTCTTCAAATTGCAAAGCTGTAAGGAACCTAAGTAACTTAAACTATGGCTAAAAAAATTAAAACATATATTAAACTAAACATTCCGGCCGGATCTGCTACGGCTGCACCTCCAGTGGGTCCGGCTTTAGGCCAACATGGTTTGCCTATCATGGAGTTTGTTAAAGCTTTTAATGAGAAGACCAAGGAGAAATCCGGCAATATTTTGCCAGTAGTTATTACGGTTTTCGAAGACAGAACTTTTTCCTTTATTACTAAGGAACCACCGATTGCGGAGATGATTAAAAAGGCTTTAAAGGTGGAAAAAGGCTCAGGAAAAGCTGGAAAAGAGACTGCTGGAACCTTAACTAAAGATCAGGTCAAAACTATTGCTGAAGCTAAAATGCCCGATTTAAATACTAAGAAGCTAGAATCAGCCATGAGAACTGTGGAGGGTGTAGCCAGAAGTATGGGAGTAAAGGTACAGAAAGGATAATCTACCGTGGGAAAAACTAAAATCAAAACAATAGATGACTCTGTTAAAGAGGAAAAAAAAACTAAAAAGTCAGAAAAACCTTCTAAGGTGGAGTCAGTTGAAAAAACTATAGAGCAAGTGAGGGGTGACGCGGAAGAGGGCTCCCGTCGACTCGCCCGCACGAACGTTAGTGAGGAGGACGGACGACGGGATACTGCAGCGGCAGGACCCCGAACGGAAGCAGACAACAAACAAGCAAAACAAAATAAGAAATCCCATGGTAAAAAATACCAGGAGAAAACCCAGATGGTAGATCAAAACCAAACTTATCCTTTGGAAGAAGCTATTGAATTAGCTCAACAAACTTCTTATACCAAGTTTCCTGGTTCTTTAGAGCTTCACATTAACACCCAATTTAAAAATATCAAAGGTACTGTCTCCCTACCTTATACTGTAGGTAAACAACTGACTATCTTAGCTTTTGGTAATCATACTAAAGAAGCTGGAGCAGACATTGTAGGAACCGATGAGACCATTGACCAAATTGCCAAAGGCAAAATTAACTTTGATGCTGTCGTAGCTACTCCAGAGTGGATGCCCAAACTGGCTAAAATAGCTAAAGTTTTAGGCCCAAGGGGACTAATGCCTTCTCCTAAAAATGAGACTGTAACAGAGAACTTAACTAAAGCTGTCTCAGAGCTTAGAGGAGGTAAAACTGAATATAAGACTGAAGCCAATGGCCAAGTTATCCATCTGCTAATAGGAAAAGTTAATCAGCCCAAAGAGGAGGTTAAAGCTAATATTAAAGTGCTTTATAACAATATTGGCAGATCTAAAATTAAAAAGATCACCCTCTCTCCTACCATGGGACCAGGGATTAAAGTTAACCCTGCCTCTATCTAAATTTAAAGGTTACTGCCGGCGGAATTTTTTCCAGACTAAATTCAGATCAAATTTAAGCAGGTAAAGAGAGGAGATCCCAGCGATCAACAGCAGCACCACGGTTAAAATATGGAATAAAACTGCAACTGCCGAAACTAAATTATTACTTATGCCAATGATCCCTCCAAAGACAGCCAAAATAGCTGCTTCAGCTGAACCTACATAACCCGGGGCAGCTGGAATGAGAAAGGTTAGAGCCGCCAGAGAGGTTCCCAAAATAACTTTGGGCAAAGCTACTTCCACTCCTAAAGAGTTAAAAAGCGCCAACCAGATAAAGCTGTCCGAGATCAAGGCCAAAAAAGTTAAGGCAATCAAAGCCCCAATCTCTAGAGGTTGACGGCGTAAAATGGCAAATCCTTCAATCAAAGTGTGGGTGAGTTTTAAAAAACCATCCCTCAACCTTTTAATACCGAAGAAGCTGCTCGCCACTGTAGTAATTTTTTTGCTCCAAGACTGACTTTTTAGAACTAGAAAAAAAGCTAAAGTAACAAGACCAAAGATTGCAAAAATTGTCTGGGTCAGTTTTAAAGGCAGGGCGGTAGGCACAAAAACCAGCAAAACAGCGATCAAAAGCAGCACTCCCCAAAAGTCCAAAAACCTGTCTACTAAAACCCAGATAACAGTTTTACCTAAGGGAAGGTTATATTGAGAGGTGAGATAAACACTTTTGGCTACCTCCCCTACCCTAATAGGGATCATAAAAGATAGAAACTGGCTCAAAAGGTTTAACATGGTCACATCTTTAAAGGGAATTTTATAAGCCGATAGAAGCAGCTTTAAACGAAGAGCCCGCAAAATGGTGCTGATAATGAAGAAAGCTATAAACAAAAAAACCACTTTAAAATCAGCAGTTTTTATGATCTGTAAAACTTCTCCCGGGTTGACAAACTTTAACCACACCCCAATTAAAATTACTCCCAATAAAGAGTTGCCTAAAATTCTCAGCCACACACCCCTGTTAAACATAAATTTAATTATATAGCTAAATATGGTATGTTGGTAGTAGAAGATGGAATATCTAGCTCAAAAATTAAACCTGACCAAGCAACAGCTTATAACCTTTTCCCTTTTTGCTTTGCTGATTATCAGTTTGCCCGTTACTCTATATTTAACTAGGCTATTTTTTAAAGCCCCTTTACCCCAGTCTCAGATAAGCAGGAAAGTCCCGGTTAACCCTCCTTCTGAGTCTTTTGCCCAAGGTCCAGAAAGTTCTTTAGAAAAACAGATTAAACAATCTCTTTCCCCCACCCCTACTGAGGAACCTACTCCAGACGAGACAGCTAATGCCAGTGTCAGCTTTGGACCCACTTTAAACTTCAAAGTGACCATTGAAGGCAGGCGTAAAGGTAGTTTTGCCACCCAGGCTTTTGTGGGTATAGCCTCGGGCAGTGTAAATAAAAGACCCAAATACCTACTCAGCTTTACAATTAACATTCCCAAATCAGGAGTTTTTAATGGATTAAGTTTAGCGGGACTGGAAACAGGCTCTACCTATACCGCTTACATTAAAGGGTCTGCCCAGATAGATTCTGCCGCCACCCTTACTTTAAGCCCTACCACCAACCGTTTAAATGGAGGCACCCCTTTAAATTTAATCTCAGGAGATTTAAATGAGGATAATATTATTGATAATACCGACTACAACCTCGCCAAGAGCCTTTATGGAACCACCTCTTCCTCTTCAGGATGGAACGAAAGAGCTGATTTTAACTTAGATGGGACTATCAACAACTTTGATCTAAGTATTATCAGTAAAAACCTAGGAAAAATAGGGGCTTCAGGAATCTGGTATTCCAAAGCTTCCGGTTCCCCCGGACTTTTAGGAATAGAGGCCAGCCAAACAGCTTCATCCTCAGGAGGTTATTGGATCTGGATCCCCCCTACAGATTAACATTGACAAGAAGCAATTTTCCCGGTAGAATACTAATGCTTGAGACAGTGAGTCCTTCGACTCCGCCCGCCTTTGGTGTGGCTACGCTCAGGATTAATAACCCGAGCGGAGTTGATCGTAAATCTCGCCGAGGTGTTAATAGATAGCTGTCAGACAAATATTTGACGACTAACGGCCTCGCGAAAGCGGGGATTTTATATGGCTAAAACTAGAAAACAAAAAGAAGAAGCAGTAGTTATTTTAACCGACAAACTTCGCCGGGCTAAATCGGTAGTCTTTACCGATTACCAAGGCCTGACCATGAACAAGTTGTCAGATCTTCGAAATAAACTCTCTGACCAAGAAGCGGAGTTTGCTATCACTAAAAACACCTTAGTTGAGCTGGCTTTAAAAGACGCTCATTACTCCAAAGTCAGTGATGATATTAAAACTGGACCTACGGCTACCCTTTTTGCCTATGGTGACGAGATTTCCCCCCTCAAAATTTTAGCGAAAGCTTTAAAAGATGCTCAAATTGGTAAAATTAAAGGTGGATTTTTAAATCAAGAATTTCTAGATGCCATCTCTTTGGGGAGGCTGGCTAGCCTGCCCACTAAACAAGAACTTCAAGGTAGGGTGGTAGGAGTACTGGTGGCTCCTCTTTCCGGAATGGTCAATGTTTTACAAGGTAATTTAAGAAACTTGGTATACGCTTTGGATCAAATACGTATTCAAAAAGGAGGTGAGTAATAAGTGTGAAGTGTGAAGTGTGAAGTGTGAAGTTTTAACTTCCCTCTTTACCCTTTCCGCTTTACCATAACTATATGGCAGACGATACAAATAAGTCTGTTTCAGCTAACTTAGAAAAGATCATTGAATCTATTGAAAAGCTTTCTGTTTTAGAACTGGCAGATTTAGTAAAAGCTTTGGAAGACAGATTCGGTGTCACAGCAGCCCCTGTAGCTGTAGCTGCTGCCGGAGCTGTTCCCGCTGCTGCTTCCGAACCAGTTGAAGAGAAAACCACCTTCAACGTAGTGTTAACTAGCGGTGGAGCCAACAAGATTGCTGTTATTAAAGCAGTCCGAGAACTCGTCCAGACTTTAGGCTTAAAAGAAGCCAAAGATTTGGTCGATGGAGCCCCCAAACCAGTGTTGGAGGGAGTAAACAAGGCTACATCTGAAGAAGCCAAACAGAAGTTAATTGCTGCAGGTGGCACAGTAGAATTACAATAATGGGATTAATCTCAGGGGGAAGGCGGAGGCGTCGATTCAGTTGATGTGCTGGGAGCAGGTGTAGGCTCACTTGACGAAGATGTAGTAGTTGTTGAAGTTGAGGGAGCAGGTGTAGGCTCAGTAGAGGTTGATCCCCCGCTGGTGGTGGTAGAACTGCTTCCCCCATCAGCCATACACCAACCGCCGCTGTCCGACATCCAATGGTAACCGGAAGGACAGGAACCTGAAGATGACCCGCTTGAAGTAGTACTTCCGCCAGAAGAAGTAGTGCCTTCAGAGGTTGTCGACTGACGGCAGGTACAAGCAGCAGAATCAAAGTACCAGCCGCTTCCGCAACTGGACGCTGACACATTATAACACCCGTCTGATGAAGCTGTTTTACAAGAACATGAACCAGAATCAAACCAACCGCTACCGCACCCGCCGGCTGGCGGGGAACAACTGGAACTACCAGTAGATGTAGTACTACTAGAGGAAGAATATTTGCAGCTGCAAGTTGAATAGTCCAAGTAAGATCCTCCGCTACAACTTATACCTTGACAATAATTAGTTGATGAGGGACCACTGCCTCCATAATAACTACTGGAGCTTCGGCAAGAACAGGTCCCATAGTCCCAATAGGAATCAGAACCACAGCCGCTTGATGGAGGAGTACAAGTTGAGCCGGACCATCCGGAGTAGTAACTACCGGAGTAAGAGCTGGAGCTTCCTGAATAAGTTGGAATACAACCTCTCCCATCCCAATAATATCCCGGGCCACAGCTTGATTGGGTTAAGTTAGGAGAGTAATAATTATAACCACCCGGAGGCGGAGTACTACTTGTAGCAGTCCCGCTGGGAACATAGGTATTACCATCAGCCATACACCACCCACCGCTGTCAGACATCCAGTGGAAACCGGAAGGACACTGCCCCGGGGCGGTAGGTTTAGGCCCGCTGCCAGGCACTGTCCCCGCCGGCGGTGTAGTAGTGTAATAAGTTGGCGCCACGCCATAATAATTTGGCGGACTATAGGAATAAGAAGATGACGGATAACTGTTGGGAATACAATTGCCCCTCCCGCCGTCACTATCATATCCATAAGGACAGCCGTCATTGGGGCTATTATCACCCACCGGATATCCCGAGGTGGCAGGAGGAGCACCGGGGGCGGTGTAGTAAGGAGTGTAAGGTGTATAGCCGGGAGTAGCTGGACCAGATGGTGTATACGAACTAAAACTATAAGAGGAACTGTAATTACCGCTGTTACTCATACACCACCCGCCGCTGTCATACATCCAGTGAAACTCACTAGGACAAACACCGGCAGATTTGGAAGCTGGTCCTTGACCGTAAACCAAGGGCTTTCCATCCTTATCCACAGAGGCACCCTGGAACCCATAACCTCCACTTGCTCCATACCAACCACTCTGGGAAGAACCCCCATAAACCGGGCCTGAAGAAGTCAAAGAGGCAACAGGAATAGCTGCCCCCGGAGGCGGACAAGGGGTGTTAGCAGGGAAAAGAGGTGTTGGCAGATAACATGGTCCAGCCTCCCATCTGACCCCCAAGTTAAAAGAAAGCGCTTCAATTCTAGCAAGTTCTAAAGGTAAGGCAGCGTTAGGATTTTTCTTCCTAAACTCCTCTATCTTTTGGATAGCCTCTTTAGTCGGTTTAAACTCTTCCTGCAAAGCAGCTACTGCTAAGACGATATCCTTGCGGTTTTGAAAGTCTTCCAGCCGGACAATATCCGGTCTGATGGTTTGAGTTATTTCTTCGATTCTGGTAAACCGTACATACGGTCTGATCTCTGCCGGTACCTCTTTACCTGGCTCAAAATTCTTTTGGAAATCTGCCAGTTTTTCAACAATTCCTTCATTCTTTTCTACTGTTTTTTCAATCTTCTCCTTTTGATCGCTGATAGTGGCCATCTCTTCAAGTTTTTTGAGTTCTTCAACTTTCCACTGTGTTCCCTGATCCACCTGGCTAAAATCTTCATTTAAGAAGGATGTGTCAGTTGGGGTTAATCCTCCTTTGGCTACTAACTCCCCCAGCTTCAACCTCGCCTCTACCCTGGAACTTGCCTGAAGCATCTTCTTTTTATCCTCTTCGGAGATCATCTGCTCTGGCAAAGCCTCAATTTTGGCTTTAACCTCGTCGGGGATTGGTGGCTCACTGGCAAGATCAGCTGCTTTATCTACCCCTAAAATAATAGAGGAAGAGGCTGCACTAATAGCCGCAGCGGACTCATTAGTGGCCACAACTTCAATCTTTTGCAGAATTAGGTTCTGTTCAACTGCTTCCTTAACTAACCTTTGGCTAATAGCTTTTTTGGCATCCTCAGATAAAGATCCTTCAGAGAGGTCATTGAACATCTCCTGCATCTTGGCAGTGTAGGACGCAAGAGCCTGGGCAAAATTTTCCTTCTGACCCTTTTCTAAAGCGGCGTACCCTTCAGCCAATCTTTCCCTGGCTTGAGAGATTCTCACCTCTTGCCTGGCCTCCGGGGTAAAAGCCGTAGCGAATCGGATAGTCTCACCCAACTGTTTTAAAGGGTACAAGGGACTTCCTGGGGTAGCAAAAGTTGGCCTGAACTCGAAAGTAGTAACCTTCGAAGCTCCTGACTGATCCTGGTTAAATGGCTCCACCGCGGGGATACATTTACTCTCAGACCAACTCCAATAGTCTCCTGACTCCTTACAAGCAGGTGTAGTGTCCTTAGGATAGGGCTCACCAACTTTTGGGGAACGGATACATTTTTGTTCTTCAAAAGAGTAATACTGTCCCCTGGTGCAACGGTATTGGGAAGAGTCATAGATCGGCTTTCCATCCTTATCCCAAACACAACCATTAGGTATCTTATAGGAAGATCCCTCCGGACAACTCTTTGACCTTTCTTCAAATTCTTTATCATCTTTAGGTTCCGGCTCAGGCTTGGGGATAGGCAAAGGCAGAGGGCCTCCACCGGTAAATGCCTGACAACTTTGAGTTTCCCAGGCCCAAGTATACCCCACAGGACAAATTGGTTGGGCATCATCTTGAAATCCTTTACCCGGTTCATAGGCGACACATTGCCTGGCAGCAAAGGAATAGTATTGCCTGGGGCCCTCGCATCTGTATTGGTCATAGTCGTTAAGTTTTCTGCCGGTGTCTGCCCAAACACAGCCTTCAAACTGTTTAAAAATCGCTCCTGCCGGACAAGCGCTGAGTACGGCATCCTGCGCCCTGGGAGAGGTAGCAGCAGATGGTGTAGCGTCAGGTTTCACCTCAGGCCCAAACTGACCACCATTTATCGGCCGGGGGGAAGCTACTAATTTCTGATAGGTTTTCGCCAAGTCTTCCCTGCCTCCCAAATCTTCCGGCTTAATAAATGACGTATCAATAGAACTAAACAGCGCCGTTTCTCTTTGACCTAACGCTGTAATCGTCGCTTTTAAAGCCGGAGTCCGGGCAAATTCACTCTGGACCGATCTTAAGTTTTGCAACTCCTCTACTTTTCTCACCTCGACCAGTTGGTTGTAGTCACTAGGTGAGGTTAAAACCTGAGCTTCGTCAAGTTTTTTGGAATCGGCCGGCGGAAATGTGCCAATCTCCACTAACTTCCTAATCTTTTTCCGGGCTTCTTCCCGGGAATTGGAGCGGACCAATTCTTCCGCTTCCTCAGGTAAAATCAGTCCCTGGGCTTTCAAGTCACCTAAACGGTCAAATAAAGCCGGAGGTAAAGCCGGTCTACCTTGTATATCGGCGCTTCTATCCAAAGCATTCTCGGTTGCCTGAATCGCCTCAGTTATTAACTGACCATCTACAGGGACAGGCAACAGCCCCTTTTCCAAAACTATCTCATGCCTAGCTGCCTGACTCTCCAATTTTCCTGCCACCTCTTGAGCCTTTTGGTTATCTTGGGAGTTTTTAAGGTAGGAGGAGGCCTCTTCCATAGCCTGCTGGTAGCTTTTGATTGCCCCCTCATAAAAAGAAGCTGCTTTAGAATCCAAAGACAGTGCTTGAGCCTCAGCTAAACGGCGTTCGGCTTGCTGCATCTTCAATCTGGCTTTGTCTGCTGGGTCAAAGGTAAAGGTAAACTGTAAGTTTTCACCTAACTGCTTAATAAAATAAGTCGTTTGCCCGGGTAAAGCCCCACCCGTTTCTCCAAGATAAGAATCAGCTTTGGGGGGAACAGATGTAGCCACAGAAGGAGTTGCAGATGCACTCTGGTTAGCTGCAGAAGAGGTGGGCGAAGGGCTGGGGGGAGGTATATAAGTAGGATTGCTCACTACTGCTTGAGGATAAAGCTTAGTTAGTTGTGATTGTTGGTCCGGGGCAAAGTTTGACAGATCAACCTCTTTGGCTAAATCCTGGGCCCGATTATACCAAAGATATGGTTTGATATCATTTGGTGGTGGAGTGAGGGGGTTTGTCTGCCATTTTTCTATCTCCTCTAAAATCTTGTCTGAAGGCTGGGGAAGGGTTTGATAAACCTTAATCTCAGCTACCTGCAGATTAGCTGTCATTGTTTGATGGACATCCGGGTAACTTTTAGCTACTGCAGTGTCTAATTTAATAAGCTCTGAGGCAGGAAACTGACCGGAAGAAGCTAGTTTGTCTAATTCTTCCCTAACCCCACTTCGGCTATCCAAGCTGTATAATTTATTACTCTCTTCCTCAGAGATTAGTCCCTGTTCTTTTAGTTTCTGGATACTGCCAGACAGATCAGCCGGCAAAGGAGGTTCACCTCTAACTTCGGCAATCTCATCTAAGACTCTTTGGGCTGTTTGGGAAACCGAATTCCACCCTTCGGCTTGAACAGGAGGAGAGCTTAAACTTAAGGTTTGAGCAACTACAACCTGAGCAGCAGCTACCTCTTCCACTTTATCAGCTAAAACCTGAAATCCTGGATTATTTTTCTCAGTCAAACCGGAAAGGTTCTGGGTAACCTCCTGGAAAATATCGCGGTAATCGTCAAAGGCCAAAGAAGCAGCCTCAGTTTTACCCTCCTCCATCAAAGTCTTGGCTTCAGACATCCTCTCAGAAGCAAATCCCAACCTTAGTTCCTCTCTTTTGACAGGATCAAAAGTAAAGGCAATTTGGATATTTTCAGTAACTCTTTCCAAAGGATAGAAAGGGCTTCCGGGCAAAAGGCCGGAAGACTTAGGGGGCACTAGATTGTCCGGGATTTTAGGAACAGGCAAATTTTCTAAAGATGAAAAAGAAAAACCTAAAATTTGGGGTTGGTTATAGTAGGGACCAAAATCATAATATTGATTCTTTAAAGCATAAAGGGGCTGGGGTCTAAAACTCCAAGCGATAAGGGTGAATACAGCAATAACAAGGGCCAGCTTTTTTGCACCAAACATTTAAGTTGCCCGTCTGCTAACTTTAGCTTAAGATACATCTTTTCCTGTTGTCAAGAGGTTGTTTATTCTTCTTTGCTTTCAAAGGAAGCTTCTCTTTTGGTGGTAAGGATATTGGCGTTATCAGAGTTTCTAAAGATGGCTGAGTCTCCTAAAGTTAGGTTAACTAACCCTGCAGCTTGAGCTTTAAAGATAATTTCTGCCATGATTATTCCTTCCTCCCCTGCCTGGGTTTTAACCCCCGGGCTGGGGACTCCTCCTATTAAAGTAATTGTCCCTTTACTGTTATCAAAAGACTGTGAAGCCCAGTTGGTAATAAAACTCCTATCTGTTTTGAAACCTTCCACCTTTAAAAGGTCTGCCGGGAATTTAATTTTGGCAGCAAAAAGGTTGGAAGGGTCACTGTCGGAGTGGATATAAACCACTACCGCTGCTTCCTGCCCTGCTTGAACCTCCTGAGGAGCTTTTAAAGATAAGCTGGTCTCTGACCCAGAAATAATTACTGGCTGAACAATACTTTCATAAGCTTTAGGTTGAAAAATCTGCCTTTGCCCCACCAGATAAACCGCTAAGACCAGCCCCAATAAAACCCCTGTTAAAATCACCAAAGTTAAGACACCTTTTCTATTAAGCTTTAAACCAGTTAATAACTCTTCCATGATCTATTTAAGATAATATCACAATTTTAACTCTCCGCTCTGGGAACTTTCTTCTATAACCTCTTTTTCCAGTAAAATCTTCACTAAAATTGAAAAATCTATGGAGTTAACATGGCTATCCAAGTTAAGATCAGCTCTCTCCCCTGGGGAAGTTTGTCCAAAACGGCTCAAGAGGGCACTTAAATCTATCAAATCCACTATCCCGTCCCCATTAATATCACCTTTGATAGTGAAGATTGGAGTTGGGACAGCCCCGCCGATGGTTAAAGCCAGCTCCTGCTTGGTAACTAAAATATTAGCATTATCTAAATTCCTATAGATTGCCGAGGTATCATCAAAAGAGATGGCAGCTGAGCCAGTCTTTTTGGCCTTAAAAAGGATCTGGGCCATCAAAGCCCCCTCACCCCCCAGAAGAGTTTTAAACCCCGGATCAGGCACTCCTCCTACCAAAGACACTGAACCATCGCTGTTGTCAAAAAAATTTTCCACCCAGTTGGCAATAAACCAATCAGAGATAAAACCATCCCCTCCGGTAGGTTTAAGATTGATACTGGAAACTTCCAAGATATCTGTAGGGAATTTTAACCTAGCTACAAATAAATTGGCTTCTTCTGTTTCTGATTTAACCACCACTGAAACATTGAACTCACTGCCCGCCGGAATAGCTGAACTGGTAGCCAATAAAATATAGCTGGCCGAAGAAGAAGGGGGAGCCGTTACCACCACAGGTTCCTCTTGGGACCTAAATAAATTCCCTGCCAGAGGAGCTAAAACAACTGCTAACCCCAGCAAAACCGCTAAGATGCCTCCTCCTATTAAGATCTTTTTGCTTTTTTCTAACATATTACCTTCTATCTTAGGTAGTTGAAGATTTTGGTCATCCATGTCTTTAAGTATCCAGGAGTCTAAAGTCATTTGTCAATCAGAAAACTTTATGATGGACATCAGTTTACTGTCGTCCATGAGGCCTACTTTGAGGTGTAAAAGGCCTTGACAACTTCTGAAGGTTTGTGATATATATTGCAATAGAAGAAACAAAGAAGATCCACTTCGATGTTTTAAGGAAGGTATTATGAGTAGTAAGGTGTCTTTAGAAAATCTCCCTGATTTGTTAACAGTCAAAGAAGTAGCTGAAGTCTTGCGTGTCTCCCCCTTAACTATAAAGCGATGGGGCAAAAGAGGTAAGCTCCCAGCTATTAGAATCAACTCCCGGGGGGACCGTCGCTATAAGAAGGAAGCAGTCTTATGGCTTCTGGGCATTACCCAGAAATCAGCCTCTATTGTCTAAACAAACCTCATCAACTCTTTTATCACTTAGGATAATCTATTGCTAACCTCTAGTGATTAGATTGTCCTAAGGCTTTAATCATTATTTAAAGTGTAGATATCTGCGGGTGGATATTATAGTTGGGGTTGGCCTCAAAACCAATCTCTCCTTTTTTATCAATTATATAATAAGCAAAACCATGTTTTTGTTTAACCGGCTCAAAGTTATGAACTTTAGGATCATTGGGAGAGTTATCAATGGTTACCAAATATGTCTTGCCAACATTTATTAAACAGTGTCCATAGCCCACCGGAATCTCTATTACTGAACCTGACCTTACCCCCACCACTTTAAACTCTTTGGCCTCTCCCTCCTCATCATTGCGCTGCATCACTAGCACTCCCTGTCCGTAAACTATATGATAGATCTCTATGCCTTGGTAAGTGTGAAAGTGGCCATAAGTCTTATTGAATTCATTACCATTTTTACCGGGAGTTAGAATAGTTACATTTTGTCCGGCCTCACCCCTAATCACAAAATATGGCTCCTTAATCCCCTCCCCTTGGGGATCCATCAGCACTTCTTTGACTTGTTGTCTAGTTCTGGTTTGAATCATCGGCTAACTTGGCTCCTCCATAAACTCCACTCATCTCATCCAGTTTAGCATAAACAACTTCCACCTCGTCAACCGCCCCCTTCATCCCCACTTTCTTCATAGTATCAACAGCCTCAGTTAAAAAATCCCGTCTCTTGTGACCCGGGACTTGATGTTTTAACTTACCTCCCCCTAAAATAATCATTTGAGGGTTAAAAATGTCCACAATATTAGCCAAACCATAACCCAAAAATTTAGCCATCTCGAGCCAACTTTTAGAGGCATTAATTAAAGCTTCCAGACAGCCATGATGACCTAGCCCACAAGTAGGTAAATTTTGAATTTTGAATTTTGAATTTTGAATTTCTAGAAAGGCGTGCCCTATCTCTCCAGCCTTTCCCGACTTTCCATGATCAATCCTTCCCTCTATCATAATAGCTCCTCCTATTCCTGAGCCTAAAGTTAACATCACTACATCCTTCATCCCTCTTCCTACCCCCTGCCAAACCTCTCCCAAAAGAGCTAAATTGGTATCGCGGTCTAAAAATATAGGAGCTTTAAACTCACTTTGGAATTGGTCTCTCAGATCTATCGGTTGGAGATTGCCAATATTAGAAGAAGGCAGCAACCAGCCATGTTTTAAATCTAACGGGCCGGGAGTACCTAACCCAATAGCCTTAGGGTAAAAACGTTTCTCCGGGATTAGCATATTCAACTGGTCAAGTGTTAACTCAGCCAACTGGTTAGGGTGGTCTTTTAAGGGAGAGGCGGTTTGAGAAGCAGCTATAATCTCCCCCTCTAAGTTAAAGATCCCTACCCTCAGGTTAGTTGCCCCACAGTCCACCCCCACATAGACTTTCATATCTTCAGTCTATCACAATATTTGCTGCAATGGCCACCACTCACCAGGATAACATTAAAACAAGGCTTGAGCAATTTTTTCAAAATAATTGTCGCTACCTAAAGCGAGAAAGGTATGTTTAATGGGAAAAATATCTTTATTTCCTTTCTCTCCTTGAACCTTTATCTCTATACAAGTGTAACTTTTCTTGTAATCCTCTATTATCAAATCCACTTCCTTGCCTCCATATTCTCTGTAAAAATACAGATTAACTTTTATATTAGCTATTTTTCGTTGTTTGGTAATCTCCGACAAAATAAAGTTTTCCCAAACCCCGCCTTTGTCCGGACGAAGGTCAAGAGGCCGGAAATCCCGCACTAAAATATTGCGTATTCCCAAATCATAAAAGTAAAGTTTTCTATTTTCCGATACGGCACGCCTGATATTGGTTTTAAACGAAGGCAAGGGAATCAAAATATAGTTTTTGATAAAAATTTCAATGTAATTTGCAACGGTGGTGACATTTGCTCCCAAACTACCGGCTATTTCTCTTATTGATACTTCCGATCCCAGCTGAAGAGCTATTTTAGTAAGAATATCCTTGGCAAGCTTAGTATTTTTCAGTTCATAAATGTTAATAATATCTTTTAAGATATAAGTATCCAGGATATTCTGCAAAAGATCGATCCGCTCCGATTCTGATAATTGATCTTGAGTATATATTTCCGGATAGGCACCAAATATCTGCAGTTTTTCTGCCAAACTACGCTCAAAGATTGGTCTTTCAGACCCTCTTGTCTTTTTATTTTCGGCAATCTCGAAAATAGACAGCGGTAAACAGTATGTTTCAAAAAAGCGCCCGGTCATGGTATCAAAATCTTTAGATTGCTGACGAAGTTCGCTGCTGCCGCTAGCAATCACCTTTACCTTAAACTCATCATGAAGAAGTTTGAGCATCACTGTTGCTTCAGGATAATTTTGGACCTCATCGATTAAGATGACCTTATTCTCTTTAACAATTTTTTCCAGGACTTCTTTGCGGGGAGCAAATTTTTCTCTGTCTGATTCAAGATCAAAGTTAAACCTGACTACACTTAACTCTTTTGCCAGTTTGGAAAGTAAGGTTGTTTTACCGGAACGCCGGGGTCCCCAGATATACAATATTTTATAATTGTCATCTTTTAAGTATTGATTTATGGTTTTTTCAATCGCCCGTTTTAACATGAGTTTACTATATCATTTTACTACTAATTTGTATATTGTCAATATATAATTTAATAATAATTTGTATAAAAAGGTGGATTAGGGAATACAACCGTTGCCACCATTATACAAATTACTAATTTCAGGGCCAGAAAGAGCCCGGTTATAGACTCTCAAATCATCAATTTTGCCTGCGAATAATCCATATCCATCATTGTGTATACCGATAACCAAAGGAACAACACCTAATGGATTCGATACTGATGAATATACTCCGCTAGTTTGTTCATTTGCGGGATTTCCACCATCAAGATAGAGTCTTAAAAAAGAGCTTCCTTTAAAAGTTGCTGCAACATAATGCCATACACCGGCTGAAACAGAACCTATTGGTACCTGCGCTGAATTTCCAGACGTATCAACTCCTGAAGAAACCCAAATCACAAAATTAGCACCCCCATAACTTCTGCCAAAGTAAACACCATAGTCAATATCACCAACCTCCCGACGCCATTTGGAAAGTATCAGCTCCATATCCTGAGCAGGAAGACCAGTATTCTTCCATGAAGAAACATAAAACCATCCTGAAATAGTAAACTCATTAGTAAATAAAGCATTGCTCACTGTACTAATATAATCATTACTTCCATCAAAATTTCCGGCATTTTTAAAAACACCTGTAGGATCTGGTGTATGCTGCGTTATATTGGCTCCACCATAAGCTGTGCCGTTATTACCATTCCCTGAACTGTCCCTCACTTCTCCAGGGGTACTATTCCAGTTAGTAGTTTCATCCATCTTCCAATAACCAACCAAACCATCATCTAAAGTACCGTTGGGATCACAAGAAGGAGGATGATAGGTACCATTATAGACTCCAATGGCTGTTAAATCTCCTCTCATGGAACTTTTACAAAAACAGGTTTGGGAGGGTGAGTTACAAGACCTTAAGGGATGGTTATCTAAAGCAGCACACAGTTGAAAAGAGGAGGTGGCAGATTGAGGTACACCAAAATAGCTTGATCCGTCCGGATCTTTAGGGATTACTCCTTCCGAAAAATCATTGGGATCCAGCTGCTGGTATAAAGAAGAACCATAATCAAACCTGGTCTCTAAATTTTTAGCCAGAGTATCAATATTAGACCTTCAAGGTAAAACCTGAGGATATCTCTTTAAGTCTAGGCAAGTTAGGCATGATAGGAAAGGATGTACATCCATGATAACACTGACAGAAGGTAAACTTCAAGATTAAACTCGAGGAGAAACCAGTATTAAAAAAACAAACTTCACCAAGGCTTTAAACCTGGTAATTCTCCAAGGCTGGAGGATCAGTCTAAATAACCACTTAAAACCTAAATTCCAAATCCACCCCGGAGCTGACATTACTTCCCCGGAGATTTCATCAAAAGAACCCCCCACTCCCATAGCTACTTTTACTGGCAGATGAGGTAAATTTTTGGCAATCCACTTTTCTTGCTTCACCTGCCCAAAAGCCACAAAGAGAATATCAGTGTGACCGCTGGAATGGACCGAACCCGCCACTTCGTTTCCATCTAGATTCACTACCGGTCCATCTTCAGCTATTGTTAGCTTCAACCCCGGGTATTTCTTCTGAAGCTTTTGAGCTGCTTTTTTGACCACCCCCTCTTTCCCTCCCAAAAATCCCACACTAAAACCTTCTTGAGCTGCCCTCTGACAAAGCTTTTCCAAAAGATATACCCCTCCCACCACTGGGAAATGAGGCTTAGGCAAAAGTACTGGAAAAAGGAAAAAAGGCCAAAAGATGATCTTTTTTAACAAACTTTTTTGATTAAGCTCAAAGTTAGCCCAGCCTAATCTTAGGCTATCAGGAACAGCCAGGTCAGCGTTGTTTAGCACCTCCTTAAAACGAGAGTCTTTTTGAGCCTTCATAATAAACTCCACATTGGTGGTCACGACATAATGTTTGTTCCGACCTTTAAGCCAGGTCATTATCTGCTCCGCTGCCTGATGCAAATTGACCCTATCTATCCGAACTCCAAGGATATAGACTGGCTCCAATTTATCGTTCATATAACCTAGTTTATCATGGAGAAGATGTTGGATGTTATCTGACTTCCGATTAAGATCTACTTTGATGTCTTTAATAGAACTTGTGATAGGGTTTTGGTTAAAGTATAGTGGCAGTGAATGTTTAACTTTGGCAAACGCATCGGTATCGATTTAGGTACTGCTAACTCCCTAGTATATGTGGCTGGGGAAGGGATCATTTTAGATGAACCGACGGTCGTGGCAGTTGGTACTGATGACAACCGGGTTTTAGCTGTTGGTAATGAAGCTAAAGAGATGTTGGGCCGGACTCCCGGCAATATTGCTGCTTCCCGACCCCTAAGAGATGGGGTCATTGCTGACTATGTCATTACTGAAGCCATGTTGAGGTACTTTATTGACAAAGCCTGCGGCCGGTCCCGTCTGTTTAAACCCGAAGTGATGATCTGTGTCCCTGCCGGAGTAACCTCAGTAGAAAGAAGAGCTGTTTTAGACGCTACTCTTTCCGCTGGCGCCAAGACTGCTTATTTAATTGATGAGCCACTGGCTGCGGCTATTGGGGCTAAAATTCCCATTGCCAATCCTTCCGGCAATATGATTGTGGATATTGGCGGAGGAACCACTGGGGCAGCAGTGATCTGTTTGGGGGGAGTGGTGGTTCACAATTCAGTTAGAGTGGGAGGTAATAAATTAGATGAAGCTATTCAATCTGGAGTCAAAAAACAGTACGGCCTCATTATTGGCGAAAATCAAGCTGAAGAGGTCAAAATTAGGATTGGCTCAGCCATCCCGGTTAAAGAAACCCACAATAAAACCATGCAAATCCGGGGGAGGGATACCGTCACTGGCCTGCCTAAAACCTTTGAGCTAACCACTAACGAAGTAGCAGAGATGCTTCAACCGGTCATCCAGAAGATTGTCTCGGCTGTCAAAGGAGTTCTGGAGCAGACCCCTCCGGAGTTGGCGTCTGACATTATTGATAAGGGTATTGTTTTTAGTGGCGGAACTTCCCAACTGAACAACTTAGACAAGTTAATGACTGAAGAGACAGGAGTCCCCTGCCATGTTGCCGAGAACCCTTTAATGTGCGTGGCCTTAGGTACAGGCCTAGCCCTGGAGAATTTGGATTTGTATAAAAGGAGTGTTAGTAAAAGATAGGATGAATATCGGATTTGATGCTTCCAGAAGCTTTATAGGCAAACGTACTGGCACTGAAAATTATTCCTATCAGGTTTTAAAACACCTGGCCCAGTTAGATCATACTAACAACTACTATATCTATCTAAGACCAGGAGCTGGTTTAGCCTTGCAAGGACAGACCCTGCAAGACTGGCCTGTAAATTTTAAATTTATTATCATCCCCTATCCCAGGCTTTGGACCCAGTTTGGTTTGGCTCTGCAAACTTTTAAAGATCCTTTGGATATTCTTTTTATTCCTGCCCATACCCTCCCTTTAATTAGAAAACCAGGGCTCAAAACAGTAGTTACTGTCCATGATTTAGGAGCCGAGTATCTCCCTCAAACTCATCAAATAAAACAAAGGCTCTATCTTTCCCTGATGACTCACCACCAACTTAAATCCGCTACCCACCTCATTGCTGTCTCAGAGTCCACTAAAAAAGATCTCATCGCTAAGATCAAAATCCCGGAAAAAAAGATCTCAGTAATCTATGAAGGTTTCAACCAAGAGCTGTTTGCGCTCGTCAAAGATGATGTATTAAATAATGTTTTGAGAGAGTACGATCTGGTAAAAAATAGTTACTTGTTATTTGTTGGGACTATCCAACCCAGGAAAAATTTGGAAAGATTAATTAGAGCCTACAAGGGTTACCTTGTGGGTGGCGCACAGGAGAGATCTCAGGTGTCGACCGCATCCCGACGTACGTCGGGAGAGGACGCACCTGAGATACCGAAGCGACAGGACCCGCAAGTTAAAAGTCTAAATCTTGTCTTAGCTGGCTCCAAAGGTTGGCTCTCTGATGAAATTTATCAGCTTCCTACAAAACTGGGGATAGAAGATGATGTTAAATTCCTAGGCTATGTCCCTGATAAACACCTTCCAGCTCTTTACTCCGGGGCCAAAGCCTTTCTCTACCCTTCCCTTTTTGAAGGTTTTGGACTGCCGATTTTGGAGGCCTTCTCCTGTGGTTGTCCAGTTTTAACCTCCACTACCTCCTCCACCCCAGAGGTAGCAGGAGATGCAGCTATTTTAGTAAACCCTTACTCAGTGGATGATATCACCAGGGGTATCAAACAAATTACCAACGATGAAAAACTTACCAATCAACTTGTAGCCAAAGGATTTGAACAAGTTAAAAAATTCAGTTGGGAAAAAGCAGCTAAGGAAACTCTCCAGATATTAATTGACACCGTTAAAAATTCCTAGGAATTACGCTTATTTTATATTTGACAACAATATAGAAAGATGTCATTGTAAAAGTAAGGTGAAAAAACTGTCCATTGGCCAGCTGCCCACTATTTAGGGGTCTCCCCGGATACTTTAAGAAACTGGGAAAAAATAAGAAAAATATTCCCCCAAAGAAATGAGGGAGGAATTAGAAGATATAGTATAGCTGCGTTAAAAAGGCTACAGCAAACCCATCCCTCTTCCCCCCACCCTGGTTTAATGGAAGAGCTTGAAGAAAACAGCCAAAAGGTAGAGGAAATTATCTTCAAACAACCAAAAACAAACATTTCCAGCTTAGTTTATCTCAGTAGTGAGGAGGTCGATCCGGAAGTTAGTTATCAACAAAGCAAAAAGGGTTATTTTGGCCAGCTTAAAAAAATATTTTTTATTACCTCCTCGGCGGTAGTTATCTGCTTTTTAATTTTAGCTACTGTGGCTCACACCCCGGATGGCGGCCCTGAGCGAAGTCAAAGGGACTCCTCCGGGGTGAATAAAGCTGCTGTTTTAGCAGAGTCCACTACCAGGCAATATCTGGAGATTAACTCGGATGTATTTTTAGGTGGGGATTTAGTAGTAGGCAGGACTATCAATGGGGTTAACTTTGAAGCCTTAGAAGGAGGAGGAATTCAGATCTCGGATCTGTTAGGGACTACCTCTTTAAACATTACCGGTCAAGGTTTAACTTTAGATGAAGAGCTGGCAGCCGGTGGAGCTCCTACTGTGGAAGGGTTAAATTTAACCTCTACTAAAAACCAGGTTACCTTCTCTACCGGGATAACCGGTGTTTTAACCTGGACACCTGCCTCTTCTTCTAAAACTCTAACTTTACCCAATATCACTGATACCTTAGTTACTAAAACCTCCACCGATACCTTATCTAATAAAACCATTAAATCAGGAGATTCCAATACTATCTCCGGATCATTTCCGGATATTACCGGTATCACCTCACTGGGTACTGTCTCTACCGGTACCTGGAACGGAACTAAGATAGGAACAGGCTATGGAGGAACAGGACTCACTACCTATACCAAAGGTGACGTACTATATTCTTCTGCCTCAGATACTTTATCTAAACTGACCATCGGCTCCTCAGGACAGGTGCTGGCTGTCTCCTCCGGTCTGCCGTCTTGGACTACCCTGTCCGGTTCGGGGATTACCGCTGATTCCATTGATTTTACAGAATTAGCTGATTCCATGACCTTGGATGCTGATTTAGCCATCTCCCCTTCTGCCTCTAATTATTCAGTAAGTATTGATTCCGGGACACTGTATATTGATACTGCCAACAACAGAATAGGGATCAACGATACTACCCCTTCCTATTCCTTAGATGTGACAGGTGATGCCAACATTACCGGGGCTTTAACAATTTCGGGAAATATTATTGGCCCATCCTCCGGTACTTTAGGTTATTGGTCCAAAGCCTCCGGGGTGGTCTATCCTACCACCTCTGCTACCGATGATGTAGCTATCGGTGGAACTACCTCTTCGGCTCCTTTTTTTGTAGATGGAGCCACAGGTGCTACCACCATAGCTCCTGATACCGGATCAACTACTGCTTTAACTTTAAAAGCTGCCCCCTCCGGATCTTCCGATATCTTCCAAGTCCAAAACAACGCCGGGGATACCACCTACTTTGCCATTAACTCCTCCGGGCAACTTAATGCTTCTGCTTTTCAGCTGACTGATGCTGCCAAAGCCATAGTGGGTACTGCTGTTCCCGGAGCCTGGGCTAATATTGCTTCTGTGGCTACCAATGATTTTACCTACAGAAGAGCTGTCTCTGTCACAGCTACAGGTGATCTGGCTTCCAACTATGAAGTAACTTTGGATATTACCACAGCCTCTACTGCTAACCAGATCTATTCCAATACCTATGGACAATCTGATCCATATAAAGACTTCCGGTTATTCTATACCACCGATTCAGGATCAACTTATACAGAAGTGGGAAGGAATGTGACCAACTTCTCCTCCTCCCGAGTGACTTTAACCTTCCAGTTATCAGCAGCTATCTTAGATGGAGCTACCTCCTCTACCAACTACTACCTTTTCTACTCTAACTCTGCCTATGCTTCCATGACTACACCTTCTACCTATACCGGAGATATCCAGATAGATTCTTTGGATTCCCAGGCTTCCAACTATACCTCATCTGATACCACCCAATTCCCCATTTCTGATGAAGCCACAATTTACAGTGAAGGCTCAGGATCTTTAAAGATGCAGGCTACCCAGGATAACATTGGTACCTTTTCTACTACTTCCCAGGGACAATTACCTGCTGCCAGAACCAACTTTGGTCTGACTGCCCCAACTTTAGGAGGTACCCAGTATGTTTATGCAGTAGGTGGATCATCTGATGGCACAGCTGCTAATGCTACTAATACTATTTACTATACTTCTGTTAACTCCTCCACCGGTAATATCGGGACTTTTACTACCAATACCAATAACTTAACTACTGCTTCCATGGATAACTCTGTAGCCCTAGCTACCCCTCCTTTTGATGGAGGCACAGGAGCAGATGGAACACTGGATCTATCTTTAGGCTCAGGAGCCGGAGGCTGTAATGGGACAGGACTAACCTGGACATCAGGTACTTCTACCTGTACTATTGCCACCGCTACCAAATCCACCTTTAACTTTACTACCATCAATGTCTCTGCAGGTACCACTTTAACCACTGATGGACCAAAAACCACCTCCAACTTTCTCACTATCAAAGCTACAGGAAATGTAACAGTAGCTGGAACCATTAATTTAGCTGGAAAGGGATATAATGGAGGTTCTGGCTGCAATGCAGGTGATGGTCCTGGCGGTGGACAACAGGTATGTTTATCTCGTAGAGGTGCTGGTGGTGGAGGTTATGGGGGAGCAGGGGGAGCAGGGGGGTGTACTGGTAGCTATTGCCCAGCTGGCGCTGGAGGAAGCACTTACGTAACGGACGATTCAGGGAGCGGAGGTGGTAGTGGAGCTGGAGGCACCACAGCTGGTGCCGGGGGAGAAGGCATAAAAATCATCAGTAGTGGTGACATTACAGCTAGTGGAACAATAACTACCAATGGGGCACAAGGTACAAACACTACAACGCCCCCTGGTCCAGGAGGAGGTAGTGGTGGAAGGCTCTGGCTGCTCGGAAATACTTTAACTATTTCAGGAACAATCACAGCAAGTGGAGGCAATGGTGGCAACGTCACGGCTGACTCTACTGATGGATCAGGCGGCGGAGGCGGCGGTGGAAGAATTACTCTTGAATATTCAAATTTATCAACTACAGGATCCAACCTCAATACTTGCGCTTCCGACAATAATTGCATTAGCAAAGGAACTGGCGGTGTTAATACAAACAACTCCTCCAACAATGGTGTTAATGGTAATGATGGTGTTTATACCACAACCCAATCCAATCCTACCTTCTTTGTCTTAGGAGGTAAAAACACTTCAGGTTCTGCTACTTCTACTATTTATCAGGCTACTGCTTCTACTACTGATGGGTCTATAGGAGCTTTTTCTACTTCTGCTGTTCCTTTACCTCAAGCTTTGTATGGACATTCTTCTAATGTGGTAACTATTAATGGGGCTAATTATCTTTATGTTATTGGTGGTAATAATGGGACTTCGGACCAGACTACTGTCTATCAGGGAACATTTTCCGGTTCTGATATCTCTGCTTTTTCTACTTCTGGCCAAACTCAGCTTTCCTCTGGCCTTTCCTACCACTCTACTGTTTTTGGGACTATTTCCAGTACTAACTACTTTTGGGTAATAGGAGGATTAAATGGTTCTACTGCCCAATCTACTATCTATAAAGGAACTATTGATTCATCAGGCAATATCACTGCTTTAACTACCACAGGCCAGGATAGTTTGCCTCAGGGATTATATGGAGCCCAGGCTTTTATGGGAACTGTGGGATCTACTAATTACCTTTGGGTGATAGGTGGACATAATGGAACTTCCAGGCAAACTACAGTTTACAGATGTACCTTAGAAAGTGATGGGGATGTTACTCCTTCTTCTTGTGTAACTTTAGGCCAGACACAATTATCTTCCGGTACCTACTTGGGAGGGGCTTTCACCTTTACTGATGACTCTTCCAATACCTATGGATATTTAATTGGAGGGACTAATTCTGCTGTTTCTTCTGCTGTTTCTAAAGTAACTTATGGGACTGTTGATCAAACTAGCTATTCTGCCTCCAGGACTATTACTTCTACCAGTTTATCCAATAAAAATGATCTGCAGTTTAAAGTTTATTCAAGTAGAACCGGTTCATATATGAATTTACAGTTTTATGATGCTACCGGTGGCTGGCAAACCTGTACTTTTACTGTTTCTTCTGCTTCTACCTGGGAAACTAAAACCTGTGATATTTCCGGAGTATCTTCTGCCAATAAGGATGCTGTGACCAGCCTTAAAATAGCTGTTTCTTCCTCTTCCACCTCTGCCTGGACAGGATATTTTGATGATATTAATGGTTTAACAGAGGCCACTGGAGCTGATTCCACCTCTGCCGGTTCATCTAATCTAGGTTCAGCTAATTTATCACTTAATGCCCAAGGATCAGGGATCGTTCGGATTAACTACTCTGATCCATCAGATCCTACCAACTTTCCCAGCTTAGCAGGATCAGGGGGAATGATTGTCTACAACGGTTCTAATACAGCCCTCTTTACTGTAGGATCAACCGGGGCTTTAACTGCTACCGGGGCTGTCTCAGGACTAACTGGTATTTCTTCCTCAGGGACTATTACCTTCTCAGGACTAACTGCTTCCAGGGCAATATTCACTGATGCTTCTTCTAATTTAACTGCTACAGCTTTATCCTCAGTACTGGCAACTTCCATCTCTGATGAACAGGGATCAGGGGCTTTAGTCTTTGCTACCTCCCCCACTTTAACTACCCCTAATATTGGAGCAGCTACAGCTACTAGTATTAATAAAGTAACTATGACTGCTCCTGCCACCTCTGCTACTTTAACCATTGCTGACGGCAAAACCTTGACCTCTTCTGCTTCTATCACTTTAACTGGAACTGATAGTTCAGCTCTATCACTAGCTAACAACTTAACCACCTCTGGAAACTATGCTTTGACTTTAACTACCACAGGCACCACCAATATTACCCTGCCTACCACCGGAACCCTGGCTACCTTAGCTGGAACTGAAACATTATCCAATAAAACCTTAACTGCTCCTAAATTTGCTGATTTAGGCTATCTAGCCGATTCCTCTGGTAATGAGCTGTTAATCCTGGACTTAAATGCTTCGGCTGTTAATGAGATCACTTTGGCTAACGCGGCTGCCACTGTTTCCCCTTCCCTTTCGGCTACCGGAGGTGATACCAATATCTCCTTGACCTTAAACACCAAGGGCAGCGGTTCTTTGGTAGTGGGGACAACAACTGCCAATGCTGATAAGTTAGCTTTGCTTCCTGCATCCGGTGGAGCTTCTTCTTTTACCGGTACCTTTACCTCCGCGGATTTAACTGATAACAGAACCTGGACTTTACCTGATTCCACCGGCACTATTACTGTTTTAGGAAATACTGTCAGCGGTTCCGGATCAGTAGTCCTGGCTACCTCTCCCACTTTAACTACCCCTAATATTGGTGTAGCTACTGCTACCAGTATCAATAAAGTAGCTATTACTGAACCTGCTACCTCGGCCACTTTAACTTTAGCTGAGGGATCATCTTTAATCACCTCCGGAGCTTATGCTTTAACTTTAACCTCCACCGGTACTACTAACGTGACCTTACCTACCACCGGTACTTTAGCTACTTTGGCCGGATCTGAGACATTAACTAATAAAACCCTGGGAGCTACCAGCTTTTCAGGAAATCTAACAGCCTCTAACACTTCGGTAGTTTCCGGTTCTCTGGTGGATGCTCCAGGAACAGGGACCTGTACCTCCCAAACTACCGGTACTACCCAGGCAGTACTGCAAACCTCTACTTCAGTGACTTCCTCCCATATTCTGTATAACTCTACCCGAAGTAAACATGCCAGGGTCACCTCTGTAGCTACCTGTACTGATGGAGGGGCTTTAGTTTATCAGATCATGACCTTAACAGATTCTATTGGTTCACAAGTAGCTACTGATTCGGTGGTAGTCTACAACCCTGTCTCTGATTTAGGTACTTCCTCGGCTGGATTTATTAATAATATCTATGGTATCAATGGTAAGTTTGTAGCCTCTACTGTCACCGGGGGTTTTGATATAGCTGAGGAGTATCCTACCGCTGATAATAGTATTGAGGCAGGAGAGATAGTAGTTGTATCTCAAAACTCAAATCTCAAAACTCAAAACCTAATTCAAAGATCAACGTCTTCTTATCAAAAGGAAATCCTTGGGGTTATCTCTACCTCTCCCGGTATTACCTTAGGAGAGGAAAAAGATTCTGCTGTCTCCGGTATCTACTGGAAGAAGGTAGCTTTGATAGGAAGGGTACCTATCAAGGTTTCTACAGAGTCCGGAGCTATTAAAGCCGGAGATTACCTCACTTCTTCCTCTATTCCGGGGGTAGCCATGAAAGCTACCAGACCCGGACAAATGATTGGTAAAGCACTCGAGGATTACTCAGGAGAAACTACTGGCAAAAGCTTAGTTTTTGTTAATCCTTCCTTTGCTGATCCTACAGATTTACTAGCTAACCTCACCTTAGACCAAAATGGAAATTTGCTTTCCTCTTCATCTTTAGCCCAAGCCAACACCTCGGGGGTGAGCCCTGGCCCGCTTCGCGAGGCGAGCTCCCCCGAGGTGAACCACCTGAGTGTCAGCACCGCTGGTCCATCACTGCTGGATCTT
>LCBT01000006.1 GCA_000997385.1 Candidatus Daviesbacteria bacterium GW2011_GWA1_41_61
CCTGTTTGACCTGAGGGGCTAAACTTAGGGTTAAAGTTACTCCCAACACTACCAGGAGAATAATAACAGCTTTTTTCACTTTAATTTCACTGTATAAGAGATTTAGTAGACTGTCAATCGTTTTTGACTTTGGAGTTCGATTACACTACCCATTTAGCGGTATAATTGATCTATGAATTTAAAATTAAATGCCAAACAGTTGAGGAAAGAAAGCGCGAAATTCAAAATCCGTCCTTCAAAATTAAGAAAGAACGAGATTTATATTATCCTGGATAATGTTTTAGATACCTATAATATCGGTTCTATTTTTAGATTAGCTGATGCGGTCGCAGCTAAAAAAATATATCTTTGCGGGGGGACTGAAACTCCTCCTAACCCACGAATTAAAAAAGCTTCAATTAACACTACCGAGTGGGTAGATTGGGAATATAAAGAGACGGCAGTTGAAGTGATTGAAGATCTTAGGGGAAAGGTTAAAGAAATACAGATTATTGCTATAGAACAAAGCGATAAATCAGTCCGATATGACAAATTTGAGTACAAATACCCCCTAGCACTAGTTGTCGGTCATGAGAGTGAAGGAGTATCTAAAGAGGTGCTGGAGATGGTTGATGCAGTGGTGGAGCTGCCGATGTTTGGGGTGAATATTAGTTTAAATGTCATGGTCTCACTGGCTATTGTACTTTATGAAGTCATCAAAAGGACCAGGATTCCCTCCAAATAATTTTTTTTCGGGTTTGACAGGAGATTTACGATCAAGTAAAATATCCTTGCCTTAGTTTAAGCAGGAAGATATCTGCACTAAGGTTGTAATTGAGAGATAGTTTACACCAGTAGGCTGATGGCCTAATAGGTGTTTTTTGTCTTCGCACTTTGATAACCAAAAAAGTTTAAAATCACTTTTTCGGATCTATATTGATCCTGGAAAAGTGGTGGGAAAAACCCCGATTAAATCGGGGTAAAGACAAGAGTCAACTTGTCAATTCAAATGAATCTGTAGCTCGGTAACTTGTAACTCGTTTACTCGTTCATCGAGCAAGCGAGCATACGAGCCAACGAGACACAATTCTTTATTGAGAGTTTGATCCTGGCTCAGGATGAACGCTGGCGGCGTGCCTTAAGCATGCAAGTCGAACGGGCCCGCAAGGGTCAGTGGCGGACGGTTGAGTAATAGGCGGGAATCTACCTCGAAGTGGGACATAGCCAGCCGAAAGGTTGGGTAATTTCCCATGTGATCGCAAGATCAAAGCCGCAAGGCGCTTTGAGATGAGCCTGCCTCCTATCAGCTTGTTGGTGGGGTAATGGCCTACCAAGGCAACGACGGGTAGCTGGTCTGAGAGGATGGTCAGCCAGAGTGGGACTGCGACACGGCCCACACACCTACGGGTGGCAGCAACTAGGAATCTTGGGCAATGGGCGAAAGCCTGACCCAGCGACGCCGCGTGGAGGATTGACGGCCTTCGGGTTGTAAACTCCTTTTATCTGGGAAGATTATGACGGTACCAGATGAATAAGCACCTGCTAACTACGTGCCAGAAGCCTCGGTAATACGTAGGGTGCAAGCGTTATCCGGATTTATTGGGCGTAAAGAGTAGCGTAGGCGGTCCGATGCATTTTGCTTGAAAGCCCATGGCTTAACCATGGTTTTGGGCAAAATATGATCGGACTTGAAGGTACAATAGGGTGTTGGAACCGATCGTGGAGCGGTGAAATGCGTTGATATGATCGGGAACGCCAAAGGTGTAGACAGACACCTGGTGTATTCTTGACGCTTAGGCACGAAAGCTTGGGGAGCGAAGCAGATTAGAGACCTGCGTAGTCCAAGCCGTAAACAATGTCCGCTAGTTATTGGCCTTTTTGGTCAGTGACGAAGTTAACACGTTAAGCGGACCGCCTGGGGAGTACGAGCGCAAGCTTAAAACTCAAAGGAATTGACGGGGAGGCGCACAAGCAGTGGAGCGTGTGGTTTAATTCGATACCAAGCGAAGAACCTCACCAGGGCTTGACATGCTAGAGTTCTATCCCGCCGAAAGGCGGGAAATCCGCAAGGAGGCTAGCACAGATGCTGCATGGCTGTCGTCAGCTCGTGGCGTGGGGTCTGAAAAAAGGCCCATCGCGCCCGTTGATAGTAATGTCAAATGGAAAATTCGGCTCATATCGGTGAATCTACTTGATATTCGGATTAGCTTCGGATATTGTAATAAGTAGTAATACCGAGGGAAGTCGGGAAGATGATTTTCACTGCTCGTAAGAACTTAAAACTTGATGTTTCTGATAAACAAGTAGAGATCCTTATTGGTTGCTTATTAGGAGATGCTTATCTTACAAAGTTAGGCAAAATCCAAATTGAGCAGTCAGATAAGCAAGAAGAGTATATAAAATGGAAGCATCAAGAGCTAGCTTCGATAAGTTATTCCGGTTTAAAAGAGGTTGTCCGTTTTGATAAACAGGACAAACGTGTTACAAAATCCTTTCGATTTTGGACTCGACAATTCTTCAAAAGCTGGAGAGATATATTCTATCGAGGAGGTTGTAAAGTATTCCCAAAAGAGTTAAAAGAACTAATAACCCCATTAGCTATTGCTGTTTGGTATATGGATGATGGGAGTTATGACATGAAATCTAACTATATGTTTTCAACAGAATCATTTGATTTACAAAGTCGAATAGATTTATTAAGAAAACTTGAGTTTTGGGAGGTAGAAGCAACCTTAAAAAATAGTGGCAAGTTACGAATTAGGAGTAAAAGTCTTAAAAAGTTCTTCGAGTTAGTGGGACCATATGTTCATCAAAGTATGAAATATAAACTTCCTTGACCCTGTAACGACTGATATGGAAGGTACCAGATAATCTGGATCAAAACTTCCATTACACGCCGGACTCCGTACCGTAAAGTCGACGGAGATGGGATAGTCTAATTTTTGCTAAATGCAAATTTGGAGCTGTATCATTAAGTTGAGTAACGAGCGCAACCCTCACCGTATGTTAAATAATTCATACGGAACTGACCCGATTTTTCGGGTAGGAAGGCGGGGATGACGTCAAGTCAGCACGGCTCTTACGCCCTGGGCAACACACACCCTACAATGGCGAATAACAACGAGTTGCAAGCCGGTAACGGCAAGCTAATCTCTGAAATTTCGCCCCAGTTCAGATCGAGGTCTGAAACCCGACCTCGTGAAGTCGGAATTGCTAGTAATCGCGAATCAGCAGGTCGCGGTGAATACGTTCTCGCCTCTTGTACACACGTCCTATAGCATAGGAATAAATGCGCGCCTAGCAGCTTACTAAGCAAGGTGGTTTAAATCCATCCTTGTAGCTAAAAAAATTTGGCAGAGACAATTTGGTGACAGATGTCTTGGAGGGCCTGAAGCAAAAGGCAGCCTAACATTTAACAGAAGTTCGACCCCTACGGTGTGTTAGTGGGGAAGAACATTAAAAATTCTGGTTAGGATGTCTGGAATTGTTTAGTAAGTGACCTAGGGAGATCTCTTCTTGACATTTGGGTAATATTCGGGCTATCTTAATATTAAGATGTCCTTGAAGAAGAGAAGTCAGCTGATCCATAGTACTACGTTTAGTTATATGAATGTAGGAAGGGAGAAACCTGAAAGTTTGTCTGATGATTATATTATTGGCTTAACTGATGGAGAGGGATGTTTTTATGTCGATATTAGAGCTCCAAAAGGAGAATATAAATCTTATCGAGTAGAACTTCATTTTTTCATTAAATTAAGGGAAGATGAGCTTTTATTATTACAAAAAGTTCAAAAATTTAAAGAACTATTTGCTATTTCGTCGAATTGCCTTAATGGTTAAAAATGGCGAACATAGAAGTAATAAAGGCTTAATAAAAATCCAGCAGATAAAGTCACAGATGAATAACAGGGCTCGCCCGGTGCGGGAAATCCGCTCGCCGGGTGGGAACTCGAAGTAACCCAAACTATCGAAATCCGCCCGTCACGGCAGCAAAGTTGGGGGCACCCGAAGTCTGATGTATGTCGGACGAAGGTGAAACCAGCGATGAGGCTGAAGTCGTAACAAGGTATCCCTAGCCGAAGCTGGGGATGGATCACCTCCTTTCTGGAGATTTGATCAAACTCAATGATTCCTTAAGTTTCTTAAGTGACTTAGGTTGCTTAAGTCAGGTAGCAGGGGTTTGATCCATTATCACCGATGTCACGCATCGAGTGTTAGAAGTTTGAGAGTCTTCTTTAAAAAGCTCTCCCCACCACTTTTTCGGGATCAAAAATCAAAGCCTCTACTTATCCGGAGGCTTTTTTTGTGCTAAAATCCTCATATTGGCCACGTACCCAAGTAGTCTAAGGGAGCGGTCTGCAAAACCGCGATTCATCGGTGCAAATCCGATCGTGGCCTCCAAAGTAGAAAATTAAGTTTCAAGATGCTAAAATGGTTTGTTCGGGCGCATAGCTCAGTGGTAGAGCGCGTCTCTGATAAAGACGAGGCCTTTGGTTCGATCCCAAATGTGCCCACTAAATTACTTTACCGTCCTGGCAGCTAAGGTAGTTAATCATACTAATTCCCTAAGAGGTCTTTTTGACCTGATTTGATATCTTTTTCTTGCTGAAAACTTACCCAAATTTTGTTGTTTTCTTAAGGTCAACTATTAATATGGGGTTATGACGAATATCCTTACTTGGATATTATTTGGATTAATAGTTGGAATAATCGCCAACTTAATTGATCCCAGAGAAAGCAGAAGAGGGCTGCTGAGCTCCATAGTCCTGGGGATTTTAGGAGCAGTTTTAGGAGGGTTTTTAGGAGACCTGCTCTTTGGAATAGGAGTCACCGGTTTTAACCTTTCCTCATTTATTGTGGCAGTCATTGGGGCTTTAGTTCTGCTATATGTTGGCAGAATTTTCAAAGGAGCCTAACCTTGACCCCGGTTTAACCGGAGTCTTTTGAATTTGTATGCTTTTTAACTTAAAGCAGAATCAGGCTTGAGGGTAGGTAAAAACTCGTCAGAGTCGCTGGGGTGGTTTTTAAAATCAGGACCGAACCTCACTCGGGAACATAAAAGTTTAGGTCCTTGTCACCTCGGTCCTACCCTACAACTGATCCCGATCATGGGAAAGGAGGGATGATGACTTTAGTCAAAAGAAAAATTGCTTCTTTTTGGGAAAAATTAGTTTTACAAGATAACTTTTTGGGTAATTTTATTCTTCTTCTCACCAGCCCAGTAGAGTAAGGATTTCCTTTTTCTGATAGTTTTTATTACACTTTGTTCCATTGACAAAGTTTTGTATTTCTGCCATACTCCGCGCTGTCGCTTAAATGAGGAGGTTTTAAGCACATCCGCAAAATATCTCCCTACTACTAAATGAAGGATTTACTGCCTGTTAATCTCTATCTTGCAGCCGGTTTGGTTGGCTTAGCTACTTTAATGGCGGCCTTTATGGCGGCGTTAGCTCCATCCCCCAATATTGCCGCTTCTTTGGTGACCATGATGACTCCTCTCCATCCTTTAACAGAAGATAAAAGTGCCAAAGAGGTTTTTGGCTTTGCTCCTTTTTGGACGATTGATAAATTAGCCGGTGTTGATTTTGAGGTTCTAACCACTTTAGCTTATTTTGGTATCCCGGTTTTGGGCGATGGTAATTTAGACAGGGGAGACCCCGGGTATACTACCTTTAAAAGTAAAAAAGCCACTGATATTTTTAAAAGAGCCCATGTTTTTGGTACCAGGGTAGTTTTGACTTTAACTCAAATGAACAACGGTCAAATTTTGGCCTTATTAGATAACCCTGAAGCCCAGGCAAATGCGACCTTTCAAGCAGTGGAGGAGGTGAAAAAAAGAGGTATTGATGGTATCAATGTTGATTTTGAGTATAATGGTGACCCCGGAGAAGATTACCGGCAGAAGTTTACTAACTTTGTGGCAGATCTGGCTGATCAAATGCACCGTTATAACCCAAGCTCTAAGGTAACAGTTTCCGTCTATGCTGCCTCAGTTAAAGACCCTAAAATTTACGATATCACTGCTTTGTCTTCCGCCTCAGATGGCATTTTTATGATGGCTTATGATTTTGCTTTAGCTGGCTCAGATACTGCCATGCCCACATCTCCCCTTTATGGATATAAAGAAGGACATTATTGGTACGATGTCTCCACGGCAGTAGAAGATTTTTTATCCCTTATGCCTTCTTCTAAGCTTATTTTAGGCGTTCCCTGGTATGGATATAACTATGTAGTGTACCAACCGGAGATTAAAGCTTCCACCAGGCCTTCCTGGACGTGGCGGGGCAGGCCAGCCACTCAAACTTATGCTGTAGCTTTGGAAAATGTCCGCCCCGACCGGGCAGATATCTCTGATTTCCAAACAGGCTGGGATGATTTAGGACAGGTGGGCTGGAAAGCTTATTATCTCCCTGATGCCGGAACTTGGAGAATGATCTTTTTGGAGGATCCCGAGTCTTTAGGTTTAAAATATGATTTTGCTAAAAACAAAAATTTAGCAGGAGTTGGCATGTGGGCTTTAGGGTTTGAAGACGGCAGAACAGAGTTATGGGCAGTTTTAAGGGATAAATTTGGTCCAAAAGTGGCCGATCATTCTTTAATCGGCAAGGTTATTGTTAGCGATGAAAATTATTAATTTTAAAGTTTTTTTAATCAGTTTAATTGCTCAATTTACCGTCAGCTTTCTACTGCAAATAGGCCTCAAAGCTCCTTCAACCTTGGACTTTTTAAGGCTGCCAAGGTTGGTGCAAGAGGGGTCTTTGACCAACCCTTTACCGGCCAAAGATGACTTATGGCAGGTTATTAAGACTAAGATTGAACAAAAAAAGCCTCAACCGTTTCAGTTGAAGAAAGAAAGCAGCCTGATCCCTACTATTTACGCCAGCGGTGATTATGATCAGGTTGCCTCTTATTTAGTAGTCAATCTGGATTCAGGGGTAGTCTTGGCGGAGAAAAACATGTCCCAAAAGCTGCCCATTGCTTCTCTGACTAAGGTTATGACTGCCGTAGCGGCGCTTGATCTGGCTTCACCCGATGAGTTATTTAGCGTATCTTACAACGCTTCACTTATTGAACCGACTAAAATTGGAGTTGTCCCAGGGCAAAAAATGAAGCTGGAAGAGCTTTTACAGGCTTTGCTGCTCACTTCGGCTAATGATGCAGCGGAAGTTATTAAAGAGGGGATTGACCAAAAATACCAAGAGCCTATCTTTATTCAAGCCATGAATCAAAAGGCAAAGTTTTTAGGCCTTTTAAACAGCAGTTTTGCTAATCCTCAGGGGTTTGATAATCCCCAAAATTTCAGCAGCGCTGAGGATTTGACTATTTTGACTTACTATGCTTTGCGTAACTACCCGGAAATTGCTCAGATTACTCCCCAAGGCTACCAACTGCTGCCGGCGGATAACAACCACAAACGGTTTGATCTGTACAATTGGAACGGTCTAATTGGCGTTTATCCGGGAGCCAGGGGGGTTAAAATCGGCAACACCGAGATGGCAGGGAAAACTACTGTGGTGACGGCTGAAAGGGAAGGCAAAAGGATTTTGGCAGTCGTATTAGGAGCTCCCGGTGTCATGGAAAGGGATTTATGGGCTGCCCAGCTTTTAGATAGTGGTTTTGCCAAATTAGGTATTTCCCCAGCCCAGATTACTCCCAGTCAACTTCAGGTAAAGTATCTTACTTGGAGGTACTGGTAATAGGTTGCCTTAAAGGCTTACAATAGGAATATGGGGGTTGCCTTTAACCGGATTATCCGTTCAGTAGTAAGTAGAGGTGTTGTCAACAGTCCTTTGGAAAAAGGGTGGCTGAAAAATACTTTTGATCTGGTTATAATTGCCGATACTAATTTTAAGATTCTCTCGGCCAATGAGGGAGTAGAGAGGGCTTTAAACCTTTCTTCCTCGGAAATAACCAACTGTGCTTTATTGGACCTGTTATTTTTAAAAGAAACTGATGGGAAACTAATTACACCCCAGGATTTAATTGATAAGGTTAAGGGGGAGGAAGGGAGTGTTTGGGAGGTGCTATTGTCTACAAAAAACAGCTTCTTTCCCCGTAAAGTCAAACTGGGTATCTACTCTACCACTAAATCTAAAGCTGGATTCGAGCAATTTATGATAGTTATTAGTGGTTTGAGTTTTCCCGGTAAGGGTATTAAAAAATTCCATCCTTATTTGGAGCGGGCTGCTTTAAGAAGTCAGGCAGCTATCCAGGAGTTTAAGAACAGGTTGGATGGTTCTGGTTTGGCGGATCTAAGAGCTCAATTTGAGATCATCGACCGGGCTCAAGGGGAGCTTCTGACAGTCATAGAGCTTCAGGATCATCAAATTGAACCTGTAGGGGCTTTAGTTGATGTGGCAGATATAATTAAGAAGGCTATCGCCTCTGAAGAGTATTTTGCAGCAGCATTGCTGGTGCCAATCCGTTTGGTCTTTGATAACCAATTTAGTGCCGATGCTTCGGCGCATATCCCGCCGGGGATGAAGATCTCCCCTCAGTCTTTGACCTCCCCCTATTTTACAGTTCCCCAAGACCCGAAGTGGTTTGATTATTTAATACAGAAACTTTTAGAAGTAAATATTTTGCTATCTTCACCGGGGAAAGACTCCTTAGTTCAGGTTAGTTTAGCTTATGACAAAGAGGATGTGCTTTTAAATTTGAGTACTTTTTGCCAACAAGACATAAAAGGTCAAGAAGAGGAGCTCTTTCTTCCTTATTATGGAGAGTTGGGAAAGAAAACTCATCTGTGCATTGGTAGCGGGTTAGAAGGTTTATTGGCCAAAAAGATTCTCCAGATGTTAAAAGTAGACTATCAAGTTGAATATGAAGACCAATCAGAGCGCCTCTATTTCCGTTTGAGGCTGCCTAAAAAAGGAAAAGAGGTCTAAAGATGCAGGTTGTCACTGCAGAGTTAATCAAAGATAAAAAAGTGTTACTACGTTTAGATTTAGATGTACCAATCAAAGAGGTTGGGGAGGATGGATTGGAGGTGGCAGAGGATTTTAGGCTGCTGGAAGGGATGGAGACTTTAAAACTATGTTTGGACCAAGCTCAGACAACCATTATTATGGGACATATTGGCAGACCGGAAGGTAAAGAGGTTGAAGAGCTTTCAGTGGAACCCATTTACGATTGGTTACAACAATATTTAGATTGTGAGGATTTAGGGCAGCGTAAGCTCCGACTTTTGGAAAACTTAAGGTTTGAAAGCGGAGAAGAGGCCTGTGATTTAGCTTATGCAAAAGAGTTGGCCTCTGTAGGGGATTTTTTAGATAGTTATACGCCGAAGGCGGAACTATCGCAAACGCGAAGCGTTTATATTAATGAAGCTTTTGCAGCTTATCATCCGGCTGCTTCCACAACTATTTTACCTACACTCCTGCCTCACGCGGCGGGATTACATTTTGCCCGGGAAGTAGAGGTGTTAACTAAAGTCCGGGGCAATCCCGGGAAACCCTTGGTGGTAATTATTGGCGGAGCTAAAGTGGAGAATAAATTACCGCTGGTTTTAGCGATGGCCAAAATTGCTGATCAGGTATTAGTAGGAGGAAAGATAACTTTAGAGCTAGTTCGGAGTTCTGCCGTTTCTCTCCCCGCTAATGTTTTAATAGGGGAATTAAATAAAGAAGGGACGGATATTGCTGAAGAAACTGTCCAAAAATGGAAGCCTGTTATTTCCGGAGCCAAGATGATAGTCTGGAACGGACCCTTAGGAAAAGTCGAAGAGGACCAAAATGACCAGTCTAAAAATATTGCTCAACTGATTATCAAATCCGGGGCTGAGAGTATTATTGGCGGAGGAGATACCATTACTGCTTTAAACAAATGGGGACTTTTAAATAAATTCAGCTTTGTCTCAACAGGTGGAGGAGCGATGTTAAAGTTTCTAGCAGAAGGAACTCTGCCCACTATTGAAGCTTTAAGATAAGGTAAGTTTTGACCTGTAGCTTTAAAAATGCTAAAATACAGGACATGTCAACTTTGATAGAGGCAGGTTTGGTCCATCCTTCTGAAGTGGATAGGGCTAACAATAATCCCGAGGGGATAAGAAATACAAAACCTTTGCTGATCGCTTTGCCGCTTATGCTCGAATATTTCCCAATCAATACTTTTCTTTAGCTTTATACCCAGGATTACCTCTTCCCGATAATAGCTACCGCGACAGTATCAGAAGCGGTGTAATCTCCTTAGGTGTTAATGATTATCCTAAACAATTTGCCCTTCAAACCAGTGGTTTAAATCCCCTAAAAGATGACAGCGAAGGAGCTGGTTATTTAATTGTTAAAAACTACAGTAGCCAAATTTTGACAGGTTTTATGATGTCAGCTGCTTTTACTAATAAGCAGGCTAAATATGGTGATCCAGCAATTGCTTTGCAAACATCTATCGATCGTGGTTTGGCAGCCCAGGCTAAATATCTAGAAATTTATGAAGATGATATTCTAAACCCTGCTCTCCAAAATATTTTAAAGGAGACTGCTAAAAGAATGTCGGTCGGAACAACAACTACACCAAATCCGACAGTTCAACCATCCTGCACTCCCAGACCTGCTTGTTTAGACAGTAAACCCAGGTGTCTTATCCCTGAACCTGCTGAAAGCTGGTGTCCAGCCTCAAGTCCTTCCACATCGTCACCCCGTATCTGTACTCAAGATGCCAAAAAATGTCCTGATGGGTCTTATGTTTCAAGGACAGGACCAAACTGTGAGTTTGCCCCTTGTCCAGGGCAATGATTTGCTTAAAAAAATATGCAAAATCTTAACCAAAAAGGATTTGCTCAAATTTTAGTGTTGTTGCTTTTATTAGCTGGGATAGCAGTTGGGGTTTACCTGGTTCAGCAAAAGACTAACTTTTTACCTAAGGCCAACGATATTACGCCTACCTTAAGCCAAACATCATCCTTTCCTTTAGGCATTAACATTAGTTTAAGTGAAAGTACAGCTTATGATTTTTGGAATACTCATGCTTTATCAACAGACATTGTAAGTTCATATGTAAAAGATATAAATTTATTAACTAGTGCAGAAGCAGGGATCAAGTTTTTGTTTACTCAATTTAATAACCCAGAAGCTTCCATGGATCTGGCAGTTTCTCATAACATTGGATATGTCACCGCAAACATAGAGACTACTGATCTTGATTTGCAAATTGCTTCAGAATCAGCCCAATACAGTATGGCAAAAGCCAAAGGTTTAAAATTTATCTTTGCTCCCATGGGGTACATACTGGAGGAGAGTTATTCTTATCAGGATTATGCGATGCTTAAAAATGCTGATTACATTTTCTATCAGACTCAATATCTCCAGGATAGTTCACGTAATCTTGGTACCACTGATCCAAGTCAACAAATTACCAATTATGCTGCTAGGGTAAAAGGCCTTATTTCAAAGATAAAACCTTATATTGTGGAACATAAGGTTTGGGTACAGGTCTCAGTCAATCCTCCTGACAATAGGTGTATAACAGCGGAAAGAGTAATTCAGTATATTGATTCTATTGAAGATGGTTCGCAAAATAGTCCTGATGGAATTATTATTTTCTATGCTTCCAAATATGATACTACTGGTGACAGACAAGATGATGGTAACTGTTTATCAAAAGGTTTTCCTTCCAGAGTTGATGTGATGAAACAGGTTATCGAACATTACAGACCAGCACCAACTCCTACCCCTATACCTTCAAAACAGGATCATGAGAAAAAGGGTAAAAAGTTATCTGTTACAGTTGAAGCACGGTTTTATGCCAATGTGAAGGATCAACTGAAAACAGGGGATCTCCTTTCTATGCCTGCTGTCAGGCAGTCTGCTAACACTCCTATGACTGTGGATAATTGGAAGTTTAAACAGGCCGTGGCAGCTTTAAATAGTGTTGATGGTGAGATTGACCTCCAAAAGGGGATTTTCCTCTCAGCAGTAGCTGATGTCCAGAACCTCATTAATAATATCCCTGTCAACGTCAATTGGGTTGCTTATAATATGGAACCTGGTATGACTCCTGCCTCTGATCTGCAGAATCCGGTAAATTCAGTAAGGCAGTTTGCCAATGTTGTTCATAACTCCGGCCGGAAAATGGGCTTTGCGCCACTTCGAAGCTATATTGATAACAATCAAGGAACAATACAAATGAGTGATATCATTAATTCTGTAGATGCGATTTCTTATCAGGGACAATTACTTTTACCAACGATGAGTGAAGAGGATTTTGTTAAAACAGTCAAAGAAAAGTATAACTATGTTAAAGGTATTAATCCCAACACTCAATTTCACCTTCAGCTGTGGTTGGGGAGGCAGACCTCTGACCAGATGGCAAAAGTCTTTAACCGCTCAGACAAGTATTTTGATAATGCTGTCATTGGTACACACAGTGATTTAGAAGGTATCTTACAAGTTTTACCACAGTTAAAATGGAGGTAGTATGAAAGTTCCTTCAGCATTAATTCTTCTAGCTGTTTTACTACTGGGAGTAGTTAGTGCCATTTATCTCTTTGGAAACCAGAAAGAAAAATTATCAGGCATAACAAGCTTTGATGAGTGCCTTAAAGCAGGCTATCCGGTAATGGAAAGTTATCCCAGACAATGTAAAACTGCCGATGGTAAGGAGTTTGTGGAAGATACCCAGTCCAACAGTGGTATTTATGGCCAGGTTATATTAAGCCCTACATGTCCTGTGCAAAAAGCAGGAGAGGAATGTACTAAGCCCTACCAAGGAACGGTTATCATAAAAAATTATGATCAATCACAAGAAGTGACTAGTTTTACAACCAATAGTAAGGGCGAATTTAGGGTTTCCTTGCCTCCGGGACGTTATTATTTATTACTTGGAGGAGATCGATCTTTTCCTTTTTTAAAACCTACATCAGTCGAGGTAAAAGCAAATCAATATACTAAGATAGACTTAAATGTTGATACAGGGATAAGATAGTTTGTCTTGCTAGTTTTTCTATTTTACTCTACACTAAATTTATGATTAAAGTTGCTATTAATGGTTTTGGGAGAATCGGACGGAATGCTTTTAAAGTAGGAGTAGAGAGGTTTGCTGATCAACTGGAGTTTGTGGCCATTAATGATTTAACTGAACCCCTTGTTTTAGCTCACCTCCTGCAATATGACAGCGCTTACGGAAGATGGGAGAAAGAGGTTTTTTCTGATGAACAAAATATCATTATTGATGGTAAAAAGTACCCAATAACTGCCGAAAAAGTTCCTGTCAACCTACATTGGAGAGATTTAGGGGTGGATGTAGTAATTGAATCCACCGGTAGATTTACTGATGAAGAGGGGATGAGACAACACCTTTTAGCGGGGGCAAAAAAAGTAATTTTATCCGCTCCGGCGAAGGGTGGAAATATTGGCACTTTTCTGATTGGTGTAAACCATGATCAGTATCAAGGCCAGGAGTTAATTAACAATGCCTCCTGTACTACTAATTGTATTGCCCCCATCGCGGCCATTATTCATTCTAAGTTTGGGATTGTCAAAGCTTTGATGACGACAGTTCATGGGGTAACAGCGGAACAAAACCTGGTTGACGGACCGCCACCAGGAGGCAAATCTAATGATTTAAGACGGGCCAGAGCAGCTTACACCAACATTATTCCCACCACTACGGGAGCCGCTATTTCTACCACTGAAGCTATTCCGGAGTTAAAAGGGCTTTTTGACGGGAGAGCCTTAAGAGTGCCGGTGATTATAGGATCAATCTCTGATTTTACTTTTTTAATTAGCAAAAAGGTTACTGTAGAAGAGATAAATCAAGCTATCAAAGAAGCCTGTGACAACCCCAAGTGGAAGGGGATAGTGACTTGGACAGAAGAACCCTTAGTGTCTTCTGATATTATCGGCAGGCCAGAGTCAGCTTTTGGTCAAAATCTTTGCCTGGTATGATAATGAGTGGGGTTATTCTAACAGATTAATTGAGCAAGTTATTAATATAGGGAAGTCTTCTTAGGTAAGTTATCCTTGCATCTTTGATGTAGCTTTATATAATGATCCCATTATGGCAGCCGAATCTTGGTTAGAAAGAACTGGACACAACTTAATCTCTGCTGCTCAGTTTGTCAAACCTGCCTTGAGGATAGCCCTAAGGCAACCGGTTTTTGGGAGCCTAAATCTTAGTGAGCATTGCCCCAATGACTGTTCCTGTTATTGGAAAGCACAACCTAGAGTTCCAGAAATGTCAGACGAAAAAGTTTTACAGTTTATAAAAAAGAGAAAAAAGGAAGGTATGGTCCATGTTACTTATGTGGGAGGAGAGCCTTATATGCGACCCAAACTCCTTCAGGATGTGGTTAAAATTATGCCGGTTAATTGGGTTGTAACCTCTGGCCTCATACCCTTAAGACGCTTGGAGAAAACTTCTCATTTTATCTCAGTAGATGGGGTTGATGCTGATACTCATAATAAGATTCGTGGTAAATTGGGATTATATGAAAAATTAGTCAGCAACCTAACACAGGCTAGAGAACAGGGTATCGATCGTCTTTATATTCACACAGTTTTAAATGCAGCCAATGTTGACCAATTGGAAGAGATTTTTCAGAGATGGTCAACCAATAGATTAGCTGATGGTATGTTTTTCAGTACTCACACACCAATTTCTGGGGTAAACGATGAGCATCTTCATTTAAGTAAAACCCAGCGTGAAGCAGTTGTGGGGCGGCTTCTAGCCTTACAAGTACAAGACCCAGACCATTTTTTAAAGATGACTCCTGAGATGATTAGGCGTTTACACCCGGATTTTACAGCTAAATTAACACCCCAAAATTGCGGCGCAGCCAGATATGTAGCCTCATATTATGGAAATGGCGAGAGAATCTCCCAATGCGTTTTATCCAGCAAAGCTAAATGTTCCGAATGTGGTTGTCTGGTAATGGCCATGGTTTCAGCCATTAAGTGCCGTCCTCCTGAACTTAATACGCTCAAGTATTTAACTTTTGGGTTAAGGTAGTTTGGCAAAGGTAGTTTGGCCTCTGATAGATACTGATGTGAAATAGACTGATCTATGGTATACTCTCGATGAAAATGAGAAGTAGAGGGTTTGTTTTGGATAAAGTTTTAATAGTGCTTGTGCTTTTAGCTGTTGTTGGCGGGGGAGTAGTAGTGGTTCGGCAGAAACAAAACCAATCTGCCCCTCCAGAAGTAGTCGTCTTACCAACACCTTCTCCATCCTCTGCCCCGACCCCGACTCAATCAGGGCCAACTACCACAATTTCTACTGTGTTAAATCCTGGTAGGTTTGATGGAGATCTCAGAACTTTACCTACCGCCTCTCCGGTTCCCAGCCCCGTCGTTTTTACAGAGAATAGCAGTAGTATTGCCGTCACACTCTCAAAAGGAAGTTATAATAAGGGAGAGGAGATCGCAGTCCAAATTGCCAATAACAGCCAACAAGATCTGTCCTTTTTACTTTGTCCTGCTGTAGTTGGTTGGGAGAAAAAATCTGGGGAAAGCTGGGAACAAACAGAGATCTGTTCCAACTGCGGTTCTGCTGCTCCTTGTGTTCAAACAACACTTAATTCAGGTAAAAGTTTGGTGAGCAAAATCACAATCAGTACTCAAGTTCAGAGCGGCACTTACCGAGCTTTTTTTCGCTATTTGAATGACATCGTTTATTCCTCTCAATTTACTATCTTCTAATTTAATCCTCTTGCACTTTTTACTTGAAGATGGAACAATAAATTTATGGTCCGTGTCGCAATTAACGGTTTTGGGAGAATTGGCCGAGCTGCTTTTAAAGTTGCCTTAGAAAAACATCCTGAAGAGATTGAAATAGTTGCCATCAACGATTTAACATCCCCGGAAATTCTAGCCCACCTTTTGCAGTATGACAGCGCTTACGGAAGATGGGAGAAAGAGGTTTTTTCTGATGAACAAAATATCATTATTGATGGTAAAAAGTACCCAATAACTGCTGAAAAGATCCCTGTTAACCTACATTGGAGAGATTTAGGGGTGGATGTAGTAATTGAATCCACCGGCAGATTTACTGATGAAGAGGGGATGAGACAGCATTTATTAGCTGGAGCCAAAAAGGTAATTTTATCTACTCCCTCAAAAAGCCTGACCATTCCTACCTATGTCATGGGAGTAAACCATGATCAGTATAAAGGGGAACAGTTGATAAATAATGCTTCTTGTACCACCAACTGTATCGCTCCAGTGATGGCTATCATCCAAGAAAAGTTTGGCATTGTTAAAGCTTTGATGACGACAGTTCATGGGGTAACAGCAGAGCAAAATTTAGTTGATGGTCCACCTCCAGGGGGCAAATCTAATGATTTAAGACGGGCCAGAGCTGCCTATGTCAACATTATTCCTACCACCACCGGTGCGGCTATTGCTGTCACTGAAGCTATCCCAGCCTTGAAGGGTTTATTTGATGGCAGGGCTTTAAGGGTACCCGTTATTACCGGTTCAATTTCTGATATCACCTTGCTTTTGAGTAGAAAAACTTCTGTTGAGGAGATAAATCAAGCCATCAAAGAAGCCTGTGACAACCCCAAGTGGAAGGGGATAGTGACTTGGACAGAAGAACCCTTAGTGTCTTCTGATATTATCGGCAGGCCAGAGTCAGCTCAAAATCTTTGCCTGGTATGATAATGAGTGGGGTTATTCTAACAGATTAATTGAGCAAGTTATAAATGTAGGAAAATAGCTCTTTTTGGTTTCTGGCTATTGACATTCTGTACAGAATTATGTAATATACACCATATGACTAAAACTTTACCTATAACTGAAGCTCGGGCTAGTTTAACCAACCTGGTAGATAGGGTAAGTAAAAATTTGGATGAATATATTGTTACTGTTAATGGTAAACCAGCGGCAGTTATTATGTCTGCCCAAGAATATGAATCCTGGAAGGAAACTAATGAGATTTTAAATGATCCTGGTTTAATGAAGGCTATTAGAGAGGGTGAGAAAGATATTAAAAAGGGAAGAGTATATGACTGGGAGGATGTAAAAAAAGAACTCAAGCTCAATGTACCGCATTAAACTCACCGCTAAAGCCAAAAGGGAGCTGAGAAAACTTTCCCAAACAGATAAACTAAGGATTGCCGAGATTATTGAAGAACTTAAAGAAGATCCGTTGATAGGAAAACCTTTGTCGCGAGAGTTGATCAAAAAGTTTTCCTATAGAATCGGAGTTTACAGAGTGATCTACCGAATTAATCGTCAAGATAAAATTATTGTTATTTTATCTGCCGGCCATAGAGGGACAGTGTATAACTAATAGATTTTTGCCTGGTATGATAATGAATAGGGCTATTTCAACAGATTAATTGAGCAAGTGATAAATGTAGGAAAATTTACCTAAGATAAATTTTGGAGGTGCTTATCTAGACTTAAGCATTTTAAGTGGTGCTTTTTGGCCAGATAGAGATAAGAAGCATCATAAACAGAGAGATTTTTGGTTAAACTTAAATCGAATACTTCTTCCAATTCAACTTTCTTAAGCTCTATTTTATGTTTTAGGAAAGCTTGAACTAATAATCTGGCGCTTTGCTTACTTATCCTTTTAGGGATAGCTTGTTTTAAGCTATTTACTACTTCAAAAGGTAAAATGTAAGGGGCGATAAAGTTCACTTTTCCTAGAGCATACTGTTTGAAAATTTCCTCTACTTGGCCCGATCGTTCGTCCGGCAAAAGAAAAGCCAGGATAAAAGAGGTGTCGATGATGTAAGTGTTAATATTCTCTTCCGGCATTGATAAGGGCTTTATAATTTATTTTCCCTTTAAAGGGTTTGGGTCGGTGTTTTAAAACCAACTCTAGAGCTTGACGTCTTTGTTCTAAGTCTGCTTCTTGGCTATACTTTTCTTCTACAGCTTTTCTTACCAGCTCTCCAGCCGAGGTATTCTTAGAGGCTGCCAGTTTGACTATTTTATTCCAGACTTCTTCACTAAATAATATCTGAGCTCTTTTGGTTAACATATGCATACATATTAGTATACATACCTAAATTTGTCAAGGTATAAAGCCTCGTAAATTTTTGCTGGTATCTTTTATCGGATAAAGCTAATTGCAGTCAGTGTGGTCGTTTAGTCATGACTATGGCTTTAGCTATTAATTGTTTTCCGCCTGAACTGAATACTCTCACCTACATTCTTTACTTGACTCTACATTCCCGATTTGTTAAACTAGGGGTCAGTGAGAAGATCACAAAAGATGAGACTCAACGTACCTAAAGTTTAACTCCCTCACCCAAGGTCTTCCTGGTGCGAGGAAGACTAACCAACAAGCGTTGTATCCCTCAATACCAGAAATCAGAAGTCGGATGTCGGATGAAAAATCTGAAGTCTGATATTTGAACTTGGGCCCGTAGTTCAGCTGGTAGAACATCTCATTTGCAATGAGAAGGTAAGCGGTTCGAGCCCGCTCGGGTCCACTTTGTATTTAGATTAAGTAACTTAAAGTTACTTAAGTTACTTAATCTAGGTAGAAAGGCAAAACCTAGGATTGCACTTTGAAATGTGAATACGACAAATGTATGAAGGCCAAATTACCCCGCCTTTGGCGGGGAAGAAAGCCAAAAAATACTCAACATAAAGGCATACGGTGGATGCCTTGGTCGAAAGTACCGATGAAGGACGTACTAGGCGACGATACTCTGCGGGGAGCTGCCAAGAAGCTTTGATCCGCAGGTTTCCGAATGGGATAACCCCTCGCCTCGGCGAGACCCTAACATAAATTCATAGTGTTAGGGAGGGCACGCGCTGAACTGAAACATCTAAGTAAGCGCAGGAAAAGAAATCAAAAGAGATTCCCTTAGTAGCGGCGAGCGAAAAGGGAAGAGCCTAAACTTCGATGATCCCGCAAGGGGCTATCGGAGGGTTGTGAGGCGGCAGTAGCGAGTAGCAAGGATAGCTGAAGTCGCTGGAAAGCGGCGCCAAAGAGAGTGATAGTCTCGTAAGCGAAATCCAAGCTGCCGTGGCCGGTTCCTCAAGTAGCCCAGGACACGTGTAATCCTGGGTGAATCTAGGGAGACCACTCTCTAAGGCTAAATATACTTTCGGACCGATAGTGAACTAGTACCGTGAGGGAAAGGTGAAAAGAAGAGCGGAACGCTCAGTGAAATAGTACCTGAAACCGTATCAAGCTGTGGAAGTCCGATGTAACATCGGACAACCGCGTGCCTATTGAAGAATGAACCGGTGAGTTGTCTCATCCGCCAAGTCTAAGTCGTTAAGGCGAATTAGGCGTAGTGAAAGCGAGCGTTAAATGCGCGACTAAGGCGGTTGTGGCAGACCCGAAACCGAGTGAGCTAACCATGTCCAGGGTGAACGGTCGAGAAATCGACCGGAAGGCCCGAACTCGTAACAGTGGCAATTGTTTGGGATGAGGTGTGGTTAGAGATGATATGTCAATCGAACTCGGATATAGCTGGTTCTCCCCGAAATATATTGAAGTATAGCCCTGTGAACCCTGAGTTTATCGAAGGGTGTAATCTTACGGGGGGTAGAGCTCTGGATGGATTTGGGTGGCGCAAGCTATCCAATCCAATCAAACTGCGAATACCTGTAAGTGTAACAGGAGTCAGACCGATCCGGCTAAGCGGAGCGGTCCTAAGGGAAACAGCCCAGACCGACAGCTAAGGTCCCTAAATACAGACTAAGTGTAAAAGGAGGTCAAATTCCTTAGACAGCCAGGAGGTTGGCTTAGAAGCAGCCATCCTTTAAAGAAAGCGTAACAGCTCGCTGGTCTACTATGGGATTTGGCGCCGACAACGAATCGGGGCTCAAGTCTGTTACCGAAGCTACGGATTCCGCCGAAAGGCGAGAGTGGTAGGGGAGCGTTCTATACGCAGTGAAGCTGCATTGTGAAGTGTGGTGGAGTGTATAGAAGTGAGAATGCCGGTATGAGTAGCGAAAGTCCGATGAAAAATCGGACCGCCGAAAGCCCAAGGTTTTCTCCGCCATGTTAATCAGCGGAGAGTTAGTCGGCACCTAAGGCGAGGCCAAATGGCGTAGCTGATGGACGATCTGTCAAAATTCAGATACTGAAGCTTCTTGTTTGAAAGCTTTGCGGATGGACAGAATGGGAATAGTCTAGCCCTCTATATGGGGGTTTAAGTATCAAACTAGTGGAAGTAGGAAAATCCGCTTCGCAGGGAAACCTGCAGTTGGTTACTTCTCCGATGTTATGTCGGAGATTTACAACCAATCACTATAATGTGAGTTACGAATACGTAAGTAGATGATTTTCTGTTTTCAAGAAAAGATTCGCAAAGGGGGAAGTTTTAGCCGTACCATAAACCGACACAGGTGGGCGAGTTGAGTATACAAAGGCGATCGGGAGAACTATCCTTAAGGAACTCGGCAATACAGCTGGACGTAAGTTAGCAAGATGTCAAAACACAGGTCCGTGCTAAAGCGAAAGCTGATGTATACGGGCTGACACCTGCCCAGTGCCAGTAATTTAATGTTTCAAGTGACTCTGAGAAGTAATTCGAGGACGAGCCTGGGGCCTAAGATCTGGTGAACGGCAGCAGTAACTATAACTGTTCTAAGGTTTTGGAATTTCAAAGCCCTAGATGGTGGTGTGTTTTTTAATCCGACTATATGCTGGAAACTCTGAGCATCTTGAGCTAGTTGATTTTTGGGTTTATTTCGGTAATACTGAAATTAATGCCTAATTCAACTGACAATGTTACAAGTGCAGACAATCAGCAGGAAAGACTTAAGATGATCGGGTGGATAGTTGGTTTTGTAGATGGAGAAGGATGTTTTTCTATTTCAGTTTTTAAGAATAGAACAACTAGAAGTAAGTTTCAGGTATTTCCTGAATTTGTGGTTACTCAAGGCCAGAAAAGTTTAGCTTCTTTAGAAGCAATTAAAAACTTTTTTGGATGCGGTGCGATTTATGTGAATCGCAGGTATGATAACCATAAAGAAAATATTTATAGATATTGTGTTCGTTCTTTCAAAGACTTAAAAGAAATAATTATTCCTTTTTTTAAAGAGAATCAATTAAAAACCTGTAAGAAAAAGGATTTTGAAATCCTTTGTAAGGCAGTTGATATGAAATTAAAAAATATTCACTTAACTGCAGAAGGATTACAAAAATTCAAAGATCTTAAGAATCCTCAGAGACTAATACGTCGGACTCCGATATTATCGGAGAAGATAGAGTCCGAACTGTATAGCGATATACAGATGTGACGATTAGAGTGTCACAACAACAAGATTGAGCGAAGTTCCTTGTCTGGCGAGTTCAGACCCGCACGAAAGGTAGAACGACTTAGCGACTGTCTTGAGGATAGACCCGGCGAAATTGCAGTGGCTGTGAAGATGCGGCCTTCCCATACTTTGTGTAGCGTAGGAGGGAGCTTTGGCGACAATGAAACACCTCTCTTTTAATTTTTTAAGTCTCTAGCCTCGCCCGTAATCCGGGCGGGTAACAAGGTCTGGCGGGCAGTTTAACTGGGGCGGTTGCCTCCAAAAGAGTAACGGAGGCGTACAAAGGTACACTTAAGGCCAATGGTAACGGCCTTTAAAGCGCAAAAGTATAGAGTGTGCTTGACTGCGAGACCCACAAGTCGAGCAGGTGCGAAAGCAGGTTTTAGTGATCCTTAGGTGGTTCGTGGGAGCGCCTAGGCTTAACGGATAAAAGTTACCCCGGGGATACAAATGTGTCCTGATCCTGTGGTAACATAGGATCGTAAATACGGCTAATAACGGTGGAACCCTAATGATTTAAGGTTAGAAGTCTTTCCTTACATCGAGAAATTGTTAGGGCAATACCGTGGGAAGTCGAAGGTATGACGAAAAAGCAGAAAGCGATAATTATTGGATCAATTTTAGGAGATGGTTTTTTGCAAAAAACCGGTGCTAAAAATGCTCGGTTAAGGCTGGAACACAGCCTTTTGCAGAAAGAATATTTACTTTGGAAATGTCAAATATTAGGTAATTATTTTCAATCCAAACCACAAATCTTGGAAAGGAAAAATCCTGTTTTTGACAAAACCTATCAATATATTCGAGCCCAATCTTATTCAGGATCTGAACTAGGAATTTTTTTTCACCTTTTTTATAAAAATGGGAAAAAGATTATTCCTGAGAAGATTTCTGATCTATTAAAAGATCCGCTGATGTTGGCAGTTTGGTTTATGGATGACGGTTATTACTATCCTAGGGATAGAATAGCCTATCTATATTTACCCAAATTAGACCAAGCATCAATTGATAATTTACTGAATGCTTTAAAAGTCAATTTTAATCTTTCTCCCATTCTAAAAATTAAGAAAAGGGGAGAGTATGTACTTAACTTTTCTGTTGTAGAAACAAAAAAGTTGGTTCAATTAATAAAATTATTTGTGATTTCTTCTATGAGTTATAAGATTCCTTCGGAATCTTGCGACAACAGTCTAAAGATTCCTTCGGAATCTTGTAACCTTGAAGTATCCTAAACTACCTTTTGACCCCGTATCGACTGAGCCCTTAAGAGAGTTTCCGTTTAAACTCCTGGGCGAGATGCAATGTTTTCTAACTTGCATAATATGCCGTACTCCCGATTTAATCGGGATGAAGATATAGTCAGCGCTCACAGTAATGTGAGAATATCGTGAACAGGCTAGTCTTACCCAACAGTCCACAAGGACGGTAAGGTTCGGCACCTCGATGTCGGCTCATCACATCCTGCGGCTGAAGAAGGTCGCAAGGGTCGGGCTGTTCGCCCGTTAAAGTGGTACGCGAGCTGGGTTCAGAGCGTCGTGAGACAGCTCGGACTCTATCCAGTATGGGCGTTTGGATACTTGAAGGGAGTTATTTCTAGTACGAGAGGACCGAAATGAGGAAACCTCTAGTGTGCCGGTTGTCACAAAATGGCAGCGCCGGGTAGCTACGTTTCTAACTGATAAGCGCTGAAAGCATCTAAGCACGAAGCAGGCCCTAAGATTAGGTATCTTTTAAGACCCCTGGGAGACTACCAGGTCCCGTAAGGGAATCCTGAAAGCAATTGAAGGATTGATAGGAGTGCGGTGGAAGTGCAGCAATGTATTAAGCTTACACTTACTAATGGTCATAGTTGAGATTTTTTGCTTCGTCCGACGAAGCCTTGTGCGAAGTCGGATGTTTGGCACTTCGTAAGTAGGTTGCTGTTGCTAAAAGCTATGGCGACCGAAGTCGTATTCACATTTTAGGGTACAAATAATTTAGCCAATTTGGGCATACAGTTGAGCTACTTGATTGTGGGTTCTAAATTTGCTAATATTAAGCTCCGGTGGTTGGAGCGGTATGGTACCACCCCTTCCCATCCCGAACAGGGTCGTGAAACGTACCAGCGGTGACGATACTGAAGTCGCAAGGCTTTGGGACAATAGCTCATCGCCGGATTTTTAAACAGCTGCCCTGAACTTTTTCCAGAATATCCAGACTTATCAGCCAGAATTAAAAACTTTACTGAATTTGCATTTTAGTTCAAGAAGGGCATATGCTGTTTATGTAGCCCTAATTTAACGTGTCAAAATTAAGCTGTCCCAAATATATTCATCATAATATTAGTTCTCTGGGGTTTACACTTTTGGAATTGATGGTGGTGATAGGTATAATTGCTGGCTTAGTTATCCTAATTTTGCCGAAATTAACTAATTTTCAAGGTTACCAGGTTCTTAGTAATTCCGCAGATCAGATGCAATCTTATCTCAGAGTTGCCCAGAATAACGCTTTAAGCGGAGCCAAATGTAAGAAAGGTTCTGCTGACAGGGCTAAAAAATGGATTTTAAAGATCCTAAATGACCGAGAGTATCAAGTAGAGTCAGAATGTAGCGACGGCTCATTCGGGTTAGCTGCTAACTATAGTTTGTCTGAAAAGACCAAAGTACTGCAAGCTGATTTTTTGGATGCTGCTGATAATAGATTGTGCACCGCTAGCTCTTCAGCTATGAGCGGGACAGCAGCCAGTTTTGATAATATTTCTGGGTCACCTAATTTTGGCAACGTTTTTTGTGCTTCATCTTTGGCTAATGCTGCTAAGATGGTTCTTACCCTTCAAGGAGAAATCACCACTATAGCTGTGGTGATGGATAAAGGAGGAGGAATTTATACCAGTTCTTTTCTAGCTGCTGCTTTTGTTCCTCCCGCTCCGCCACTCCCGACGCCGACTACCACTCCTACTACTGCTCCAACACCCACACTTACACCTACTCCAATCTCAACAAGCGTGACTGTTTATGCAGGCGCAGCTGTAGATGACAGCTCTAATGGAGGTACCTTATCAGCTTGGGCTAACCCCAGTTTTGCAGTCGGTGTATCAGACGCCTCTAGAGCTACAGTTACTAGCAGTGGTACTGCAATTTCCCACTATCTCAAAGCCACCAACTTTGGATTTGCCATTCCTTCAACAGCCACTATTAATGGTATCATGGTTGAGATCCAAAAATTATCCAGTGGTGGGACTAAAGGAAGTGTTATTGACAATAGAGTCAGTTTAATCAAAGGTAGTGTGGTGACTGGTGTTAACTATGGTACAGCTGCCAACTGGCCAACCTCTGAAGGTTATACAACTTATGGCAGCAGTGTTGATTTATGGAGTAATAGCTGGACTCCTGCAGATATTAATGATCCAAACAACTTTGGAGTGGTTTTGGCAGCAGCCGGTAAGGTAGCCGGTGGTACAGCTGACCGCACTGCCAACGTCAATACTTTCAGAATTACTGTTTACTACACTTACACACCATAGTATTTTGCCTAATCAGGTTAACTTGTTTATAATTTTTGTCTTGATAGATTGCTCTTTTTAACAATTATTGGTAAAATGAATTTACCTTAAAAGAAAGTGGTGATTATGAGTGAGCAAAATTTCAGGTAAAGCTTCTAGTTCCACACCTCTGAGCATGGAGGAGCTGTTGGCCTCTTATTCGAAAAAACCAGTTAATAATTTTTCCCGCGGAGATAAAGTGGAAGGGGAAGTTATAGCCTTAACAGCTTCTGAGGTCATTATCGATTTTGGAGGCAAATCCGAAGGGCTGATAAATAAAAAGGAATTTATTCCAACTGATCGGGAGAAGTTGACGTTAGGTGATAAAATCAGCGCTTACGTGGTAAACGGGGAAGGAGAGCTGGGACAAATTATCTTGTCTTTAAAACCTCCGCTTTCGGGCAAACAGAGCCAAAAAAATATCTATGCTTCCCGCCGCTTTGAAAAATTTTCTCAAGCCATGGGAAAGAAAGTTCATTTTATCGGAAAAGTGGTTGAACTTAATAAAGGGGGTTTTGTGGTGGAAGCGGAGGGGATACGCGGTTTTTTACCAATCTCCCAAATAGCTTTGAAACAAATTAGAACTAACCATCAATCAGAAGGATTAGAAGGGTTAATAGGTGCGGAACTAAGCCTTAAGGTGATTGAAGTAGATCCGGCCAATAATAAATTAATCTTTTCCACCCGCCAGGCTTTAACTGAAGAGGAAAAAGAAAAGATCGGTAAATTGGAAATCGGACAGCAAGTCAAGGGTCAGGTGGAGCTGGTGGCTCCTTTTGGGCTGCTGGTTCAAGTGAAAGATCCTTCCTTTGAGGGAGAAGTAGAAGGAGTAATTTTTTCCCAGGAAATTTCTTGGGAGAGGGAGACGGATTTAGAATCTAGCTTCCAGGTTGGGCAGCAGATACAGGTTCAGGTTATTGGCAAAGATGAGAATTTAGGCAGGATCAGTCTTTCTTTAAAAAGACTCTCGGCAGATCCCTTTGAAAAGCTTTCCGAGGAGTTTGAAATGGATGATGTGGTCCAGGGTGTGGTAACTGAAGCTTCAGGGAATGGGATAGTGGTTAAGTTAAGTAGTGGAGTAGAAGGTTTTATCCCCGCTTCTAAAATTGAACAGGGTTTAAGTTATAATGCCGGGCAAAAGGTAAATGTTTTAGTGGACAGTATTGATAACGTCAAAAGAAGAGTCAATTTAGCTCCCTTTTTAACTTCTACCAAAGGTCTTCTTTATAAGTAAACTTGTAAGCTAGAGATTATTTCCTGGTATAATTTACATGTATGGCCAAGTCTTCTTCGGTATACATTTGTCAGCAGTGTGGTTTTAGATCTTCTCAATACCTGGGAAGGTGTCCCGAGTGTGGTAGCTGGAACTCTTTAGTTGAAGAAGTTCAAACTGAAGCCCCTAACTTTAAAAAGAATAGTAGAGTACTAAAGTTACCCGAAATAATTAATTTAGTAAATATAGAGCGGCAAAAGTATGAAAGATTAACTAGTGGTTTGGGAGAGTTTGATAGAGTGTTGGGCGGGGGAATAGTTTTAGGATCAGTGGTTTTAGCCTCAGGAGATCCGGGGATAGGGAAAAGTACTTTACTGACACAATTGGCGTTGAACTTAAATTTGTCTAATAAGTCTAATTTGTCTAATGTCCTTTATGTTGCCGGAGAGGAATCAGCTCAACAGATTAAAATTAGGGTGGATAGGATACAATTAGGAGCCAATCTATCAGTTTTAAATGAAGTTGATGTTGATGCCATTTGTGCCGTTATTGAGCAGCAGAGACCTTCTTTAGTGATTGTTGACTCTATCCAAACTCTGCAAACTGAAGATTTAAACTCCGTAGCTGGATCAGTGGGGCAGGTTCGGGAATCAGCTCATAGGTTGCAGCGGATAGCTAAAGCTTTACATATCCCCATCTTTATTGTGGGTCATGTGACCAAAGAAGGCACTGTGGCTGGCCCCAAAACCTTGGAACACATGGTAGACGTGGTTTTATCCCTGGAAGGTGACCCCGCCTCCAATTTTAGGGTTCTGCGGGCCTCTAAAAACCGTTTTGGCCCTACTGATGAAGTGGGGATCTTTGAGATGGAAGAAACAGGGATGGTAGAGGTTAAAAATCCCTCTAAACTTTTCCTTGAGCAAAAAGTTGATGCCCCGGGTTCAACGGTAGTAGCCACCATGAATGGCCTAAGACCTCTTTTAGTAGAAATTCAGGCTCTGGTAACTAAAAGCTTTACCCCTATTCCCAGAAGGACCGGTTCAGGGATTGACAACAACCGTTTACAACTTCTAGTGGCAGTTTTAAGTAAGCGTTTGGGGTTGCCTTTATATGATCAAGATATCTTTGTTAATGTCACCGGGGGATTAAAAGTTTTTGAACCGGCAGCTGATTTAGCTGTTTGTTTGGCCATTATCTCCTCATTTAAAGACCAAAAGATTATTCCTCAGACTGTATTGCTGGGGGAGGTGGGGCTTTTGGGTGAGCTTCGCTCAGTTAGATCCCTGGATAAAAGAGCCAGTGAGGCTAAAAAATTAGGATTTACTAATGTAATTTCTCCCCAAAACGCTCAATCTATTGCCCAAGCAGCAAAACTGGCCCTGAAGTGACTTACTCTACCACGATGGTTCCTCTAATCTTTGAAGGGTTGCTTTCATTATGGAAGGTGTAAGTGCCTGTCTTGTCAAAGATAACCGTCAGGGAAGAATCTTTAGTTAAGGGTTCATCAAAATTAAGCAGGGGATATTTATTATGGGAAGGATGAGGGTCAGAGTAGATCTGATGATTTTTCCTGTCTTGGTTGAGAAAGGTTACCAGTGAACCTTTTTTAACCAATAAAGTGGCGGGAATAAAACCGTCACTTGTAACAACCACAGATGCTTCCCCGGGGAACAACCCAGAAGGGGCAGACGGTTGAGCTGTGACAGAAGTTAGCGGAGAGTTAGCCGGTTGATAGTTGGCAAGTTTTTCCAGCTCTTTATTTTGAAGATAGAGGTAAGTTAAAAAGCCAACCATTAGAGCCAGCATAGAGATGAAGATAAGCAGGCTATGCAGGCTTGATTTTTGGGCTGAATTTTTATCCATATTATTTTATCTTCGGTCTTAAATTACTAAAGTTTTGATAGACAGAGGCTAAAGGATCATAATCGGTGTGCCAGATACTATCCATGCCCAAGCTTTTATCCCCGTTGCCATTATCATTTAAGCCTTTGGCCATAAAGCCCCATTGTATAAAGGCTGAAGCTCCCAGCGATTTCCAGTAGTCTATTTCAGTCCTGATTAAAGCAGAGCGGTCGCTGCTGCCGGCAAAGCCAGCCTCTTCAATAATGGCCTTTTTTCTGTTTTTAACAGCCCAGGTAATATCAGCAGATCCAGCCCGGTCTCCGTTATAGGCATGGACAGTAACGATGTCTAAATTAGGTAAACTGGCATAAAGCTTTTGAGGTGTTAAACCGGCATGGGCAGCGTTAATCATCCCGGAAGAAACCGGATGGTTGGGGTCTGCCGCCTTAATTTGGGAAGAGACATCAGCCATAAAATTAATTAAGGTGGAGGGGGAGGTATCATCTTTGAATTCATTACCAATTTCCCAGGCGTAAATGTTGGGGTGGTGTTTGTTAAAAGAGATGATAGATTGAAGGTAGGGGAGGTAAGTTGTCTTATAACCCTCGGCAAAAAAGTCATGGTTTAAAAAAAACATCCCGTTCCAATTATTAGTGTAATAACTTTCAATATTTTGAGGGTAAAGTCCGGTGTCATCTTTGATTAACCCGGCAAAAAAGACAATTGCCGAGATACTGTAACTTTCAGCGGTGGTCAAAAAGATATCGAGCCTTCGGGCTGATTCTTCGGCAGAGATGTATTTGTTAGCTGCCGCTACCCGTACTATTGTCCCGCCCATCCTTTTGATCTCCGTAAGATCTGCCTCAATATGACTGGCTGGAGCGTAAGGGAGGGCTTCCGTGTAACCATAATGAGTGATTCCGGTCGTGTTAAAGCCTATTTTCATCGGGATGGGTGGAGCAGCTTCGGAGATGGGTTTGGGATAAAGGGAGGTCAAAAGCCTATCTTTAAAAGGAAGCGCAGTGACTCCTGCCAAAAAGATCAATAACCCGAAGGCAGAAAACACCAGGGTCAGCTGGAGTTTTCTGCCTTGTTGTCGGTTAATTTTTCCCCAGATATTTTTCATTTAAGATACAACTCTATTGAGACACAACTTCATGGGTGGTGTCAAGAGTATTAGGGGCAACTTTGGCTAAACTTAACTCTAAGACTAAACAGGGGGGACTATCCGCCACTTTAACGGTTAAAGGAATATTTAATTGGCTGGTCACGCTTTTTATAATAAAACCTTCCAGGCCGCTGCCCAGCTTAAGGTTAGTGGTAGTTTGGAGACTGCCGTAATACTGAGTAAAAAGCTCCGTTTGCTGTCTGGGGTCCAAGGGGGGGTAAGGGCAAGAGAGGCTGATAATGATCGCCTTGTCACCTTGTTTAATAACAGCCAGCTGTACCTTTGTACCGCTTTTCTCTGAGGCTAAAAGAAGGAACAGATCAACAGCCTTTTTTAAAACTTCCTCCAGCCACTTTTTATCGGTGGGGATAGTAAAACCGGAAACGGGGAGAGCTTCTTTGGGAAAATCAGATTCCGCCAGGCTTAAAAGAGCATTTTCGGCAATCTCTTCTTTGGGGAGTACAAAGTTTAAGTAAATACCCAGCCCTGAAGCTAGCTGTTGTTTACTGCTGACAATCTCCTTGGCCATAAAAGCTACATCCTGGAAACTGATAATTTTTTTAATAAGGTGATCTTCAATCTCCTGAGCTGTTAATAAATCCTCTTCAATATTAACTAAAAGTTCAGCCCACAGGGCTTTATCATTTAACTTAGACCCAAGTAGGGATTTAGTCAGATTTTCGGCTAGGGATCGGAATTTAGCCCGCGATTGCTCTAAATCAGAGTGCCTTTGCCAGCTGTCGCTTATCAGGGCATCGTTAATAATAAACACTATCTGGTTAACCTCTCCGTCGGAGTCGGTTATTGGTCTGGCCTGAACTATCACCCGCCGCGGTTGAGTGTCGCTTTTAAATTGAAAGAGCAGGCCTTGAATAATCCGGGTAGTTTTGTCGGCAATCACCTTATCCGCCGAGAGAGCCTCAGCTTTGATAGGGTTTTTAGCTTCATCTTTTAAGGGAACAGCGGCGAGGAGTGATTTGCCGATAATCCCCGCCGCGTTCACCCCTAGCGACTTTTCAGCTGACTCGTTGACGGAGATGACGGTTAAATTTTTGTCTGTTACCACCACTATCTCGCTTAATCCCTGGAGAATGGACTCCTCCCTTTTTTCTCCTATTTGAATATATTCTTTAAGGATTTTCGAGATGGTGTCTTTAATGTGATAGGTGTACATTAAAAATTGGGCCAGAGGGATAACCACCACAAAGGAAACAAAGTAGAGAAGAACTGTTCCTGGGTCGTCTTGGAAGAGAGCCAGCATCTGGGAATTTAAAAGAATATTCATTACCAATAAAGCTACCGAAAGAACTAAAAAGCTTAAAGAAGACCGGGAGTTTAAAAGAAAGCTGCTGCCTAAAGTATAGAGGTGGAGGACTATCAGAAAAGGGCTGTAGAAACCTCCGGTAGAGATGACTAGAAGTTGAACAAAGGAAGCGGTTAAAAAGAGCAAGATATAGTGTGCTTTTAAGCCTTGGATCTTCGGGGAACGGGAAAAAACTACTCGGCTGGAAAAAATCAACAACACCGCCAGCAGAAAGGCAATGATCTGTTGCAAGGTGTTAGTCGAGACTTTAAAGTAGGTCAGGATTAAAGTCAGTAGTGAGGCCAGAAAAAAGACAAAAAATTCACTAAAAAACATACTCATAATGATTTTAGAAGCTTTTTTAAAGGATGTCTAGCTAATGGGGATAACTTGTGGATCTTCGGGTTCTGTTTCGGGTAAAGTTTCGGGTAAAAATTCTGAGGTTGCTTTTTTGGTTAAACAATGTTTAAACTAGTAATTGCACCTAATTACAACTTTTATGCCGAGAATGAAATCTTCAGCCGAATATTTTTTACAGGTAGTCAAGGAGGGGGAGGAGCCTAAATGGCCTCACCCTGAAGACGAGTTAGTCGTGGGTCACCAGCCTTTCCCCTCAGGATATGTTCAATATTGGGCCTATGACAAGGAAAGCGGTAAGGATGACCAGGATCTGCCTAATGCTGAAGTTGTAGCTTCCCAGTATCCCACTTCCTCAGCAGTGATTTTAGTTGATCAGCCTGAGCATCTTAAGGACAAAGATCAGGACCTTCTGGAGTTGATAGTGGCCAAAGATGGCCACGCTTGGGGAAAGACTGAATCCAGCTTAGCTAATTTAGATGATAACTTAAGTACCATCTTGGAATTTGCCAAAGACCAGTTTAACATAAATATAGAACACTTTATGACCACTAAGGGTGTCTCTAAGGAGGTAGAAAAGACTTTGGATAATTTAGAAGAAAAGTCGGAAAATTCCCCCCCGGAAGAACATTCGGGGATCAGACAGGTTAACACCCAGCCTTTTGCTGTTGGTTTAGGGGGAGGCAGATTAACCTCTGACTACTCATCTAAGCCCTCCTCTTCTTCCAGAGGGGCTTCTTCTAAATTGATGCTTTTAATGCCCTTAGTTGCCCTAATTTTGGCAGGGGCCGGTGCATTGTTATTTAAAGATCAGCTCTTTGGAGTTTTTGGCCAGGGGACACCTCCTCCCGAAGTTACTCCTACCCCTCAAGTTACACCGACACCAACTTCTACCCCTACACCTTCCTTTGACCGTTCGGAGGTTAAAGTGAGAGTCTTAAACGGCACCACTAAAACAGGGGCTGCCGCCACCTTAGGTAAACAGTTAGAAAAGTTGGGGTGGAAGATCTTAGAAAGCGGTAATGCTCCTAAAAAGGGTCTGCTGCAAACTGAGGTTAGGGCCAAAGAGGGCTCAGAGTCAGCTGCTGCTGCTTTAGTTTCCGATCTTAGCTCTGACTACAGGGCCACTGTCTCTGCAAATTTAAAAAAGACCGATAAAGCTGATTTAGAAGTAGTGATTGGAGAGGAGTAAAATGTCGCGGGTTTTAATAGTTGAAGACGAGAAGGCCATGTCAGACCTCATTACCATTAAATTTAAAGTGGAAGGGTTTGAAGTGGATCAGGCTTTCACTTTAGCTGAGGCCAAAACTAAGATTGGAGCTTTTTCCTATGATGCCGTGCTGACTGATTTTTTGCTGCCTGATGGAGATCTGGTGGATTTTCTGTCTTTACTGCGCAGTAACCCTCAGACTCAAAAACTGCCGGTAATTGTCATGACTAACTATGTTGAAGATATTAATACTGAGAAATTAAGGTCTTTAGGAGTATCAGAAGTTTTAGTTAAATATCAGGTGGTGCCGGCTCAGATGGTCGATAAGGTCAGACAGGTGATTAATATTATCCAAAGTATTCCTGAGCAAAATAAACCTGAGGGGTCGGGGTAACCCTAAAGATGGAGACCCAAGATCAATATTGTCATATAATTACCGACTTAATCAAAAAGCAGATGGTCATGCTGGGGCCTAATGTTGCTTTAGGTCAGGTCAGAAGGGTGGAAGGTTTAAAGGTATCTGATGAGGGAGTGGTAGTTGAGCTTACCGGGGATCCTCAGGCAGTTTTGTCAGCTGTGGCCCGTCAGTATATGGCTTTATCCGGGGCTATTGCCCAAATGACTTTGGAATCAGTCATTGCCCAATATCCCGACGTTAAGATGCCGTCAAGCTAACAAAAGGAAGTAGTAATAAAAGATGGTCAGTTTGTCAGAGGTTTTACAATGGATTGCCGTCTCCTTAGCCTTTTTGGTGAGTCTTTTAACCCTTTATAATGCTGCCAGGCTACGGCAGGGGATTCTAGCCGTCTCTACAGTGTCCTTTGGTTTGGGAATGCTTTCTTTATCCATGGGGTTTTTACTGGCTATCTCTCCATCCTGGGCTGATCCGGAAACTATCACTGCAGTAAACTACGCTTTATTTATCCTGGGTTTTTTCCTTTTAGGGCTTGGTTCCTTCAAAATCTATAAGATGAGCCAAATAAAATAGGCAATACTTCTATTTTCCTCCATATTTTTGTAGACTAAAGATATGGATCCGTTGGCATTAGTCTTAATACTGGGGGGAAATCTGATCCTGCTGGGAGTTTTCCTCTGGTATTTTAAAAAATCACAGGCAGCCATCCTCAAACGCAACGAAGAAGCTGAAAAGGGGGAGAGAGAGCTTAAACGCCGGGTTTTAGAGCTCCAACTTCTGAGGTCTTTAGGGGAAAGGGCTGGTTATTCACTCGATTTCCGCAAAATTTTAGAAGTGGTGACTGATAGCCTGGAGGGCATTGTCCCATTTTCCACTGTTTCTTATCTGCTTTTGGGAGTTGAGGGCAGAGTGATCTCCCGGATTCATGTTGAAGAGGCTGTCTGCCGGAGCTTTTTGGATCAAGTCCGCTTACAAATGCTTCAGGCTTTTTCCACCATGTTGGGCCGGGAGCTTCAAGAAAGTCTGGTGGATGAAACCCTTTCCGGTACCGCCTTAGATGACCGGTTAAACTTAGCGGTAGGCTCATTTTTTAACTTACCCATAGTCGTGGGAGGACAGATCATAGGTCTGGTAAATGTCTCTTCCCCACTAAAGGGCCTTTATGCTGATGAGGAGACAGCGATTTTATATACCATCTTAAACCAGGTTTCTTCCCAGGCCACTAAGCTCTATCAAGTGGTGGAGAATGAAAAAAGAAAACTTTCGGCCATGGTTTCTTCTTTAAGCGATGGTGTTGTGATGGTTGACCCAAGGCTTCATATCTTGGTTTGCAACCTGGCAGCTCGGGCCATGTTTAATTTAGAAGGAGAGTTTCATCTATGGGAGATTTTTCCAGCTTTGGGTAAAGAGACTGATTTAAAAGGGGCCCTAAAGCAGGCTTTAGAGCAGCAAAATCTGGTAAAGCTGTCTGAAGTAGAGATTAACGGGAAAGCTATTCAAATTGATGTCGAGCCGGTAAAAGATAGATTTGGTTACCTTCTGGGAGCGGTGATCGTTTTTCATGATATAACAGCTCAAAAACAACTGGAAACTTTGCGGGAGAGTTTTACGGCGATGATGGTTCATGAACTGAGAACCCCCTTAACTACTATTTTCTACAGTACTAATATGATATTAAGTGACTTTGAGAAGTTGCCTTTAAAGGATTTGCAGGGGAATATTGAGATTATAAAGTCTTCGGCCACTAATATGTTAGGTTTGGTCAACGATCTTTTGGATGTGGCCCGGATCGATGCCGGGAGATTTGAAGTAGTCAAAAAAGAGGATAGCCTACAGAATTTGTTAGAGGAAAAAGCGGCTGTTTTTAAGTCGCTGGTCGATGGCAAAAACTTAAAACTGACGGTGGAGATTGATCAGGATCTGCCTCAGACTTTTCCTTTTGACAGGCGGCGTCTTGGCCAAACCTTGGACAACCTGCTTTCCAATGCTATTAAATATACTGATGCCGGACAGGTTAATCTTAAAGTTAAAGTAAAAGATGCAGCGGCTTTAGTCTCAGTTTCTGATTCCGGTGATGGTATTAAGAGGGATGATCTGCCCAAACTTTTTTCTAAGTTTGAACAGTTGGGCAAAGGCAAAACCGGGGAAAGAAGGGGAACAGGACTGGGGTTAGTTATTGCCAAGGGGATTATAGAAGCCCATGGAGGCAAAATCTGGGCAGCATCGGCAGGATTGGGCAAGGGAGCAACTTTTAGTTTTACTTTACCCCTTAACTTTTAACCTCTGCTTGCCTGTACCTAGCTTCTAGATTAAAATATGTTTATGAGTAACTTTAGGTTTTGGGGGACGATAATCTCAGCTTTGGTCTTGGGGCTGATAGGTTATTTTCTGGGTGGGATCTTTCCTTCCTTCTCCGGTCAGACCAGATATTTTCTTTCTCTACTTGGAGTTTTAATTGGGCTATTGACCTTTTCTCAGCTTACTGCCTGGGTGATTAGAACAGCCACCCATCTGGCAGCTGAAATGGTGGTTAAAATTGCTTCCGAGGTAATAAACCAATTTACTCACTTAGCTTCCCGGGGCTGGTCACTTCTGCCTTCTACTCCTTTGAAGCCCAGTAGTTCAAATTCTGATTTTCAAAGTGTACAGAAAGGGTTGCAGGGAGCAGTCATTTTGGACACCTCAAGTATTATTGACGGGCGGGTTTTGGATGTCGTCAAAAGCGGTTTTATCTCCGGCATATTGTTGGTGCCAAATTTTGTGTTGATTGAGCTGCAACAGGTGGCTGATTCGGCAGACAGCTTAAAAAGAGCCCGGGGAAGGCGCGGGTTTGAGGTCATTGAGCATTTAAAAAAAGTGGAAGGGGTTAAACTGGAAATTTGGGATAAAGATTTAGCCGGTAAAATTGTTGATGATAAATTAATCCGTTTAGGCAAGATTTTACATGGACGTATTTTAACTTGTGATTTTAACCTTAACCGGGTGGCTTCTTTAAGCGGGGTAAGGGTTTTAAACCTCAACGAACTCTCCAATGCTCTAAAGGCTTTACCTATTCCAGGGGAGAAGTTGGAGATTAAGATTGTCCATCAGGGTAAAGACAAAAATCAGGGAGTAGGATATTTATCTGATGGGACCATGGTAGTAGTTAAAGAGGCAGTCGCTTTTATGGGGCAAGAAGTGGAAGTAGAAGTCAGTAAGATTATCCAGGGTCCCGCTGGAAGAATGATCTTCGGTGTTGTAAGTAGAGAGTAGTCAGTTATCCACATCAGTTAAATTCCGGTGGACAAGAAAAATTACCCGCTTTATTTAGATTGTTCTAATACTCTTTTTGTATATTAATACCCTCTTTAAAAAACTACAAGACATATAAATTTTAGCATTAAAATTCCTATAGGACTTAAAAACATTGACAAATAATTTTTAATGTGGTATTTTTAAAAAGTCTATGCTTAAAAAAGTCCCCAGAAGAAGTTTAAAAAGGTTAAGACAGAATAAAACTGATCTGTTAACTGAACAAGTAAAAAAGATTTTTTTAAGCGGTGATCAGGAGTTGATCTTAATGGTTCGGGGTTAAAGTTAAGGCAGATTAGGGAAATAAAGTTGGGGTTTGGTTATGGATAGTTAGAGGGATGTGATAGCTGGTTAGCTTAAAAATCAGCTAAATAATCAAAAAAAGAGCATTACTACCGCAGACGGTCTCGAATAGCAATGCCCTTTATTAATTTCAGAAATATGACTTAGAGCAGTAAAGTCATACCTCTACCTAATACATTTCCATAAATTGGGGTTGTTGTCAACCCCTCATTTTAGAGGAGGTTGGCTTTTAGGGAGTAGGAGTGGATTGTGTTGGGAACTCATCTAGGGCAGGGATGAGCTCCCAACAGAGTTTGCTGTCTGCTCCTTTTTACTATTTTCTTACAGTATTATTGCTCCTCTTTTAACTATGAGCATTAAATTACTATCCTATATAGAGTGTTTTTTAAGATAAAGGGTTAAAAATTAAAAAACATCCAGAGGTATTTTATAAGTTCATTGATGGGTTGACAATGAGTTCAACCTATAGTACAATACACAAAGCTATGAACATAGATAGAGAACCACAAAGCCATCAACCTCAGCCTGATTTAAGGATAAGACGTATTACTGCTGCTCATGCATTGAGAGGGTTACTTTTAGCGGCGTTTTTAGGGAACGCTGCGGCTTGTGCTTCTAAACCTCAGGTTCAAGATGGGGATTCCTGGGTAGGCAAGTCTTATTCCTCTCCCACTCCCGATGATGGATCAATCGATTTAGTACTAGGTTCAGCTAAACGACAACAAGTTATTGCAGCTGCCTATGATAATGCCCGTCTTCAAAGTGAAGGTCATAACCCTTGGGACCCGAGCCGTTATATGAATGCCGGTGTAGCTGCTTGTGTGAATAGTCAAGGGAATATCTTAAGTTATCTTGAGTCCCTTCTTGCTTCTGCGGCAACTACTGCTGAAGCTGCAGGATTGGAGGCAGCTATTGAAACTCCGCAACAAGTTATTACCTGTATTCAGGGAATAGAAGCCCAAACAGGAAGATCTTTTTTAACTAATCCACAGAAAGCCAGGGAACATGGTTTCACTCCGATTAATGTTAACAATCTAAAAGCTGAAGATGTAGTAGTCATTGCCAGTATTAATGATCTACGGGTTGTTACCAACGGTCAAAGCAGGCTGGCTGCTGAGCTTCAAAAAAGGGGAATAAAGATCAGCTCAGCTGTAGAGGATGCTTTAATAGGATCAAAACAAAGAATAACTTTTAGGGATCCTAACACCGGGGGAGCAAAGGTCTTTATAGAAACGGTTTTAACTGATTTACAAAGAGTAAAAGAGCTCAGGGAAAAAGATGTCACTATTCATGGATCAAATGAACTAAGAGCCATTATTGTTGACAAACCAACGGATCAAATATTCCCTGTGTCTCTTGGTACTCCGGAGAATAAGAAAGAAGATTGTGATAATGTCGGTGTTCCAGAAGGGATAACTCCTGCAGTAACTCCAGTTCCTGAGCAGCCAACTCCTACTAATACACCCAGGCCAACAACTCCTCCTCAAGCTCCAGTAGAGACTCCGACTACAAGAGCAACTATTGCTCCCCAGCCACCTCAAGCAACAGCCACTCCTGGGTTGGGTCCCACTGATACTCCTCAACCGGTAGCTACAAGAATACCAACTGAAACACCAATAACCCCTGAAGCTCCTAAAACAGTTACTCCAAGGCCTACTATCCAACCTCAACCTCCTCAACCCACTGCTACTATGGGAGGATCATCTGCTACTGAAACACCACAATTAGTAGCTACAACAATACCAACTGAAACACCAATAACATCCACAACAGAACAAACGCCGGTAACTGTCAGTACGCCAAGAGCAACTACCGCACCAAGCGGTAATTAAAATTAAGGATATTTTGAAGGGAGGTGAGACAAATGTTTAAGATTAATTATAAAAAAATATTTATCATTGGTTTTATTGGTTTAAGCATTTTTTTCTTATTATCTAAGGCCTATACAGCTTATGCATTAGCTCGGCTTGCTGGAGGAGACTTCATGCAAGCTTTTAACAACACTACTCAAGAAGGTACATGGAGAGATCCAATAAGTGCCAGACCAGGGGAAGTTGTGGAATTTAGGATTGTAGCTAAAAATGACGGTGATCAACCAGCAAATCATGTTCAGGTTTGGGGTAGTACTACTGGCCAGGTACCCCAAGGCCCAGCAAAACAGTTGGTAATCACCGGTAAAATAGCTACCTCAAGTTTTGGAGGTAATGAAGTTACTGATACTGCTACTGTCAATATTATTGGCGATGTTCCACAAGGATTAAGATATTTTGCTGGGCATGCCAGGATAAACGCGATGACAGATAAATTTAATTGTCCGAACACTTGTCCAATTGGTGATGAAGTTTTAGGAGGAATTGATGTGGGAACTGTTCAGCCGGGAGATTTTGTTGAAGTAACTTTTAAAGCTCATGTTACTAATGTTCAACCAACTCCTACACCAACAGTGACACCGACTGCAACGCCTACTGTCACTCCTACGGTGAGTCCAACTGTTACGCCGACTGTGACTGTGACGCCGACTGTGTCTCCGACAGTCACTGTTACCCCAACGGTAACACCAACTGTCAGTGTGACTCAGGCTCCTGGGCAACAGGTTACAGTAAATTGTCCGGAGGGACAGATTAAGGTAGTCAGCGGTAACACTATTGTCTGTGTAGTAGTTCAACAGAACCAAAGCCAAAGTCAGACCGTTAACCAAGATGTTTCTCAAAAAACTGGTGACGTTAATGTAACTGTACCAACTCCTCAACCTGGACAGGTGCAGGGAGTAACCACCTTACCGAAGACCGGTTTACCGATAGCAGCTTGGGCTCTTTCCGGACTGCTTCCTCTGGGAGTAGGACTGAAGAGGTTTGGTGGATCAAAAGATGATCAAAAAGAAACTGCCAAATTCTTATGGCAGAGACGTCAGTTTCTTAAAAAAGATTAACCTGGTTTAGGCCAAATCAAGGTTTTAAAAAGGCGGCGCTTCTAAAGCAGACGGACGAGGCGCCGCTTTTTTGTGGTGTTTTACGCAGCGGATCTTATCTTCTTGCCTGTTTCTTACCCCATATTTGTTATCTTCTTAACCTAGAGTATTAAATTACTTAGGATATGGAAAGGGAAATTTTGGCAACTGAAAAAGAGTTGGAGAGGGTGGAAGATAGATTACCAGATAAGACTGAGATGCTGCCTGCTAAAGCTTGGGGGAGATGGCGGTGGAGGCAGATATTCTACCGGAGCGGCCTAACTACTTTGGCTCTAGGAGCGGGACTGGGTACTGCCAGTTTGCTGCACCGCGGGTCTTCAGCTCGCGCTGAAGTTTTATCTCATAACGGGAATTGTGAAGTGGCAGTCCAGGTTGTTGGGGTGCGGTTTGTCAACCAGGTAGGAGATCCGGATATCCTTGATGTAGGTGACCAAATAGTGGGAAGAGCGGGAAACTTTACCGCTTTTATTTTAACCCCTGGTGGTCAAGTTTTAAGGACGGTGTTTGTGGGAAGTGACGGTGTGGATACCACATCGAGGTTTAATCGCCGCTGTGATACTACAGGAGATAATGGTCAGCCGGCAGTCTCACTGCAGCTTCGGACTGATCAAAGCGGGAGGAATTTACCTTTTACGGTGGAGGATCATAATGCCAGGAGGGTTTTTGTGGGCCGGGAAGTTGAGGGAGGCGCAGTTTTAGTACCAACTCCAGCCATTCCTGTGGCTACACCTATCGTCACGCCTGCAAAGATTCCAACGCCTGGGGGAGCGAGAGGTCCAGAAACAGTAGTGCCTGCTGATTGGTGGAGATGGTTGCTGGTAGCAGCAACTGTGGTGACTTTAGGAGCGATAGGTGCTTGGGCTTGGAACCGACACGAGGAAGAGGAGAAAAGGAGAAGGGCAGCCGCTCCGCCGCCACCGCCTCCAGAACCGCCGCCTCCAGCTGGCCCTGCTCAACCTCAGCCGGTTCAGCCTCCGGCAGCCGGGGCTCCACAACCTGTTCCAGAGCATGAACATCCAATTGTGCAGCGGAGACTGGAAGAGTTGCACAGAGATTTCATAGGTCATGCGCACAGAATCCAAAATATTGAAAGCACTTTAAGACGTCAGCCGCAGAGAGCCGCGGAAGCAACACCGCCTGCTCCGCAACAACCCCCGGATGAGGGAGAGGTTCCTCCTCCAGTCCCAGCCAGGGTGGAGGAGAGAGAAGCTGGACCCGAGGCGCCAAGAGAAGAACAACCACCGGCAGAAGCTTTGGAAAGGCCCCAGGCAAGGCCAAGAAGGAGGCAGCGTCTGAGAGTGGCCCGAGTAGAACAACTGGTAGTCAGAATTGATCCTGAGATGGCAGAAGCCCTGGAAAGGATGGAAACTGCCGAAGGCAGAGAACATCCTCAGTTACATGTCGAAGAACATCATGAGGAACCTAGAGAAGAAAGGAGGGATTAAGGTGAGTGAAGATGAGTCTATGGAGATATTTTTGGAAGAAATTTTTTAGCTACTTTTTCTTTGGTATGTCCCTTTTGATGTTGACTTTGGGCAGTTTTTTAGCAGCTAAAAGTCTAACTTCAAACGAAGGCCTTTTAACTGTTTTTGCCCAGGAGTTTATACCGGGTTTTGCCGGAGAGCAGATCCCCCTTGAGAGTACTACTCAAGGTGATTTTGGGAGGCTGGATTCTGGTTTTGCCGGAGAGCAAATTCCTTTGGACAGTGGGACAACTTTCCCTGTTTCCAGCGGAGTATCGACTTTAGGGCCGGCAGTACCTGGTTTTGTAGGGGAACAAATCCCTTTATCTCAATCCCAACCACCGATAATCGTTCAACAACCAGTTGCCCAACCGCCAATAATTATCAGCCAACCTTCCGCCCAGCCCCCGGTAGTCATCAGCCAGCTAGCTCCTCAAGTGGTAGTGGTTCAACAGCCGGCATCTGCACCAGTGATAGTCCAGCAGCCTCTTCCTCAGCAGGTAGTAATCCAGTCACCTACTGCTCCCCAACCTCAACCGGTAACTGTTTCCCAACAGGTTCAACCTCAACAAACAGTTACGGTGGTAGTCCAGCCAACCTTACCTCAGGTAATTGTTACTCAGGCTCCTCCTATCCCTGTTGTGGTGACTGTTACTCCATCTCCCGGACAGGTGGTGGTCAGACAAATTCAAGAGCAACCTCCAATAGTATTCCAACAACAGCAGCAACTTGCTCCTCAAGTGGTGCCGGCGGTGGTGCAGCAGCAGCAGCAAGTTATTACACCTACTCCTTTGCCTACCACCAAAGGAGGATTGCCGGTCACAGGCAGTGCTGATGTTAGTGTTCAAGATTTGCCTCAAACAGGATTGCCTGTTTTTGCCTGGGCTTTGGCAGGACTCATACCACTAGGTTTGGGCTTAAGGAAGATGGGCAGGGTTAACCCAGCCCATGAGGGCAAGGGACATTACATCTGGCAAAAAAGAGAGTTTTTAAAAGAGAGTAACTAGTATACATATAAGGGTTGACATTGCCTTTAGTTTATGTGATACTATAGACAAGCTTACGATAGTTGTGTTATTCCCATCGTTAGCCTCCTTTTTCCAGTAGCCAGTTTTGTCTAATTCACTGTTGATGGTAAAAAGTTACTAAAGCGCTACCAACTTAAACTACTAAATAATTTATGCCAAATACCCGTTCTTTTAAGCCGAAAAGTCAACCAGTAGACGAGGAGACCCCAAAAGGGTCAGGCCGGTCTTTGGCTGAAATGTCTGAGGGGGGATCGATTGATGACTTTGTGGGAGAGCCTCCCCCCGAAAATGGTCTTGCTGCCAATAGAAGCTCTGCTTACCGGACGAACCGGGAATATTCCCGCTCTAATGGGGGGTATGAAGGCCGGGATGTGCCTACTGAAGAAATTTCCGGAATTTTAGATACTATGCCGGAGGGCCATGGATTCCTCCGCCCTAAATATATCCCTTCTGACCGTGATGTTTATATCTCTGCTTCTCAAATCAGACGCTTTAACCTCCGTCCCGGTGATTTGGTGGAAGGCGCTGCCCGTCCACCAAAAGAGAACGAACGCTACTTCGGGCTGCTCCAGGTCAACAAAATCAACGGTAGTGATGCTGAGCAGTTCGTCAGTCCGGAAGGAGTGTCCGGTAAAGGAAGGTTAGCTTCAGGGCAGAAAAGAACCCGTTTTGAAGACCTAACTGCCATCTATCCCAATAAATTGTTAAAGCTGGAAACCGGGAAGTTTCCCCTCTCTCAACGGGTGATTGATTTAACCGCTCCTATTGGTTTTGGACAAAGGGGGATGATCGTTTCCCCTCCTAAAGCCGGTAAAACAACGATCTTAAAAGAGATTGCTGCGGGCATCACCGCCAACCATCCGGATGTCGTACTGATGGCGGTGTTAGTAGGAGAGAGACCGGAAGAGGTGACCGATCTTTCCCGTTCCATTAAGGGTGATGTTATCTCTTCCAACTTTGATGAGCCGGCGGAAAACCAAACTACCGCTGCCGAGATCGCTCTAGAGCGGGCCAAAAGGCTGGTTGAGATGGGTCGCGATGTCGTTATCCTTTTGGACTCCATCACCCGCCTGGGGCGGGCTTACAATCTTTCAGTGCCGCCTTCAGGTAGGACTTTGACCGGAGGTTTCGATCCAGTAGCCTTATACCCCCCGAAAAAGTTTTTTGGAGCAGCCAGAAATTGTGAGGAAGGCGGTTCCTTAACGATTATTGGCACAGCCTTGGTTGACACCGGTTCGAGGATGGATGATCTGATCTTTGAGGAGTTTAAAGGTACAGGGAACATGGAGCTGCATTTAGACCGTTCTCTCTCTGAAAGAAGGATCTTCCCGGCTATTGATATTGAAGGCTCGGGTACCAGACAAGAGCAGTTGCTTTTTACTGAGGATCTTTATAAACAGATGGTTATTATGCGGCGGATGGTGAGCATTATTAGCCACGGGGAGAGAACCGAGCTGTTTCTAGAGAGGCTTACTAAAACCAATTCTAATAGTGAATTTTTAGCTAGCCTTAAGGACATTAAGTAGAATTCTCACTACCCAACCATTGACTAAATCTGCTACAATCATTTATTGGTGGTTGTACCTGAAGATTTCCATTCCTTTAACCGCTTTTTAGCCCGTTACCTTAGAAATAAGGTCTTGTTTGTAGCTTTAAACTTTGAAAATTCCAAGAATGTTTTGGTCGGGGTATTGATGTTTCGGCGGGGGATTTTACAAAAAAGGGTTTGGCATGGAAGTATGATTGGACTGTCTGCTTTTGGGGTATTAACCTCCGGCCTCTTTGGGGGGCAAACCATTATCTCTTCCACCTTTCCCGGAGTGGGAGGAGAAGACCCCCGTTTTGCCCAAACCTTTGAACCTTCCACCGATGATCCGGTTTTAAACTCTCTTTATGATACTCATACCAATATCTCTAAAAAACCTCGCTCTGAGGTTATTGAATATCTTGTTAAAACAGGTGATACTCTCTCCTCCATAGCTGATGAGCATGATATTTCAGTTGACACCATCCTTTGGGCAAATGATCTAACTAGTAAAGATAGTATCAAACCAGGTCAAAAAGTGAAAATTTTACCTGTTTCGGGGGTAGCTCATACAGTTAAGTCGGGGGACACCTTGGAGTCGGTGGCCAAAAAGTATGCTGCTGAATCGCAGGCTGTTTTGGATTATCCCTTCAATGATCTCCCCGATGATTTTAAGTTAAAGACTAATCAGTTGCTGATTGTACCTGATGGTGTGCCGCCCAAAGCTCCGATTAGTAAGCCCAGGGCTGCTCCCAGGTATTTGGCTCAGACTCAAGGACCAGCCTTCTCTGCCCCGGGTGGCGGGAGTTTTTCCTGGCCTACCCGGGGATCTTTTACCCAGTATTTTTCCTGGTATCATCCGGGGATTGATCTGGCCGATTCATCGGCCCCACCCATAGCTGCTGCCGATGGTGGATCAGTGGTGGTGGCCGGCTGGCCTGATAACTATGGTTATGGTAATAGGGTAGTGGTGGATCATGGCAACGGCTATAAAACCCTTTATGCCCATCTTTCCAATATTTATGTTTCCATAGGGCAGACTGTGTCCCGAGGCCAGGTCCTTGGTAAGATGGGAACAACCGGCAGATCAACCGGAATTCATTTGCATTTTGAGATAAGGTATAAAGGAATAGCTGTTAATCCTTTGGCCATCCTCAAATAACAAACATTAACTTGATCTTTACCTCGAGTTTGTACTACCTTTGCCTTCGCCTAATGGCGAACGTAAAGGAATAGCCGTCAACCCGCTTGCAATATTAAAATGAAACTGATATCCCCGATCAAATCGGGGTAAAGGGCTTGCTGTCAACACCTTAGCTATTTTAAAATAGACTCCGTAACTATCTATGTCTTACCGTCCCAGGATTCGTACTAAACTAGGTGTTTATACCATACTTTTGATCATAATTTTACTCATCGTGGCTCGGGTAACTGGTAAAGGGCCCCACACATTGGAGGTTAATATCTCTAAAACTTATAAATTTGAATTTAAAGGCTTTGACTCTTTCAATATTGAAGAGGTGGAAGATAACGGTGATTTAGCCAGGGTGGTGGAAAAAAATTTACAAGGGGTTGAAGGCACTTTCGGCATTTATATTACCAGCTTGGATGGTCAGGAAAAGTATGGCTTAAATGAGTTAGAAACTTTCCCTGCCGCCTCCTTATATAAGCTAATTTTAATGGCGGCAGTTTTAAAAGAGGTCCAGGATGGCAATTTACAGATGGATCAGCCAATCTATGGCCAAAAATCACACTTAACTGAAGCTTTAGGCAGCGTTGATTTTGGTTATAAAGAAGCTCCGGAAAATTTAAGCTACACGGTAGAAGAGGCTTTGGATAGGGTAGCCAGGATCTCTGATAATTTTGCTGCCATTATGCTCAGCGAGAAACTCCTTCAACTCCGGGTTAGCCGGTTGGAAGACAATAAGTTACTGGTGGAGATGACTAAAACTTTGGGGATGAAAAATACTGTTTTTGACTCAGACCCGATAGTAACCACACCTTCCGATATCGGCGGGTATTTTAGGTTGCTTGCAGACGGTCAGGTGGTCTCAGCTAAGGTCTCAGAACAGATTGTTGATCTTTTAAGTAAAGCTCAAATTAATAACCGGATTCCGGCTTTGCTTCCCAGTAAAGAAGTCTTGGTGGTCCATAAAACCGGAGAGCTAGCCCGGGTGCGTCATGACGCAGGGATAGTTTACTTTACCACAGAGGAAGATAATGAAGCTTCGCCAGAAGCTCAGATAAATCAACCCAAGAAAGGATTTATTATTGTTTTGATGAGCAAAGAGTTAAAAGATGAAAACCAGGGAATAGAAGTAGAAGCCCAGCTTACCAAAGATGTTTATGAGTACTTTAGACTGGAACAAAGAGGTAGAAAATAGTACAATTAACTCTTGTTTGGGGCCCGTGGTCTACCGGTATGACGTCTCTATGGCATAGAGAAGATAAGGGGTTCAATTCCCCTCGGGTCCACCTCTTTTCTTTACATTTCCGGGGCCTATGGTTCAATGGTAGAACACAGCATTCGCATTGCTGAGATCCGAGTTCGATTCCCGGTAGGTCCACAATCCCAGACTATTCTTGGGTTTTCTTCACTGCCGGGGGCGTGGCGATATTCTCTGGTTTAGGCAGATTGACTACTTTAGGTAAACTTTCATTTTCTAGTCCGGAGGTAGCTTTTTTAGTCTTGGCCGGGGATTTAGCAGCAGCGCTAGCCTCTTGCTCCGCCCTTTGTTGCTCCAGTTGTTGGTTTGAAACCTGGGTCTTAAGGTTGTTTAAAAGCTCACTGGCGGTAGTGTAATCATTATCCTCAGGTTTAAGCAAAGAAATTGTCTTCTCCGCAGCAGCTGTAGCACCGCTTAAATCTCCTTTATCCTTTAAAGCTATGGCTAAATTGTAGTAAGCATTGGCAAAGTCAGGCTTTAAGTTGATGGCATCAGTGAAGAAGCGGACGGCCATATCATAATTTTTAATCTGGTAATAGATGCCTCCCACAGTCAATCTTAGGAGAGGGTTTAAAGGGTCTTTTTGAATAGCCCGTCCATAGGAGTCCAAAGAGAAAGCCAGAGCATTTTGCGCTACTCCGGAAATCTCCCTATAAATTGAGCCTAGAATTTCCCAGTTTGCGGGGTTATTCGGACTTAAAGTTACTGCGACTTTACCTTCATTGATGGCTTGAGAGATCAGTGTCTGGATGTCTTGTTTATCCTCGGCAGAGAGGGTGGCTCCGGGGGTTGCCTGCGGTGGAATTTTAGAAGTAGCGATAGCATTGGCTAAAGCAAAGTTGGTTTGGGCCGAATCTATCCGGTAAAGGTCAATATAGGGGTTTAAACGCTCGCTTTTGATCAATTGGTCATAGGCGCCTAAAGCATTGCCGGATGCCACTGCGTTTAAAGCTTTGCGGTGGTAAAAATCAGCTAAAGTAAACTTCCCGGCAAAGAAGAGGACCACCCCTAAAGGAATAATTACCAGCAGCGACAAAATGATCGGTAAAGCATCAAAACGGAGCTCAGGCTTTTGGGGATGATGGAAGGTGCTGATCCCCAAGTGTATTTGTTGGGTTAAGTCCTTATTGATGATCATAAAGGAGGCTAAGATGAGTATGCCGACAACCCACAAAGTCAAAGTAGTCGGGTGAAGGGCCAAAAGAGTAAAAAAGACCAGCCCGGAGAGACATAGAACCTTGCTGATATTCCCTTGAGGAGATTTTAAACTTTTAAGGGCTGAGGAGATAAAGATGACCGTCAAAAGCATTAAAGACAGAAGGCCTAAGGCTCCCGTAGTAGCCAGCAGGTAGAGGTATTCATTAAAAGCCTGGTCAGATCTTTTGTTCCAAAATTGGGTAGCGTTTAATTCCAGTGGTTTATAAGCAGTAAAATCAAATAAATAGCTGGCTGGCCCGGTACCCCAAAAAGGGGCGTCCCGGAAGGCGGAGATAGAGATCTTCCAGGAAGCTTCCAAGGGGAGTTGAATTACTCTAGGAAAATTTTGGGCTTGAGTATAAAGGATATTAGTCTTGCCTCCCAAGGGCAAAGTAGTCAGGATAAAAGCGGCTGCACCCACCAGTACTGGTGTCAGGACAAAAGAGAAGTTTTTCTTAAGAGAAGTTGAGGGAGTATAGATAATAATGAGAAGGTAGACTAAGACAGCTGCTGCCAAGGTAGGCCAAGATCCTATCAGAACAATGGTTAGGATAAAAAGCGTTAGCACTATGGCCCAAAATAGATGGCGGACTAATTGATTTAAAGCTAAATCTTTTTTAGAGGCGGCTCCTTCGATGGAACTATCTAAAGGCTGTTTAGTTTTAGAGTCGCTGTCTTTGAGTATTGCCACCAAAGGCAGGGGCAAAAGCAGAGCTAAGATGGCGGCTGTAGAGAAGCTCATGCCGGTAGGAGTAAAGTTAGAAGCTTGAGTAAAGCTCCAGGGGAAGATCGGTTGTCCGAAATAGGAAAAGAGGGTGATAACCGATAAAACCACCCCGCTTATTAGAAGCAGGTTAAGGATTTTTTGGGCAGTACTAACTTTTTTGAGGTTGGAGACCAGCACAAAGTAAAAAAGAATATAAGTTGCATAGGTCAAAAGTCCCCCATGTAAGCGGGGAAAGTTTCCCAAAATTGCCACAGCCTTAGAGGCGGAAAAGAAGCTGGATACCCCCAAAACAATCATTAACATGATTAAGGGAAGATCTAAAGGGGTTCTGGTAAAGGTGATTTTGCCGCTGACAGCCCATTTAGCAACCCAGAGGATTAATAAAATCCCCAGGATAGTAAGCAGCAGCAGGTATTTAGGGGTTTCATAGTATTCAGAGGTCAAATTCCAAAAAAAGAGGGGGAGAAAAAAAGCTCCTAAAAGAACTAAATATTCAAAAATTTGGTTTAAGATACCGTTTAAACGTTCGTTCATAGGGACAGGGATTCCTAATCCATTTTACTAGTTTCTCCTTTTTAGGGGTACTTTGGCAACTAGAATCATCTATATCAAACTATTAATAACTACTATAACTACATTAATATTTAGAGTTCTGAACCGCTGCTTATTCCGACAATCAAATAATTAAAGGTAATATCCATACTTTCCGGGTAAGCTATTTTTACAGTAAAAGAAGAGGTTGGAGTTTTAGATGTTACAGCCATGGTTTGGGTTAAGGGAGTCTCAGGGGTAAGCAGAATGATAGAATTAGGTTGGATAAGGGTGTTATAGATAATTACCTTAGTTTGCCCAGCTTTAATAATTCCTGTACCGGCAGACTTATTACTGACTTTGATTTCATCTACAGAAATGGATTTAGCCTTAACCTGGCCTTGTTGGTTCATGGTGATGGCTCCGTTAAAGAAATCTACCAGTTCAGTCAAAGGACCATTCTGAAGGTATAAGGTGCTCAAGGTACTTAAAGAACTTCCTGTAATACTCATAGTTCCATCAACAGATAAGTTACCGGCTATGGTGGTATTTCCCAGGTAAGTCTCACCTAAAGATTTTAAGGAGTTTTGGAAGATCCCTTCATAAGAGGTGAGTAAGCCGGAGATGGTAGCCTCAGAGAATTCACCCAGG
>LCBT01000007.1 GCA_000997385.1 Candidatus Daviesbacteria bacterium GW2011_GWA1_41_61
AACACCTCGGGGGTGAGCCCTGGCCCGCTTCGCGAGGCGAGCTCCCCCGAGGTGAACCACCTGAGTGTCAGCACCGCTGGTCCATCACTGCTGGATCTTCTCTCTGCCCAAGTAGCCTCTTTATCTGCTCGCCTCGATGTGATCGAGTCGCAGCGGGCCAGATTAACCCAACTGGAAGCTTCTACTTCTGCTTCCTTAACCCTTACTCCTCCTGATGTCTTACTCTCCACCTCTTCTGCTGCCCTGGTTAACACCTCCCAGGTGGGCCTTGACTCCTGGGAGGTGAGTTCTGCTACCATCTCCGGCCTACTTACCTCTTATGAAGGAATATTCCAAAACTCCCTAAAATCTTTAGGTGAGACTTACCTTGGTAATACCACCATAGCCGGTAACTTCTCCATAGATGGGACTATGAATATTACCGGAAGTTCCTTAAGTACCTTAGGTACCCTCTACCTGCAAAACGGTCCCCTGGCAGGAAATGTTGATTTCTTTAATAACCTCATCACAATAGATAATAAAGGTAACATAATAGCTCAGGGTGAGGTAACAACTACTAAAATCAACCTCACTAAAACTGTAGGAACAGGTCTGCTGCCTGCAGGGCAAAGGAAAATAATCATTTACACCAAGGAAATAACGGAAAATTCTCTTGTCTTTATCACTCCAACCACAATTACTGATCAAATACTCTCTGTTACCAGCCAAATTCCAGGTTACGGTTTTACCGTGGAGGTTAAAACCCCCTCTATTACTAACATCCAGTTTAATTGGTGGATTGTCAATTAGTTTACTTTAAATTTACTCCAAATAAGTTAGGACTGGAAGCTGTAGAGGTAGCAAAAGAGGTCAACACAACCAACCTGGAGGAATCAGGCCAGGGGAAAACAAATTCGGGCTCAAATTTACCGGCATAAATTTCTGCCACATTACTTCCATCAAACTCCACAATGCCTATTTTGTCCTCTTGTACTAAGATAATATGGGTAGACTCCGGTAACCAATAATAAGCTAAAGCTTGAGGGAGATCATAATATTGCCGCTCCTCTAAATCGTAAACTCTATATCCTTTCAACATCCCCCTCTTTCCCGCCGGTTCTGCAGAAGCACTACTGACAGCTTTTGCAGTTGGACTTGGAGTAGCTAGTGTTGATCCTATGATGAATTTTGTCTCATCCGGGGACCACTTTAAAGTCCCGGGATGAGTGGCTATCTCTTTTAATTTTAAATCATCAATCAATAAAGCTCTGGTTTCTTCCTGAACTTTTTGGTCCTCTTCCCAACCCTTGACAACTGAATCCACCATGGGAGTAATATCTTTCAGATCAGTCACGGAAGTTGAACTCTCAAATGACAGTAAAAAACTTCGCTTATTGATATCCCCTGGTAAGTTACTCTCCTGCATGGTGACGAACAGTTGCTTTGAATCCGGAGACCAACGGTAAGAAGCCTGGGCAAAATCCAGACTGGGAACTGAAGCTACCAACTGCCTGGGGCCGGCGTTACGGTTGAAGGCAATCGGCTGGGAAGTCATCGTCCACACCCACAACCCTCCTTTTTGTCTTAAAGGATTATCGGGGGTGAAAGGAACAGTAAAAGCTAATTTTTGACCATCCGGAGAGAGTATGGGTTTGACTACCCCATTATGAGTTAAAGGATAGATGGTCGGGAGAGCCGGGAAAAGTGTAATTTTAATAGCCGAGACCACCCCCTCTTTTACCTCAACCTGCTTTTCCCAAGGGATGAATCCGTCTTTTATGACCTTCATTTTATATTTGTGGGGCGGCAGATTGGAGATATTAGCGTTGGTGGCAGTAGCTAAATGCCCATCAATATAGACTGAAGCTCCATCAGGCAAAGAGGTTACGGATATTATACCTGTACCTACCAACCTCCCTTCTTTAGAAGAAAAAGTGTAACCTTTAGTTAAGGCAATAGCAATCCCCGCTCCAGCAATGATGAGCAGCAAGGTGATAAGGGTGATCAAAAAACGTTTACTCATCTTCTTATATTTTAAGTTACTTAAGTAACTTAAGCAACTCAACTTCCCACCAGTTTTGCTCTAATAATTAACCTGTTTAAAGTGGTCCCGGGAGGATCACAAGTTTGTAAAGTTAAAATTGACTCGGGATAAACATTAGTCAAATACTGTGTTTCCTCAGGCTTGGCAATGATCTTATCAAAAACAATATAATCGAAACGACGTCCTTGGTAAAAAATAATCACCCGATCTCCTGTTTCTAGCTTACCAAGAAGATAAAAGATAGCATTAAACCGGACTACATTCCAAGGAGCATCAGTAGAGTGGGAAAAAAGATAGATATTCCCCTTTTGCCCAGGGTAAGAAGTACCTTTAGCATGGGCTACCCCCTGTCTTAAAGCTGCCATATATTCAGCTTCTTTAGCTGGATTAACATCAGCTACCACTTTAGCATTGGCATTAATCTTTTCAATAACAATACCAAAATCGGTGGAAACAGGGGTAATCGTTTCCACTCCGCCAATCCTTAAGTCCCCAAAACCCACTGATTCCCCACCTCTGTTTAAACCATCTAGCTGGTCTGAGGTTGAAGTAATAATACGGGGCAAAATATACTGCCTGCCGGTTAACTCATTAAACCTAAACTTCATCTCCTCATTAATCACCGGCTCCACCACTAAAGCCAGGATTACCAGACCCACCTGGATAAAAAAATATCCAGCAAATCTGATCAGAAAAATATTTCTAAAACGTTTTGATTTAAACATAGTACCCCTGGAGGGAGTTGCACCCCCGACCAACCCCTTAGGACGGGGCTGCTCTATCTACTGAGCTACAGGGGCTAAAATTTAAGTCCCCTAAAACACTTATATTTTATCAAAATCAGCCTTATTTGTCTTTTATTTAAAACTTAAGCTACTTACATTCTAGCACCAAGCAAGGTAAAATACTAAGTATCACGGAGCGTAGTTCATCGGTAGAACGCTCGATTCGGGTTCGAGAAGTAGAGGGTTCAATTCCCTCCGCTCCGACAAACAATTGTTCTAGTTTGATCTATTGAAATTTTTGTACTCATCTCCAAAAAGCTTGTTGGAACAATCTTTTTATTTTTGAGTACAAACTATCACTCACACAACTAATCTGCTAACTATAATGACTAATTTATTAACCATTACCCCAAAAGAAAATTAAAAATAGAAAATTCTAACAAAAATTTTATGGGAATATTGCAAATTATTCTCCCCCAAACCAAAGAGCAATTTCTCGTTCTGCTTCCTCGACAGTTCCGGAAGCATGGATTAAATTTCTAATCGGTTTATGTTCTATATTTTCCGAGATGGCGGAATTACTGGAAAAATCACCTCTGATTGTACCGGGGGCAGCCAAAAGCGGTAGTGTTGGACCGCAAAGTTTTCTTATTACCTCAACAGCATGAATACCTTCAAAGACTAAAGCAAAAACCGGAGCGCTTAAAATATATTCCATATTCCATTTATGAACCAACTTCCCTATCTCGGCCGGAATATCCGTCCCCATAGTTTTTTTAACATCCAATCCATACTTTTGACAATCACTGATAGTGTTATTCCCCACCTTATCCAACCATTCAGGGGTAGTAGGATAATGTTTGCTTGCTAACTCTATGTCAGCTTGAACAAGCTTAGCCTTAACAATTTTTAAACCAACTCTTTCAAAGCGGGAAATTATCTCCCCCGCCAAACCCCGGGCCATACCGTCCGGTTTAATTAAGACTAATGTTTTTTGTATCATTGGATTAGTATTCATTTTTATTCTTTAATCTCCATATCTTCGATATTGTAGCTGCCATCTTCAAAGACGTCAACTAAAAGGAACCTGGGAAGCTGTACATTCCTTTCTTGGGTTACAGCTCCCACAGTAGTCATCTTCAACCCAGTTTTCTCTTCACTGTAACGGCTGTAGGCATGAATATCTCCAGCAAAGACCTCTGAAACCCCTGTCTCGGCCAAAATACTGATCAGCTTCTGAGCTTGAGGTAACAGTTTAGGAGTAGTCTTGCCCATTACCCGGTCAGCAGTCGGATGAGATAAGGGCTCATGCAGAAAAACAAAGGTGATAAGACCCTTATCCTCCGATAACACTTCCTCTAACCAACTCATCTGTAAATCTTCAATACCTAAATAGTTATCACTATTAAATAGTAGTACAAACCGTATATTACTATCTATAAATGATTGATAAGGCGTACCAAAAGTTTTAGTAAAGTTGCTCTCCGGCGCCAAGCCCTTTTCCCGGGCTTCCCATAAATCATGGTCTCCTGCAGTTAGATAGTAAGGGATACCTGTTGCTTCAAAAACCTTTTTAGCCTCCTTAAGCTCAAGTAAAGTCCCGGAAGCGCTGTAATCTCCTAACCCAACAACAAACTTGGCTCCACCACTCTTTACCTGCTGTAAAGCTTTAGCTAAATTAACATTATCGTTATGAGTATCCGCAACCACAGCAAACTTCAAGGTTAAATTACCTTCAGAGGTAGAGTTTTTAGCAGCAGGTGAGGTATTGATACCTAAGGTAGAGCTATTGGTTACCCCCTTCAAATCAAAACCCAACAGTCCAAAAAGGACTTTAGCTGAATCCTCTGAAGTTATCAGGGAGATCAAAGCTGCCCTAGGATCTGTTTCCAGTAAGTCCGGGCCAGCTATAGTACCTCCAGAAAAATACCTAAAGGCTTGATAAACTCCCAAACCCAAAACAGCAAACATCATCAAAGATAAAAGCAATCTAAAGATAGCCAAGGGTCCAAACCCTCTTTTTCTTCTTCCTTCTGATCTAAACATAAGTCACATCCTTTCAGGGGCTGAAACTCCCATTAAATTTAAACTATTAGCTAAAGTTATTTTAGCAGCTTTCACCAAACCTAGTCTGGCTTGTTCTAACCGGGGCGGCTGAGCTCCCAAAACCTGGCAATTTTCATAAAATTTATGGAAAAAATCAGCTAAAGCAGTAGTATAACTGGTAAATTTATGGACTTGATAACTTTGAGTTGTCTCCTGGACCAAATCAGGAAAAGCTACCAAATGAGAGATTAAAGCTGTCTCTGAAGGTTGTTTTAATAAGCTATAGTCTCCGGGCTCCTCTTTCTCCCTACTGTCCCCGGCTTTGGCTAAGATATTACTCATCCTGGCATGGGCATACTGGACATAAAAAACGGGGTTTTTATGTGATTGCTTCCGGGCCAGATCCAGGTTAAAGTCAATCTGAGAGTCAGGAGAATACATTAAAAAGAAAAACCTGGCTACATCTTTGCCCACTAAATCCAACAGTTCATCTAAGGTCACAAAAGTCCCCGCTCTTTTGGACATCCTCACTTCCTGCCCCTCCTTAAAAAGCCTAACCATTTGCATAAGGATAATTTCAATCTTATCCTTAAAGCCTAAAGCCTCCATTGCCCATTCGATCCTTTTGGCATAATCATGATGATCTGCTCCCAAAATATTAATTCTTTTGATATAGCCCTTTTCCAAATCATCTAAATGATGGGCAATATCAGCTAAGAAGTAAGTTGGCTCAGTTTTCCCCCGGCCTTCTTCTGAAGTCAGCAAAACCCGGTCTTTTTCATCCCCAAACTGGGAGGATTTAAACCACAAAGCTCCATCCTTTTCGTAAGCTAAGCTCCTAGCTTTTAATTGGATTTTTACTTGATCAATTAAACCTCGATGATAGACAGATCTTTCCGAATAAAACTGATCAAAATGAACATCCATCCTATTTATAGCTGGTTTAATCTCCTTTTCTAACAGATAATCAGCTAAAAGATGGCCTAATTGTTGAGGTTCTAAATTCAATTTATCGGAAAATTCTGATGCCAGTTCCTTAATATACTCACCCTGGTAATATTCCTCTTTTTTCTCAATTTTCCCTTCTGCTGCCAAAACTGATTCACCTAAAAGTCGAATCTGGTTACCTGTATCATTAACATAATATTCTCTCTCCACCTCATAGCCGCTAAAAGACAAAACATTGGCTAAGGTATCTCCCAAAGCTCCTCCTCTACCATTAGCTAAAGTTAAGGGACCGGTGGGATTAGCAGAGATAAACTCAACCTGGATTTTTTTACCCTTACCGTTTTCGTTTTTCCCAAAATTTTCTCCCTCCTCTAAAATCTCTTTCACCTGCTGGGAAGTTATTTCTGGTTTGATAAAAAAGTTGATAAATCCGGGACCGGCAACTTCTGCCTTCTCCAAATAGTCCGGATGGTCAAACTTTTGTAAAATTTCCTTAGCAATCTCCAAAGGAGACTGCTTACCGCCCCCGTCTTTTTGTTTAGCCAATTGCAGCGCGATATTTGCAGTATAATCTCCAAAGAGTACATTTGGTGAAATAGATACAACTATATCACCACTTTGATAGCCCAAACTCTCTACTGCCTTTTTTAAGTCCTGCTTTAACTGTTTTTTAACCATAAGGATATGATAGCACACTCCTTACCTATTTGACCTTATTGCCAGATACCATACTCCTGCTACTATTAACAAATAATACCCTAGCCAAAAAATCACTGATGTTTCCCCTATCTCAAGACCGGCTCCAGGCAGTTTAGCAAATAGATCTACTATATATATGAAATATGTCAGCAAGACTGCCGGGACCAACCCTACCAACTGCCCTAAAAAAGTGCTGACCAACCCAACTCCTAAACTTAAAAATCCAGCTACCATCACCAGAGGAATAGTCCAGAGAACAAAAATATTAGCCAGTACTCCCACCAAAGACAGTTGATGAAAATTATAAACAATAACCGGCAGGACTAAAGCCTGGGCAGCCAAAGTAACTGCCAAATCCTGCCTTAAAATTTGAGGCACTTTTTGCAAACTTTCCAAAAGGATGGGAGCCACCACTACCACTCCAAAAGTAGCCAAGAAACTTAGCTGAAAAGAGATATTAAACAGCCAATGGGGATTGTACAGCAGCATCAAACCGGCTGTCAAAAGCAGTACCCACCAACCTGTTCTTTCTTTACCCACCATCAAAGCCAAAAAGGTAAAAGTGACCATAATCGCTGCCCTGATGACAGGAACCTGGAAACCGGTTAACAGGCTGTAGAAAAAAATTAACAAAAAGGTAAATATCCCCGCCTTTTTTCTTCCTATAAGGAAGGCTAGGCTCATTATAAAACCAGCCAAGATAGTTAAATTTTGGCCAGAGACCACCACTATATGAATGGTAGAAGTAGATTTGAGCTCATTTTTCAGATAAAAGGGCAGCCTTTCTTGAGATCCTAAGATAATTCCAGAGAGTAAAGCTGACTGAGGGTAAGGTAAAATCTGATCCACCACTTTCACTAAATACTCCCTAGCAGGCTTAAAAAGCTCCACCCCTTCTTCTTTATAAGTTAAATCTAAGCCTCCTATTTGTAGAACACGGAAGGTAAATAATAATGACCATGATGTGATGATTATCAGTACAACTTTAAACATACTCAAAGTCAAAACTCATTTGAATTTAATTTAGTAAGTGCTTACTAGGCTTTTAATCTTCTCATAAACAGACCTGGAGACTGCTTTTTTAGTCAGCAGCTCCTCGATCCCTGAGTAGGGCCGGTTATCAATAATTTTTTGAGCAGTCACCGGTCCCACCCCGGGGAGTTTGTCCAGCTCATCTGAGCCAGCATTGTTAATATTAACGATGTTATTTTGAGAAGCAGTACCCGCTACACTGCCTACTGATCCACCTGAGACAGATGCTGGATCTCCTTGATAAGGGATGTAAACTTTAACCCCGTCTGATAGCCTCTGAGCTAGATTGAGAGACTGTGATAGATATTGACTATCTGCTTCCTGAGTTACTCCACCAGCTGCCTTGATAGCATCCTCTACTCTAGACTCACTATTTAACAAGTAGACCCCCGGTCTTTCTATTGCTCCAGCCACATCCACCTTGATAATCATTGGAGCCAAAGCTGCGTTTTTTTGAGAATTAGCAGGATACTTAGTTGATTTGACAAAGGTTTTGGAGATAACTCCCGAGGAGACGATTCCCCCAATTAAAAGAACCACACCCACCAGTGCTAAAACGAGAGGAATTTTATACTTACCTATAAACTCATCAATCTTGTTTTGATCATCCATACTTCTATATTCTCCTTCTTCTATAGTATGTCTTCAACTCCTTCCGGTATCCTCTAATCCATAACCTGTAGGTTTTATATAAGTATGTCATTCCCCTTCTTTCCATCTCTTTTTTAATCACTCCTCCTTCATGAGGATATTTATGAAGCCTTACATGAGGAGAAGAAAAGCCATGAGTATAATGACAAAGTTCATGGGCAATAGTATGATCAACCACCTCAAGGGGAATTTTTACATCCTGAAACATCCCGGTAATAGTGATATAGGTACTGTCACTCTTACGGTCTAACATAATAGATCCAAAACGGAGCCTGGCAAATCTTCCAAAACGGATAAAGACCCTATTGGGTTGATTAATATCAGCAAAATGTTTAGACCACAAATAATCTAACCTCGATAAAAGCCAGGTGTTGTCGCGCATATATCCTCCTTACTTCATCCTAAAACGGAAAAGTTTACTCGTCAACCCACTAGAAAGATTTAAGATTAAAAGTTGGAAAAATCATGCTTAGTCTATCTGTGTAAAATACTGTGAAAAGGAAAGAATTCACCAGTTAAGAGCTCTGTGGTTAAGAAATGATTTAGAATCTCTAATAACCTATCAAGTAGGAGTAACCGTCTGCCTTTACTCCTACTTGATAGGCAAAGTTTACAAATCTCTAACTACACAAAGTGTAGTAAACTTGGACCCTCTTGTCAATATATCTTTGTATATCAATATTAATAAGGTTGTTTTTCGCATAGCTTCAAAATGGGTCCCGATAAAACTTCTTAACAACCAAAAATATAGCTTTTTACTACATAACTATATCAGTAAGAATAACTTTGAGTAGATTTTATGTCTGTGAAAATCTCTGTGGAAACAGTTAAAACTTCTTTACGAAATATATCTCCCTTGCCTTGAACTCAAATCCACCTTATGCTAAGATCATTCCTAGTTATGAAGAGATACTTTCCTAAAGAGATCGAACTAAAATGGCAGCAAAAATGGCAAGAGAGTAATCTGTACCAAGCTCCAGATTCTTCGCCTAAGCCTAAAAAATACATCTTAGACATGTTCCCTTATCCATCCGGGGACGGGCTTCATGTTGGCCATTTTAAGGTCTATACTTCTTCGGATATTTTAGCCCGCTACTACCGAATAAAAGGCTACAACGTCCTTCATCCCATGGGCTGGGATGCCTTTGGCCTGCCGGCGGAAAATTACGCCATCAAGACCGGGATTCATCCGGCTATCACCACTGCCAAAAACATCGCCCATATCAAAAAACAGATGCAGCAGACCGGCTTGTCTTATGACTGGAGCCGGGAGATCAATACAACTGATCCAAACTATTATAAATGGACCCAGTGGATCTTTTTAAAACTGTTTGAGAAAGGTTTAGCTTATGAGGCAGAAGCTCCTATTAACTGGTGCCCTTCTTGCAAAACAGGCTTAGCTAACGAAGAAGTAGTCAATGGTAAATGTGAACGCTGCGGCACACCGGTAGAAAAGAAACTGGTCAGACAATGGATTTTAAGGATCACTTATTATGCTGATAAGTTGTTGGAAGGTGTCCAAAACTTAGACTGGCCCAGATTTATTAAGGATATGCAGATTAATTGGATTGGGCGCAAAGAAGGTATTAATATTACCTACAAGGTCCAAGGTAGTGATCAGGAAGTGGTTTGCTTTACTACCCGACCAGACACTAATTTTGGGGCAACCTTCATCGTCATCGGACCAGAACACCCCTTAATAAACAAAATTACTAAAAAAGAACACCTGGATGAGGTTAAAAAATATGTTTCTCAGACTATTAACCGCTCAGAAGAAGAAAGAATTGCCCAGGGAAGAGCCAAAACAGGGGTTTTTACCGGAAGCTACGCCATTAATAATTTAAATGGCAAGCGCCTGCCTATTTGGGTCAGCGACTTTGTCTTAGGTAATGTTGGAACAGGAGCTGTAGTGGGAGTTCCGGGACATGACATCAGAGATTTTGAGTTCGCCAAAGAGTTTAGCCTACCAATCATTAGAGTGGTTGTAGGTAAAGATAAGGATACTTCGGAAATTACCACAGCTGCGCAGGTCCAAGAAAAAGAAGGAGTCATAACTAACTCCGAGTTTTTAGATGGGTTAGATATCCATGAAGCTTCAACAGTTATTATGGACCACTTAGAAAAAAGGGGGTGGGGTGTGAGAGTTGTTGAATATCATCTGCGGGACTGGATCTTCTCCCGCCAAAGGTACTGGGGAGAACCAATCCCTTTAATCCACTGCCCCAACTGTGGCATAGTTCCTATCCCTGAGAACCAGTTACCTTTAAAACTACCAGAGGTTAAAGAGTATGAACCAACCGGCACCGGCGAGTCTCCGCTGGCCCAAGTTACAGATTGGGTCAATACTACCTGTCCTAAATGTGGTGGTCCAGCCAGACGCGAAACTAATACCATGCCTCAGTGGGCCGGGTCTTGCTGGTATTTCCTGCGCTTTATTGACCCTCACAACCAAGAAAAACTTGTCTCAAGTGAAGTCGAGAGATACTGGATGCCGGTAGATTGGTATATTGGCGGGGCTGAGCATGCAGTGCTGCATCTTCTTTATTCCCGTTTTTGGCACAAAGTTTTGTATGAGATAGGTGTAGTTTCTACACCTGAACCGTTCCAAAAGCTTTCCAGTGTTGGTCTGGTTTTAGCTGCAGACGGAAGAAAGATGAGCAAATCTTTAGGCAATGTAGTAACTCCTGATCAAATCATTAACAAGTATGGAGCAGATACCTTAAGGGTCTATGAAGGCTTTATGGGACCTTTCGAAAATACCATCTCTTGGGATCCCACCAGCATCAATGGTGTTTATAAGTTTTTAACCAGAATCTGGGAAGTTATGAGCTCAGAATACATCGATTCTCTTGCAAACAGCAAAATAGAGGTAGTTTTAAATAAGCTAATTGTCAAAATAGGAAATGATATTGAGAATATGAAGTTTAATACAGCTATTGCCTCCATGATGGAGTTTACTAACCTAGTTTACCATGAAAAGCTAACTTTAGACCAAAAGAAAAGGTTTTTAATTGTCCTTTCCCCCTTTGCTCCTCATATGACTGAGGAGCTATGGCAAATGTTAGGGCAGCCTTACTCTATCCACCAACAAGCCTGGCCTGAAGTGGAAGATAAATATTTGCAGGAAGAACAGATCATGGTGGTCATTCAGGTTAACGGTAAAGTCAGAGATCAACTGCTGATAGATAGAGAGATGATCCAGGATAAAGAACTTATCCTTTCCCAGGCTCAAAAAAGCCCTAAAATCCAAAAATTTTTAGATGGTAAAGAAGTCAAAAACAGTGTTTATGTCCCAGGGAAGGTTCTTAACTTTGTAACCTAGCCTCAACTTTGTTAACTTTTAGCAAAACTTGTTATACTTTGCTAAATTTTTCAATAGGTGTTTTAGATTGATACAGAACCACTTTTTTATCATAAATGATCTAAAAATTATTCCAAAAATCTTACTACTTTCTCACCATTTATTTACAAAAATATTACAGTTTTTATAGATCTTTATCATTCACTTTTACACCTAAACTAGACTTCATCTACTTCTTTTATCTGATATCTATCTTCACTGCTATTAACTTACTGAAAAAAGTCCTCCGATAGATCTTCTATCAAGCTGACAAACTGTTTCTCTGTTTTAAAAAAATCTAAATACTATAGGAAAATAATCCTTCTATTATAGGGCAAAGTGATTACTTTTAGCATCAAAAGTTAGAAAAGATTTTTTCCAACTTTTATTTAAAGTCCTTTCACAAACAAGAGTACCTCACCAAAGTCACCAAAGGCCAGGCCTTGCAGGGAAGGACTATTCAAAGTTATATCTGATCCTCTTTCTACACCATCAGACAAAAAGGTACCGAGTCAATGGATAAGTTTATAAATTCCCTAGGTACTAGATATACCATGTACTTTAACAAAAAATACAAAAGAGTTGGATCTTTATATCAAGGGGTTTACAAAGCAGTACTTATCTCAACTGAAGAACAACTGCTTTAGGCAAAATTACTTTTCCCTCTTGACGTTTTGTCTGGAATTATTTAAAACTAAATTAGGTCTGAATTTTTCCAACTTTTAAGTTCAAATTTCCAAGATTTATGAACAATAAAAACAAGACTTTATCAAATGATCCTCAGACAGAGGAATTTTCTAAAAAATACTTCTATACTATCTCAGAAGCAGCGGCTCTTTTGGGTGTGTCGGACAAAACACTGCGCAATTGGGAGGAGCAGGGAAAGATCTTCCCTAAGAGGACTAAGGGTGGCAGCAGAAGATACCACCTGGCTCAATTAAAAAAAATAATTACCCAAAATCCTAAGTTAACAGGGAAAAAAACTAAAGCCTGCTTAAAAAAGATCTCCGCTACAGTTGTTGCCCAGCCCACTTTGATGGAGACGGTTGAAGCAAATAGCCAAAAAACAGAGGAGATTATCAGGCAAGAGCAACAGCTGGAAAAAGAGCGGCCAATAGTTTACCTACCGCAAGACTTTCCTCAAACCCCAGCACTGCATATCAAAAGATATCACCAAGAAACTCAACTGAAGAAAATTTATCTGTCCCAACTCTATCAAATCTTAGCTATCACCGTATTTATTATTACTCTAGTTACTACCTTGATAACCAGTAGTTTGATGCTGCTGCATCAGACTACACCAGCTTTAACTATCCCAGCACTAATTTCCCCTTTTAACTCTCTGGCCTTAAAAATCTTACCAGCAGTCTCACCAGGTTACTTAGCCCAAACTGATCAAACACCAGGGGTTGAGAAGTTTTTAACCCCTGGTGTTAACAAAGGTAAAGCTGCTGTTTTAGCAGAAGAGACAGTAACTAAATATTTAGAGATTAACTCTAATACTTTCCTCAATGGCGATCTGGTGGTCAGCCGTAGTGTGAACGGCATTGAAATGACTGCCACCACCTCGGGAATGATTTTTGCTGATATTTTATCCGGGAGCTCTTTAGAGGTCAGCGGGGATGTTACTTTAAATCAAAACCTTTCCACCACCTCTTCTCCCACCTTTTCTTCCCTCAACCTTTCCTCTTTATCTTTATCCTCTACTTCTAATCAGTTAGTTTTAGGCACAGGAACAACCGGTACTTTAACCTGGGCACCTACCTCTTCTTCTAAAACTCTAACCTTACCGGATATTACTGATACTTTAGTTTCCAAAACTACCACTGATACACTCTCTAACAAAACCATTAAATCCGGAGATTCTAATACCATCTCCGGTTCCTTTAGCGGTATTACCGGGCTGGGAACTATTTCTACCGGTACTTGGAATGGGACTAAAATTGGCACAGGCTATGGTGGAACAGGGCTAACATCCTATACAAAAGGTGACATACTATATACTTCTGCTACAGATACTCTGGAAAAACTTAATGTTGGCACCTCCGGACAAGTTCTCACTGTCTCCTCAGGAATACCCGGTTGGGCTAATGCTTCCGGAGGTGTCACCTCAGTCAACTCCTTAACCGGGGCTTTGACTATTGCCGGAGCCGGTATCAACTCCATTTCTGCTTCCGGCACAACTGTTACCATCACCGGCACCGAGGCTGATACTTTAGCTGCTGTTACTGCCCGAGGAGCCACCACCTCCGCTGCGGTAACCTTTTCCTCCACCATCAACTCCAATACTTTTTCCTCCACCGCTTTAACCTTTGCCGGCGCAACACCGGCTATCTCTGCCTCCACTGCCGGGACCAATATCAACTTAGATGCCGGCACTAGCGGTAAGGTAGTGATTGCCGGCTCGTCTACCGGGGATGTGGATATGGCCGGAGGGTCTTCTTCTACCGGTTGTACCGTTACCAACTCCAGCGGCACCTTAACCTGTGCTGGGGATATTATCGGCGGGTCAACAGGTACCAGCGGTTACTGGACCAGAGCTGGCACTAGCCTTTCTCCTTCCACTGCCGGAGACTCCATTACTACCTCCGGTGGTATCTCCACTACCGGCAGCGGTACTTTACAAATAGCCGGAGCAGTGACTTTTTCTTCCACCGTTAACTCCAACACACTAACTTCCACCGCCTTAACCTTCGCCGGCACTACCCCGGTAATTTCCGCTTCTACCGCTGCCACCTCTTTAACCGTTAACCCCGGCGCCGGAGGATCTTTGAATTTAGCCGGAGGGTCCGGGTCAACCGGCTGTACTGTTGATGATACCACCGGCAACTTCACCTGTTCCGGTTCAATCACCTCCGGAGGTGGAGGAGATGTCGGTTTTTGGAAAAGGAACTCCGGCACCAGCACCCTTTCCCCGGTGACAACCGGCGACCACATTTCCACTTCCGGCAATATTACCTCCGAAGGCACCGGCACTATCACCTCCGGCGGGCTTTTAACCGGACAAACCGGTTTGACTGTTACCGGCGGGACCATTTCTTTAAATGCTTCCTCCAATTACGACACCAATATTAATACCGGCAACTCCAGCGGAGCCATTTCTATCGGCAACTCGGCAGCCGGAGCCATAACTTTACAATCCAACGCTGCTTCTGTTTTCCATACCCCGGCCAATACCGCCACCGCCTTTAGGTTTACTGACGGCACCAACGCTTATCAAACCATTGACACCAGGAGTACCTTATCCGGAGTGTCGGCTTTTACCTTTGCAGCCGGCACTGCCCCGACTATTACCTCAGCTACTAACGCTGAATACACCACAGCCACCTTTACCCCCCCCACTATTACCTTAACCGGAGTCACTCAAGTAACTTCCGGTATGGATAGTATTTTGTTTAACGCCCCCACTATCACTGATAGCTCTGCTATAACTGTTGATCAAGCCAACACCTTAACCATTGCCGGAGCTCCTATTCCGGCTGGCTCTGCCACTATTACCAGTGCTTCTACGCTAAGGATCGCTGCCGGAGCCGTGGCAGCTGGAGCCACCAATGCTTATGGTCTTTTTGTTGATGCTCCCACCGGCGGAGGCAGCAATTATGCTGCTGTCTTTAATACCGGCAACGTCGGCATCGGGATAGCCACCCCTGCATATAAATTAGATGTTGCTACCTCTACTGTGAGTGACAGAGGGATAAATATAGCTAATACTGCTGCCACTGGTACCAACTATGGTATTTATTCTTCTGTGACTGGAGCTGCTACTACCAACTATGGAGGTTATTTTGTCTCCACTGGAGCTACCACTGATTATGGTCTGGCAGTTGCTGCTTTAACTGGAGCTACTTCCACAGGGCTGGATATCGGAGCATTATCCGGAACAACCGCTGATAAAGGAATCAACATCGGAGCAATCTCGGGAACAGGAGCTACCGGAGCAGGTCTTACGATCGGCAATATCTCTACCACAGGAACAACCAACTATGGAATCAATCTGGGAACGATGACCGGCGGTACCACTTCCAACTATCAAATTTCCACCGGCACCCTCACCTCTGCTACCACCACCACCAACGCTCAGTTAAACTTGGGAGGAGTAGTTACCACCGGTGGCACTACTAATTATGGTATCAATATCGGAGCATTATCCGGCACAGGCACCACTAACTATGGAGTCAATGTCGCGGCTCTTACCTCCACGGGCACCACTAACTATGGTTTATACCTGGGCGGAGATAGCGGAGCAGCTACCACCAACTACGGTCTATATCTCGGCACGGTTTCCGGAGCTACTACTAACTATGGAGCTCTTCTGGCTGGTACCTGGTTTACCGGAGGCACAGCTACCACCACCAAACCACAACTGTTAGTTGAGCCCTCCGGTACCACCTCTACCGGCTGGTCCACCTCAGGGACAGGTTTAGGTATCAACTCAGCCCAAACCTTTGCCGGCAATCTTTTAGATCTACAACAAGCCGGACTTTCCACCTTTAAGGTGGCTGGAGTTTCAACGGCTGTCAACGGTTTCACCTTTACTACCGCAGCCACCGGGTCTCCCTCGACTGTTTCCATGGCAGCCTCAGGATCTGATACAAATATTACTTTAGGTATCGATTCCAAAGGCACGGGAGCTTTAAACTTAGGCACCGGAGCTAATGCCAAAACCATCACTATCGGTAACAACACTACCTCTACTGCCCTAGCTCTTACCTCGGGCACTGGTTCCCAAACCTTCACTTCCTCGGTAGTTTCCGGTACCACCACCACCTCGGGATTTGTCTTTACTGACAATACCACCTTAACCGGCACCGAGGCCTACATTGGCTCCACGGGAGTAACCTCTGGTACCTTATTAAATATAGGTACCGGGGCTGCCAATACCTTCAGCTCTGGTAAATTACTTAGCTTAACTACAACCTCTACCGGCTTAACTTCCGGCTCTTTGGCCTCTTTTGATTGGTCCCCCACCGGCACAACTAATATTTATGCTACCGGAGATCTGGTTTCCATCTCTACCGGCAATGCTTATGCCTTTGTGGGGAACCTGCTAAACATCAAAAGCCAGGGATCTTCAGTCTTTTCTGTCTCTGATACCACCATGACCTCAGCTTTGCCTGCTAACTTTACCTCAGCTGGGGATGTAGCTGTAGCCTATGATTTGAACTTCACCAACCCCACAGCTTCCTTTATTAAATCCTCTGCCCCTTTATACCTTCAAGCTGGGGAAACCTTTAACTCCTCAGACTTAATTTTAAGAACCTTTAACCAGGGATCCATAGTTTTGGATTCTGCTATCACTACCGGAACTGGTGTTGATATGTCTAACACTACTTTAACTACCGGTACTGGAGTAAATATTACCTCTACCACTTTAACCTCAGGAAAGCTTCTTAATATTGGCCCAACATTTGCTGGAGCTGCTGTCACAGGTTATGGGGAATATATCAACGGAGCTGACTCTACCACTGCTGCTAATACTGACTACCAACTCTACTCTACCCTGGCTTTAACCGGCAATGCTGCTAAAACCGGGATAGGACTTTATTCAACCGTGACCTCTTCCTCTACTACCGGTGATACCTTAATTGGCTTGGATCTGGCCACCTCGGCCACCGGAGCTTTGGCAGCCACTCAAACCAGAACAGTCTATGGCTTAAGATCTCAACCAGCCTCCACAGCGGTAACCGCCAACGCTGATGATACTTTAAACCTTTATGGTTCCTACCTTGCTCCTTCTTCAACTCTAGCTACAGCAGGAACTACTAATGTTTATGGAGAATATATTACTACCACTGCTTCCCATAATGCTGATGCCGGGACAGTTAACCAATATGGGTTGTACATTGCCAATGGGACTTCTTCCACCAATGGCACTTCTTTAAAAACTATGCTTTATGTAGCCTCCCCCACTGGAGCTGATACTAACTATGCTGCTGTTTTTGCCGGAGGAAATGTGGGTATTGGTGATACCTCTCCTGCCGCACTTTTATCTGTGGGCAGCGGTGATCTGTTCCAAGTTAACACTAATGGCTCTATAACCCAAGCACAATCAGCTGTCTCAGGAGGGCAGATTGCTTTAAGTCTCACCCCGGGGGCCCATACAACCATGACTGCAGAAGCATCTGATATAGCAGTGCTGGCCCATACTGATACCATTACTGCCGGTTTTACCAACCAAAGGTTTAACCGCTTCATGCAGCCCACTATCTCTGCTGCCTCCTCTTTAACTGTCACCAATGCTGCTACATTGTATGTAGAAAACGCCCCGGCAGTAGCTGCTTCGGCAGTGATTACCAACCCTTATGCCTTGTGGGTTGATGCCGGAGCTTCCCGCTTTGATGGAGCCGTTGGCTTTGGAGCCCAGCAGACCTTTACTGATTCCGATGCCACTCCTGATGTCTCTGCAGGGACACATTTCATCACCAACACCACCACCTTTACCATTACCGATTTTGATGCAGGTTCCGGGACACTCTCAGCAGGGCATATCATCTTTGTAGAAAGTAACGGAGCGATAACTTATGACTGTACGCCTTTTGTTAACTTAAATTGCGGTGCTGCCGATATTGTAACTGCCGCTAAAGATTTGACTGTTTGGATCTATGATGGAACAGATTGGACTTTAGTCAACTGGATGAAGAATTCAGGAACCCAGACCGGACTTGACTTAGCCGAGGTTTATGTTAGCACTGAAAATTTAGAGGCCGGAGACGTAGTCAGTATTGATCAAGACCAAAAAGCAAGGGTTAAAAAATCCCGCTCTGCTTATGAGAAACAAACTATTGGCGTTGTCTCCACTCAGCCGGGAATAATCCTTCAGGACGGTCCAGCCCAAGAAAGCAGCTATCCAATAGCTTTAGCAGGACAGGTTCCAGTCAAAGTATCTACTGAGTCCGGTGAGATTAAAGCCGGAGATTATCTAACCTCTTCTTCCCTACCAGGTATAGCCATGAAGGCTACCAAACCTGGCCCAGTTATTGGAAAAGCTTTAGAAGACTTCCCAGCCAACTCAGCCAACACCTCGGATGGGGTGAAACAAGGGAAAATTCTAGTCTTTATTAATACTTCCTTTGCTGATCCTTTAGATTTACTGGCTAATTTAACATTGGACTCCAAGGGCAACTTAGTTACCTCCTCTTCCGTCATCCTGGAGGGAGCGCAGCGACCGATAGGATCTGATTCTATCGCTTCTCCTTCGGCTTCACTCCAAAATGACGTTTTAAATCTCCAGTCCCAAGTAGCTTCTTTATCTGCCAGATTAACCCAACTGGAAGTCTCATCGTCATCCTGGAGGGAGTCTTCGACCGATAGGATCTCAAACACAGATTCTATCGCTTCGCCCGCCTCTGGCGTGGCTTCGCCTTCGGCTTCACTCCAAAATGACGTTTTAGGCCTAACTTCCCCAGATCTTCTCCTGGCTTCTGACTCAGCTCACCTGGGTGAATTCTCTGAGGCTACCATCTCCGGCTTACTCACCTCTTATGAAGGGATCTTCCAAAACTCCTTAAAATCTTTAGGTGAGACTTACCTGGGTATTACTGGAGATTCCTTAAGTTCCTTAGGTACCCTCTACCTGCAAAACGGTCCCCTGGCAGGAAATATTGATTTCTTTAATAACCTCATCACAATAGATAATAAAGGTAACATAATAGCTCAAAAAGTAACAACCAAACAGCTGGAGATTGATAACACTGATATTCTCTCAGCCAGCCTGGGATCAGGGAAAATCCCTGCCGGAAAAACCACAGTGGTAATCTTTACCACTGTGGTAGATACTAAATCCAAAGTCTTCTTAACTCCCAAAGCTTCCACCTCGGGTCAAACTCCTTATGTTAAAGCTATTAGTGGTGAAGTTAGCTTTACTGTTAGCTTAGACAAACCCCTAACTTATGATCTGCCCTTTGACTGGTGGATTGTAGATTCGACCAATAAGACTAATTAAACCAATATGACAAATTTGACCAATCCTAAAAAGCCCGGAGGCTATCAAAACCTAATAATTTATCAACAGGCAGTAATTATCTTTGATCTAACTGTACTTTTCTGCAAAACATATTTGACTCATAAGTCTAATATGACCAATTTGTCTTATAGAACCATTGATCAAATGATCCAGGCAGTCAGATCGGGCAAGCAAAATATTGTGGAAGGTTCTTTAGAAAAAAGCCTCAAGATGAACATTAAGCTGACCGGAGTAGCCAGGGCCAGCTTTGGAGAGCTCTTAGAAGACTACAAGGACTTCTTAAGAACTAATAACCTTAAGCTCTGGGACAAGGAAGATCCCCGGGTTCTTAAGATTCGCGCTCTCCGAGTCTCTCTTAATGAGACTAATAAGTCTAATTGGACCCATTGGACCAATAACCCAGAAAGCTTCTGTAACCTGCTAATCACCCTTATCAACAAGGAAAACTATCTCTTAGATAAGATGCTCAAAGTTTTAGAAGAAAAGTTTATCTCTGAAGGAGGCTATTCAGAAAACCTCTTTAAAAGACGTCTCGCCTTTCGTGAGGGAAAATTAGACAAATGAGACTAATTCGACGTATTAGACTAATCAAACCAATTTTCTTTTTCTTTTCTGCTGTTTTAGTGGCTGGAGCCTTAATCTTCCTTTTTTCCTACTTTTCTAAACCAGCCCAAGCTTCCTGGCCTCCGGCTCTACGAGCCGTAGGCTCGGAGAGTTTGATGAACATAAACTATGAATAAATACTACGTGTATCTATTAAAAAGTTTAAAAGACGGAAACTACTATATTGGGCAAACAGATAATATAGAAAAGAGATTAAAAAATCACAATGCTGGTTATAATAAATCTACTAAATATAGAGTGCCACTTATTCTCATAGGTTATGAGGAATATCCAAATCAGTCATTAGCAAGATGGAGAGAATACGAATTAAAACATAGCGCACATAAAAGACAAAAGTTGATCAGTCATCTAATAGAAAAATGACAAAATTACCTAAAAATATATTCATAAAGATTTTCAAAAAAGCTGGGTTTATCTTCCCAGCTATTTTAGTGGCTAGCGCTCTTATCTTTCTATATGGTTATTTCTTCTCTGCTAAGGTAGGAGCTGCCTGGTTTGATGAAAACTGGCTTTACAGGCAGGCTATTACTATGACAGTTACTTCTTCCTCCTCTGATATCTCTAATTTAGAAACGCTTTTGACTGTAAATACCTCTACCTTAGGTTCTTCTAAACTTCAATCTGCCTGCCAAGACTTAAGATTTACCTCTACAGGGGGTAAAGCCCTCCCCTACTATCTAGCTTCCTCTTGTGATAACTCTACTACCACTGCTGTTAAAATCTGGGTTCAAGCAGATTTAGTTCCCAAAAACACCACCACTTACACCCTCTATATGTACTACGGCAACCCAACAGCACAAGCCGGATCAGACTCTAACAAATTCAGGCTATTCAATGGGTTGGTTGGGTATTGGAATATGAATGAAGCTTCCTGGACAGGTGACTGTTCCACCGCTACTGTTAAAGACCTGTCTGGAAATGCTAATAATGGCACAGCCTGCCCCAATACATCTGCCCCAACAATTACCTCATCAGGAAAATATGCCAACGCCGGCACCTTTGATGGCAGTAATGACACCGTTTCTATCCCGGACACAGATAATATTGACTTTGCTTATAATCAAAATTTCTCCCTATCTTTTTGGGTTAAAGATGGCGGTACTAACGCAAACGGGGATGCGATCGTTGAAAAATGGAGCGGTACTGGAGGATATTCTTATGTGTTCCGGTTTCAAGGCAATTCTATATTGTTTGGTCGTTATGATGGGACAAACAATCCCTTTCCTATAGGATCAACTGCCATTACAGGGGGAACCTGGCACCATGTAATAGGAGTAAAAGATGGTTCTACTTTAAGGTTATACATTGATGGAGCTGCCGACGGTACGGCTTCGGATACCACTACCGGCACTACTACCAACGCTTCAGCCGTGTTTATTGCCTCTCGTGGGGGCACTGGACAATATTATAAAGGTGATGTTGACGAGCTTCGTATCTATAACCGTGCCTTTTCTGCTTCTGAAGTTACCCAGCTTTACAATGACTCCACTTCTTCTATCCTGACTGCTGTCCAGGGCCAGGCTGTTCCTTCCACCTCTTTTGCCACAGAGGAGCAAGGCCCGGGACCGGCAGCTTACTGGAAATTTGATGACGGACAAGGAACAACAACTCAAGATTCAGCGCCTAGTAACAATGATGGAATTTTATCAGGCACCACCAAACCCACCTGGACTACAGAAGATCAATGTATTAGTGGAAAATGCCTATATTTTAATGGCTCAACTGCCTATACTGCCGTTTCCGATAATACTGCCCTAAAACCAGCTAATATCACTGTCTCTACTTGGGTTCGTACTCCAGGAGTAGCAAATAGCTTTATCTTCTATAAATACAACCCTAGCAGTCCTTATCAAGGCTATGGCCTTGCCCTAGATGCATCTAACAATCCTCGGTTTTGGGTTGGAGGAAATGCCTGGACTGCGGGAACAATAGCGGTAAATGATAATAAGTGGCATTACTTAGTTGCAACTTATGACGGTACGAATGTAAGAATTTATATCGACGGAGTCCTAAATAAAACAAATGCGCAAACGGCAACTTTGTCTTATACGATCAATGCAACCATAGGGGCTGCTAATAGTGGTGCTTCTGATATTTTTAAGGGTTACATCGATGAGCTGAAAATTTATTCTTATGCCCGGACTGCTGCTCAGGTCAAGCAGGATTACCTGGCTGGCAAAGCTAATGCCGGGACAAAACAAGGAACATCTGCTGTTTTAGGTTCTAAACCAGAAGATTGGTTATCAAATGGCCTGGTAGGCTACTGGAAAATGAATGAGACAGCTGCTAATACTTGTACTGGTGGAGTAAACGATAGCTGTGATTCATCTGGAAACAGTAGAGATGGTGCCTGGAACGGTAATACTGCCAATACTACTGGTAAATATGGTAATGGAACCTCTTATGATGGCACAGGAGATTATATCAGCATGGGAAATGTCTTAAGCTTTGAAAGAACTAACCCCTTTTCTATTGGTGTTTGGGTAAAATCAGCTGCTGGGGGTTCAGGAGAGTTTGTCGTCGCCAAATGGGATAATGATAATGCTGGAGAAGGTTATGGAGTTACTATCAACGCTAATGGCACCATTTCTTTTCACTTAGCCAACAACCAAAGCACCAATGCTATCGATGTAACAGGTAATGTTAATGTCCGTGATAACACCTGGCATAATATATTTGTAACCTATGATGGCTCCTCAAATGCCAATGGAGTCAAGATTTATTCTGATGGAACACAAAATATCGGCACAATTAGTAATAACAGCTTAACAGCTACCACTGTTTCTGCTGATCCTTTCCAACTTGGTTGTCGAGAAGGTTGTAGTTTTAGTGATTTTAATGGTTCTATTGACGAAACCCGTATTTATAACCGGGCTCTTTCCCCCAAAGAAGTTTCTGATCTATATAACTGGGCTCCAGGGCCTAAAGTCCAACTAAACATGGAGGAAGGTTCCGGCACCTCAGCCAATGATTCCTCAGGCAATTCCAACAACGGCACAGTGAATAGTAGTACCTGGACTACAGGAAAATATGGGAAAGGAGTGCAGATAAATGGCTCATCCGGGTCTAATATATCAATCCCAGATTTTAGTTATTAATTATGGATAAAAAACAGGTTTTAAAATTAAAGGGCAAAACAGCGGTTTTTATTGATTGGGCCAATGTTTATGGGTGGAAAAAATCTCTTAAAAAAGAGGTTGATCCGGAAAAACTATTTGGCTATTTTAAAAAATACCCGCAAGTTGAAGAAATAAATTTCTATTATGGTAAAGATAAGCATCCTAAATCAAAGCAGTTTCTAAAGAAAATGGAGGAAGTTGGGTTCCGAGTAATCAGCAAAGAGGTCAAGTATATTCCTGTAAGTCTTGATTCATCTCACTTCCGTAATATTGCTAAAGAAGTAAAAACCTCGCTTATTGCGACAAGTACCTTAAAAACCGAAGAAGTAGAACAACTTTTACAAATCCTCAGTAAAAAGATTTTACGCAGAAAATGCGATTTTGATATTGAGATTGTTATGGACGTATACCGTTGCCTGCAAACAATTGATACCTATATTTTATTTTCCGGTGATGGGGATTTTGCGCCCTTATATAATCTTTTGATTCGTCTTAAAAAACAGGTAATTATTATATTTGCCCACGGTCATCTTGGAAAAGAAATATATCAAATTAAACAGGGAATTTTTACTAAAGCTGTAGATAAATTGAATATGGATCTGTTTAGAAAAAATACCCCCCCGGTTTCCCGAGGGGCGTGATTGTTTGTAGTATAACATATGGCTAAATTTTTGTCAAATAACAAGCTAAATTGGAACATCAGGGTCTAATGTTAGTGTGCCTGATTTTGCATATTAAAAAATATGAAAAACCGTCATTCAATCAGATTAAAATGGTTTGATTATACATCCAACGGGGCATATTTTGTAACCATTTGCACCCAAAACAGGGAATATTTGTTTGGGGATGTTGTAAACAGGAAAATGGAAACCAATACCCTGGGTAATTTGGTGGTTTCAATTTGGGAATCATTACCAGACCGGTTTCCGGTAATAATTGATACATATCAAATCATGCCCAATCATTTTCATGGAATAATCATCATTGATAATTCTGTAGGGGCACCCCTCGTGGGTGCCCTGGACCTAGGGCGGGTACAAGACCCGCCCCTACGGAAAATCACATTGGGAAATATTATTGCATATTTTAAATATCAATCAACAAAACAAATTAATAATGTAGGGGTCGGGTATTCCGACCCCAATAACATTGGGCGGGAAAACAATAACATTAGGCGGGAAAACCCCGCCCCTACAGAATATCAAAAAATATTTCAACGTAATTATTACGAACATATCATTAGGAATGAAAAAGACCTAAACAAAATATCCCAATATATTATGGATAACCCATTAATGTGGGAAAGGGACCGGAATAATCCGGAAAATATCTATGTTTAATTTGAAAATTTTTACATTTGGTTTTCTTTGGGTTTTGGGATTTGTGATTTGGAATTTATTAACCCCTTCTCCTGCCCTGGCCACAAATTCAGGTATTTTTAGTATGGAACTTTGGGTCAAGCCCACCTCTTCCATAGCTTCCCAAGCTTTAGTGGGAAAATCAGAAGAACTCAGAATGTTTACTGATTCCTCAGGTTTTGTGGGCTGCCAGATTAAAACCACTACCTGGCAAACAGCTGTCACTTCTTCTACTGCCATCACCTTAAATAGATGGACTCATGTAGCCTGTACTTATGACAAAATTAACCTAAAAATCTCTGTCAATGGGGTACAAACAGGATCACAAGCCCTCACTACTTTGCCGGATGATACCTCAGCTGTTTTTAAAATCGGCCAGGATGACAGTGCTTCCACCCCTTATTCTAATTTAACAGGAGTTGTTGATGGTTTTGAATTTTATAACTATGCCCTAACTTCCAAACAGATTGTTTCTGATATGAATGCCGGACACCCGGCCGTTGGTTCCCCTCTTGGATCAGCTGTAGGGTATTGGAAATTTGATGAAGGGGCAGATAATAAATGTTCCGGTGGGACAAATGATGTTTGTAACTCAGGTTCAGGAGGTTCTGCTCTTGATGGAGCAGAGTCAGGCATGGCTGTCCCAGCCACCTCCACTTCAGGCTGGACTAACTCCGGCAAATTTGGCAAAGCTTTGAGTTTTGATGGAAGTAACGATTTCATAGTAGTTTCTGATAATGCTGCACTCAACCCTACTACGGCAATAACCGCATCAACCTGGATCAATATCAGTAGTTACCCAGCTTCAGACAAAACTATCCTTGCCAAAGGAAATTGGGCTGCTGCGGCAACTGCTGCTTATGAACTCTATTTAGGCAGTTCAGGCTCAATTTTAAAATTCAGATTTGTGAATAGTTCAAGCTCGGTGAACTGTGATAGTGGTGGAGTAACTGTTAATCCTGCTATCCCCTTAAATACTTGGACACATATTATTGCTACATATGATGGTACCAATTGTAAACTTTTCATAAACGGCATAAACAAATATACAGTAAATACTGGTATCCAAACCCTAAAAGACGAAGCAAATAATCTAAATATTGGCAGACGTCCGGATGCTGTGCAGTATTTTGCAGGTTCTATAGATGAAGTTAAGATCTATGATTATGCTTTGACTTCTGATGAGGTGAAGACTGAATATAATAGAGGCTCATCACTGGTTTTAGGAGCTGCCGGGAATAATTCTTCCTACCAACCCCAGGCTGCCAACCAGGAATACTGTATCCCAGGAGATACTACCTCCTGCGCTGCCCCTGTAGGCAGATGGGATTTGGAGGAAGGGACAGGAACTGCTGTTAATGATACTTCCGGGAACGGCAAGACTGGAACGTGGGCGGGGACAGGATCACATTGGACAACAGGTAAAATGGGTAAAGGTGGAAATTTTAATGGTTCTGACGATCTGGTGGATACCTCTAATAATCCTTATTCAAACAGTCAGATTAGCTCAGGAGCTATCGAAGCATGGGTAAAAACAACTTCTAATCTGGCTGCTACAAAGCTGATAGCCGATATTGAAGGTTATGCCAATATAAATATCAGTAGCACCGGAAAAGCTATGGGATGTAGTGACGGTGTTTGTACATTTGCTACAAGCACTACCTCTGTTAATGATGGGAATTGGCATCATTTAGTAGTTGTTTGGTCAGGAACAAGCTACACCAGAATTTTTGTTGATGGTAAACAAGAAGATAGTAAAACGCCAACTGCTGCTCCTGCGCCGGACAACACTAACAGACCTTTCAGAATAGGTGCCCACTCAGCAGGGGGAGCCCCTTTTACCGGTCAAATCGATAGCGTCAAGGTTTTTGGATATGCCCGTTCTGCTGCTCAAATTGCCTGGGATTATAACAGGGGTAAGCCTGTGGGCTGGTGGAAGATGGATGAATGCCAGGGAACAGTGGCCAACGACTCCTCGGGGAATTCTAATACTGGAACCATTACAGCTACATCCACATTGGGAACATGTACTACTTCTTCTACTTTCTGGGGAGGATCTGGCGGTACTGGCGCTGGAAAAAGAAATTATGCTCCCACCTTTAATGGAACTGGGGATTATATAAGTGTAAGCAATAATTCTAGTTTAAATCCCACTAATTTTACCATTTCAACTTGGATAAAACCTACTACTGTTAGTACTGATTATATAGTGAGTAAGCAGGATTATGCCAGTAATCAAACTTATGGCTATTCCTTTTACATCAACTCAAGTTCGAAACTACAATTAAGACTCGGTAATCAATTAAATCAGTGGCGCGACGCTGCTGATACAGGCGCTTCTATTGGCACTGGTTCTTGGATATATGTGTCTGTATCTTGGGATGGGACAAATGCCAGCTTCTACCAAAATGGTATCTTGACCAGTACGATTGCTCCCAATAATTCTGGAGCGATGGTTAATAGCTCTAATACTTTGAATATTGGAAGATGGTGGACTACATTCGACGGGGGGATTAATTATTTCAATGGCCAGATTGATGATGTGAAGATTTTTAATTATGCCCTAACTGCTACCCAGGTAAAGGATATCTATAATAGCGGAGCTGTAAATTTTGGACCGTTAACAGGCTCGCCATAACCTTATTTTTTCTTCGACTAAGTGAGCGAAGCGAACGCATGGAGAAGTACATATGTTTAAACAATGGAGATGGTATGTGTATATAATTGAGTGCAAAGATGGTACTTACTATACTGGCAGAACTTGGAATATAAATATCAGATATGAACAACATTCGGCTGGAAATGGCAGCGCTTATACAGCTAAACATGGAGTCAAAGCTTTAGTTTATTACGAAGAACACTTTGATTATCAGGATGCCTGTAGAAGAGAGCTTCAAATTAAAGACTGGAGCCAAGAAAAGAAAAAAACAATATTAATAGATAAATTCAAGTTGTAGTTCTCGACTCGCAGACTCGCTCGAACAAAAACTAGCACTAACCACAACCTTTTTAATTTGCTCCGCAAATTCGTTTTTTTAAAATAGAGGAAATTTCCACCAAAAAACCGTCCTTACGGACGGTTTTAATGTTACGGTAGTAGGTAAACCAACTATCGTCCCCCAAACAGAATTGATGATAATTTACCACAAAAGACCTAAATTGTCAAGTAATAATTACAAAAAATACCTCCGTGGAGCGGACGGGATTCGAACCCGCAGTATCTGTTTAGGGGACAGGTGGTCTACCATTAGCCTACCGCCCCACAAACACGGAGGCTCAAATATTATCTCAAATGCTATGCTTAAAATAAATGGCCAGATTGACCCTTCGACTACGCTCAGGGCAGGTGATGTCAGAATTTACAACTATGCCTTAACTGCCACCCAGGTTAAGGATGTTTATAATAACGGCGCAGTGAACTTTAGCCCGGTCACAGGCAGTCCTTAGGGATATTAGGGCTGTGTTAGGGGAGATTATTATGGAAGGTTATAAAAGACTTGCAAGTTATATTTTAGCAACTGTTATTAATGATCTAACAATACAGTTTATTGACCGCTGGATCGATAAAAAATCCCGTACTGTTGACCAAATGACCCAAGCTGCCCGTTCTGGCAAACAGAATATTGCAGAAGGCTACACTGTCCAAAGCCTGGAAACTTATATCAGGCTGGTAGGAGTTGCCGAAGGCTCAATGAAAGAACTGGCTTGTGATTACGAAGATTTCTTAAGGCAGAATAATTTTCAAACCTGGAGTAAAGAAGATCCAAGGATTAGGGTTTTTAGGGATTTTCGGGCGGTTTGGAAAAATCCTAACACCCCTAACACCCCCAACCTCCCCAAAAATCCTGAAGAGGCAGCTAATCTTCTTCTGACTTTTTGTCAAATGGAAACTTACCTGCTTAAAAAGCAAATAGAAGCATTGGAGGAAAAGTTTGTCAAAGAGGGTGGTTTCCGGGAAAATTTATTTAAAAAAAGAATGGAAGAAAAGATAAGAAGACGTGATTGATTTTTAGCTTGATTTAAGGTAATTTAAAAGTAATGCCCTGCAATAACTCAAAAGTCAAAAGTCAAAAGTCAAAATTTAGGAAAAAGCTCTTTCTCTTCTTTATTGTTTTTTCTACATACTATATATTACATACTGCATACTACGTACCTCCTGTTTTAGCCCAGAACCTTTCTACTGATGTCTCCAACGTTTATGAGATTAACGATAAGGAGGCCAAAGATGGGGATATTTTAATAACTACCACCGGAAAAGGCATCATCCGGGCCAGCCTTCCTTATGATTATCATCTCTTTGGAGTACTGCAGAACCAACCACTACTAGCCTACCGGCGGGTAGATAATAAAGGCCAACCGGTAGCCAGATTTGGCAATGCCCAAGTTAATGTTACTACCCTGGGAGGGGCTATCAAGGCCGGAGATTATATCACCTCCTCTGAAATCCCCGGCAAAGGCCAAAAGGCGATATTTTCAGGTTATATTATCGGAGTAGCTTTAGCCCCTTTTACAGAGACCGAAGGGCAAAAAATTACCCAAAATGGCAAAGAGGTCGCCTCCGGCAAAGTCCCGGTGGCTTTAAGAATTGAATATGCCGAGCTTTCCCGGTCTAAATCTAACGCCCGGCTTTTGGACTCTTTCAATGTAGCCCTCTTCCAAAATATGCAAGACCCCAACAAATTTATCCAAGTACTAAGATATATCGCTGCTGCTACCACCGCTTTGATGGGTTTTGGCCTGGGATTTTTAACCTTCTCCCGGTCGGTCCCCAAAGGCATTGAGGCTATCGGCAGAAACCCACTGGCTGAAAAAGCTATTCTTTTTTCTATTGCCTTAAATATCATCTTTACCGTGCTGACAGCATCGCTGGGAATTGTCGCCGCAGCATTTATCCTAAGGTTATAAATGTCAAATTTTGAGTTTTGAGCTTTGCGTTTTGAATTTTTTTTGCTATGCTTAATCTAATGCCCGAAATATTAACCGTTGAAAACTTGCTGCTCATAGCTCTCTCTGCTGCCACTTTAATTTTGGCACTTTTTTACCATGATGAAAAAACCAACAAAGAAAATGAAACAACAGACGCCAAAAGCCATAGTATCCTCTATCGGGCCTACCGGAAAGCCCAAACGATTTTAGGCAACGCTGAGCTTGAAGGGATTAAAGTAGTGGCTGACAGCAAAGTGGCAGCCCGCAGCCTTGAAGGTAAATACGAAGAAGAGCTAGAGAGAGTCAGCCAGGATCTGGAAAAAAACTTTACCCAACATGTTACTGAAGCAGAAGGAGAGTTTGTTAAATTTTTGGATGAGCTGCGCACCCGATCAGAGCAGATGCAGCTTTTAAGTCAGGAATTTACCAAACAAAAAGTCAACGAGATTTTTGAGCGTTTTGAACAAAACTTGACTAATTTCTTAACCTCCACCGAGCAAAAAAGCGTCAGCGCTATAGAGCTGGAGCTTAGGGCTGCCCGGGAGCTGATCAATACTTACAAAATCCAGCAGATGGCTTTGGTGGATGAAAACATTATCGCCATGTTGGAAAAGACCCTCAGTCTGGTTTTAACCAAGAAGCTGACTTTAAGTGATCAGGTAGATTTAGTCTATGAAGCTCTGGAGAAGGCTAAGTCAGAGAAGTTTATAGGGTGATTTATGGAACAGCAACTATTAAACCTAATACTAACCAGTACTTTTACCAGGGTTCAGGCTTTAAGGCGCTTAAGGACACTGCGTGAAGTAGTTATTAGAAAATTTTTTTCTCAGGCCAACACTCCTTCCTTAAAAGAAGCCAGCGGAGAGGAAGCCGGATGGATCTCTTCTCTCCCCGCAGATTTTTTTAAAGGGTTTAATGATAAAAATATCTACCAACTTTTTAACACTATTGAAGAAGAGATCAAAAATATTAGGCCCTTAACCATCTTCGTGCCGGTAGATCTGCCCCAAGAAGAGACCGAAAAACTAGGTAAACACTTACGTTCTGCTTATGGAGAAAAATTTATGATGGACCTTAAAATTGATCCCTCTCTAATTGCCGGAGCCAGGCTGATCTGGAACGGACTAGCCCGTGATTATTCCCTGCGTCAGAGAATCACCGATAACCAACAAACAATATTAGCAGCCTTAAAACAGTATATTAAGCATTAATGGAAGAAGTCGGTTTTGTAAAAAGCATCAAAAATTTTTTGGCTTACCTTGACGGTTTACCATCCGCCCGGGTAAACGATCTGGTGGTCAACGATCAGGGACTGAGGGGATGGATCAGTGCACTGCTCCCGGATACGGTGGAGATCCTGCTTTTAGACGACGGTGTAGTCTCCCCCGGCCAAATATTCCACTGCGCGAGTCAAAAAATGACTGTCCCCGTCGGCGAGTTTTTGTTGGGCCGGGCAGTCAACTCCTTGGGGGTAGCCATTGACGGCAAAGGGCCCCTGTCTAAAAATACCGAGATCACTTACGCTGATTTAGATCCCTTAGCTCCCGGCATCAGCTCCCGGGAGTTTATCAGTCAACAATTTGATACCGGTATTACTTTAGTTGATACTTTAATCCCCTTAGGCCAGGGTCAAAGGGAGTTAGTGTTAGGGGATGCCCGCTCCGGCAAGACCGATTTTTTAACTAATGTCATTATCAACCAAAAACATACCGGTGTTATCTGTGTTTATGCTCTTATCGGCAAGCCTGTTTCCGAAGTCAGAAGCTTGATTGATATGCTCTACTTAAACGATGCCTTAAAGTATACTGTAGTAGTAGCGGCTGCTTCTTCCGACCCAGCTCCATTGATCTTTCTAACTCCCCAAACAGCTTTTGCTATGGCTGAGTATTTTCAAAAACAAGGCAAGGATGTGCTAATTGTCTTAGATGATCTGGGTAACCATGCTAAGATCTACCGGGAAATTGCACTGCTTGCCAACCGTCCTCCGGGAAGGGAATCTTATCCTGGAGATATCTTCTATCAACACTCCCATCTTTTAGAACGGGCCGGTAATTTTAAGGAGGAAGCTGGCGGGGGCTCAATTACAGCTTTGCCTGTCATTGAACTTAACCTGGGTGATTTTACCACCTTAATCCCCACTAACCTGATGGGTATGACTGACGGGCATCTGTTGTTTAAAGCCTCTTTATATAACCAAGGACAACGGCCAGCTATCGACGTTTCACTTTCCGTGTCCCGTGTGGGACAGCAAACTCAAAACCGGGTGCAAAACTCCTTAGCTACTCAAATTAAACAGATACTGGCCCAAGCCTCGCAACTGGAAACAGTCAGCCGTTTCAGCTTTGAACTGCCCGCCAGCACTCAGCTGGTATTAAAACAGCGGGAGATGCTGGAAGAGCTCATGAAACAGCCCGCTTTGGGATTTACTCCTAAGGAGCTGCAAATTGTCCTGCTGGCCCTTCCCATGACTCCCTTTATGCAAAACCGGGACCGGGAGTTTGTTAAAAAATATAAAGAATCCTTAGTTAAAGCTTTTCTCGGGGATCCCGAGCTTGTGCAAATCACCAAAGCCACCACCACTTTCAAGAACGATCAAGAGCTGTTTCTGGCCCTGGAAAAGGTCAGCAACAAACTGGGACAGATCATCAGTCAATATGCTACTCAAAACGCAGCGGCGGTAAGGACTTCTCTTCCACAGCCATCCCCTTCCCCTGTTACACTATCAAACAATAACAAACCACCAACCAATAAATCAGAAAAGGAGGAAAAACAATAAACCATGTCAACCATCAAGCAAATCAACCAAGTACTAGAAGACAGCAACTCTTTAAAGTTGGTAGCCCAAGCCTACAGCGAAATCGCTGCTATTAAGCTGCAGAAGATTAGAAAAGGCATTGAAAAAAACCGTAACTTCTTTCAAGAAATTAGCGAGATCTTCCATGTTGTGAGGGTTGCAGCCATGCGCCAAGGCATTAAAATCGCTACTAAAAGGAGGGGCACTTTAAGTATCTTACTCACCTCCAACTACCACTTCTATGGAAGTTTGGAAACTCAACTGGTCGAGTTCTTTATCCTCAACACTACTAAGTTTAAAACTGACCGTATTGTGGTTGGTAAAACCGGAGGGGAGTTTTTACAAACCATGGGCTACTTTCATCCCTATCAACCGTTTATCTTTAAAGATGACTTACCCATGGTGGAAGAGTTAAGAAAGATGGTTATTAGCTTAACCGGATACCAACAAATCCTGGTTTATTACTCCCGGATGCAATCTGTTTTAATCCAAGAACCGCACGTTGTGGATATCGTTCAAGCTCCTCCGGAACATTACTTAAAAGTAAGCAAACTAGGCAGCTTAAGCTACATCTTTGAACCGGAGATTGACAAAATGGTGGAGTTTTTCAACACTCAAATTACCCAACTTTTGTTTGAACAGACTTTTTTAGAATCAGAGCTGGCGAGAACTGCTGCCAGGCTCACTTCCATGGACCAAGCCCAGGGTAACGCTAATGATCTGATCAAAACTCAAAAGAAGCTTTTAGCTGAAGCTAAAAGAGCCATTGATAACAACCGTTTACTGGAAACAATCGCCACCCTCATCGGGTGGAAAAAGGAGCACCATGGGCAAATCGACTAAAGACGCCACTTCTCCCGTCAAAGGCACAGTCAAAGGAGTTAAAGGTCAAATTGTGCAGGTGCAAATAGAATCAGCCAAGCTGCCGGCTCTTTTTGAAATCCTCACCTCTCCCGATGATCCAGAAGTTAAGATGGAGGTCTTTTACCAGACTGAAGATATTTCTCAATGTATTGCCCTATCAAAGTTATCCACACTATATCGGGGTATGTCAATTACCGGCAGCGGCTCGGAGATAACCATGCCTGGCAGCGGCTCAGTTTTAGGCCGGGTGATCAACCTTTTTGGTGAACCTCAAGATGGACAAGGGCCAATCTCTTTTTCCAACCGGCTGCCCATTTATTCTAAGACTCCACCTTTAAACGTGGTCAAAGGCGGTACGGATATTTTAGAAACCGGCATTAAAGCTATGGACTTTTTAACTCCATTCTTGCGGGGCGGGAAAATCGGCTTTATTGGCGGTGCCGGTGTCGGTAAAACTATCCTTATGACTGAACTGATTCATAATATTACGGTAATTCACCCCGGGGTATCGGTTTTTGCCGGAGTTGGGGAGCGTATCAGGGAAGGCCAGGAGCTTTATAAACGTTTGGTAGAGTCAGGAGTGATGAAAAACACGGTCATGATCCTGGGACAGATGAATGAAGATGCGGCAGTCAGGTTCCGGGTGGCTTTGGGTGCCACAGCCATCGCTGAATATTTCCGCGACCAGGAGAAAAAAGATGTCCTGTTTTTTATTGATAACATGTTCCGTTTTGTCCAAGCCGGCAATGAAGTAGCCACCTTATTGGGAACCACACCTTCGGAACAGGCCTACCAGGCCACCATGCAGACTGAGGTCTCCAACCTGGAGGACCGCCTGGTCTCGACCGAAGGCGGCTCCATTACTTCTATCCAAACTATTTATGTACCCTCTGATGAGGTCACTGATGCCGGGGTAAATACCATTATGTCCTTTTTGGATACAGCAGTGGTTTTATCCCGCTCCGTGGCCCAAATGGGACTGTACCCGCCGGTTGATATCTATCAATCCTCCTCTTCCACCCTCTCTAAAAACATGATCGGCGAGGAGCACTACCAAACCTTAACCGCTTTCCAGCAGTCTTTGGATAGATATCAAAAGCTCTCTCACATCGTGGCCATTGTGGGAGAAAGTGAACTTTCCCCCTCTGATCAGCTGCTATACAATAGGGTAAAAAAGATTATCCATTATTTAACTCAACCGTTTTTTGTGACGGAAGTTCATACTGCCCGCAAGGGGGTTTATGTGGCCAAAAAAGATACTGTTGCCGATATTGCTTTAATACTGGCCGGAAGGTTAGATCAGGTCCAGCCGGAGAAACTTTTATATATTGGAGCATTAAAGGACACCAAGTTTTAGAATGGCTCAAACTACTACCATACCATTGCTAAAAGTTAAAATCATTGCTCCCAAAGAGGAGCTTTTTTCAGGTGAGGCTTTATCGCTCTCCTCTATTAATTCAGCTGGTAAATTTGATATTTTACCGATGCATGCTAACTTTGTGACTTTGGTAGAGAATACTCCTATCATCATTAGAAAGACAGATAAATCAGAAGAGAAATTTAACTTTCCTATGGCTATTATTTATGCCTCCTGCAATCAGGTAAAAATCTACACTGATGTTCACCTTCCCTTAACCCCCGATTGAAGATAAATAATAACCATTTTTATTGACACAACAACCCAATCTCCTGAGTAATAAAACTTTTCATTTTAGACTGTTTGTACGCTTTTTAGGTGATTTGTTTTGATATATTCTACTTGACAAATCTGGGCAAATCTAGGTATGGTAGAAGAAGAGCAGTTTTGCAGACGGAAACCCTTATGGGAAAACGTGTCCTCAACCAAAACTCTTTTATTAAAATCGGCCAAGCTGCCAAAACCTTAGGTGTCTCTGTTGATACCTTAAGAAGATGGGAAAGATCAGGCAAGATTACCGCGATTTATACTCCCGGGGGAACCAGGCTTTATCCTTTGAAAACCTTTCCTCCTCCCCTCCCTACCTCCTCTTCCTTAATCCAGCAAGTCCAAGTAAATAGTCAAAAAGCAGAAAAAATAATCAAAAAAGAAGACCTTAAGTCTCAGACAAAACCGGTCATCTATCTGCCTATAGCTGATGAAGAAAGCAACACCTTAGATGATTCTGGTTCAATTTTGTCCCCCTATCATCAGATCTACTTCTCTACCTTAAAAAAGATCTCCTTCATCAGTCTCTCTATCTTTATAACAGGCACGTTTCTAGCCACCGGACTGCTGGTTATTTTTACTTTAATTTCCCCTTTGAGATCAAAGGAGCTTTCTGACAGCAAAATCCCTTTTCTCTCCCCCCTTAGCAGTCTATCAATACAGATTGCCAGCAGACTATCACCAAATTACCTAACCCAGGCTCACACCCCGGATGGTGGCCCTGAGCGAAGTCGAAGGGACTCCTCCGGAGTGAATAAAGCTGCTGTTTTAGCAGAGTCTACTACCAAACACTATCTAGAGATTAACTCGGATGTATTTTTAGGTGGGGATTTAGTAGTAGGCAGGACTATCAATGGGGTTAACTTTGAAGCCTTAGAAGGAGGAGGAATTCACATCTCTGATATATTGGGGACTACCTCTTTAAACATTTCCGGTCAAGGTTTAACTTTAGATGAAGAGCTGGCCTCAGGTGGAGCTCCGACTGTGGAAGGGTTAAACCTCACCTCTACTAAAAACCAGGTTACCTTTAGTACCGGAATAACCGGTGTTTTAACCTGGACACCTACTTCCTCTTCTAAAACTCTAACCTTACCGGATATCACTGATACTTTAATTACTAAAACTTCCACTGATACTTTGTCTAATAAAACCATCAACTCATCTGATTCCAATACCCTTTCCGGTTCCTTTACCTCCATTACCGGTTTAGGGACTATTACTACCGGTACCTGGAACGGGACTAAGATGGGGACAGGTTATGGAGGAACGGGACTCACTACCTATACTAAAGGTGATGTACTATATACTTCTGCATCAGATACTTTATCTAAACTGGCTGTTGGTTCTACGGGACAGGCTTTGATCGTTTCTTCTGGAGTTCCTGCTTGGTCCTCTTTAACCGGCTCATCTATTGTAGCTGATTCCATTGATTTTACAGAACTAGCTGATTCCATGACCCTAGATGCTGATTTAGCTATCTCAGCCTCTTCTTCCAACTACTCTCTAAGTATTGATTCAGGGACACTGTATATTGATACTGCCAACAACAGGATAGGGATCAATGATACTACCCCTTCCTATTCCTTAGATGTGACCGGTGATGCCAACATTACCGGAGCTACTACCCTAGGTTCTACCTTAGGTGTAACAGGTGCTACTATCTTGTCAGGGGATACTACTGTTGCCCCTGCCTCCGGTTCTACTACCGCCTTAACTGTCAAGGCTTCTCCTACTGGATCTAATGATATCTTTCAGATCCAAAACAATGCTGGAACTTCTACTTACTTTTCCATTAACTCCTCAGGACAGATGTCTGGAGCAGCTTTTTCTTTAACTGATTCCTCAAGAGCCATCATTGGTACAGCTATCCCCGGGGGTTGGACTAATATTGCCTCAGTAGCAGAGAATGACTTTACCTACCGCAGGGTTATCACTATCCAAAACAATGATGCTTCCAATGCCTTACCTTCTAACTACCAGGTCTCAGTAACCTTAAACTCTGTTGATTCCAACCAGGTTTATACTAACTCCCAACAATCCTCCCCCTACAAAGACTTTAGATTATTCTACTCTACAGATGGCTCTACCTTTACCGAGATTGGCCGGAATATCTCTTCCTTTACCTCTTCCTCGATAGTTTTTACCTTCCAACTGTCTGCCTCCATAGCTGCTTCAGGCTCATCTTCTAACTATTACCTTTTCTATGGTAACTCTACTTTATCTTCTACTCCTTCTACTTATACCGGTAATACCCAGCTTGATTCCTTTGATGATGCCTCTTCTTGGACCTCAGGAGACAGTGCTTATGTTACCTCCCAGGAAACTACCATTAAACAGGAGGGTACAGGATCATTAAAGGCTGTGGCCATGGTAGATAAAATGGGAACACTCTCCATCACCTCCCAAACCCAACTCTCTGCTGGGCTTAAAGAACATGCCACTTTAACAACTAACATAGGTGGAACAGATTATTTATATGTACTTGGAGGAAACAATGGTACCTCTGACCAATCAACAGTATATAAATCAACCATCTCTTCTGCCAATGTAGGAGCTTTCTCAACTGTTTCCCAAGGACAGCTACCCCAGGCTTTATCAGGACATACTACTGTTTCTGCAGGTGCAACTGTAGATGGAGGGACAGGGGCTGATGGCACCTTGGATCTATCACTTGGTAGTAGTTCCGGAGGATGTACTGGTACAGGACTTTCCTGGAATGCCGGAACATCTACTTGTACTATTGCTACTGATACTAAATCCACCTTTAATTTTACCACAATAAATATCCCCTCTGGTACTACCCTAACTGTTTCGGGTTTAACTGCTCCCACACTTAATGCAACAGGAAATATTACAGTTGCCGGAGCTATTCAATTAAGCGGTTTAGGATATGGTGGTGGAGGTGGTGGTGGAGCGGGAACTTATGAAGCCGATGCTGGTAATGGAGGAGGTGCTTCTGCAGGAGCCGGAGGTGGGGGTGGGGGTAGTGCTGACTCTGGATATTCAGGTTATTGTCCAACCGCAGGTAGTGGAGGAACCGCTACCGGAGGCGGTACAAGTGGTTCTAATGGGACTGGAGGATGTGGCCCTTCTGGTGGAACACGAGTGGGGGGGGCTGGAGGCAGAGGGCAACAACTAAATAATGGTGGTTCTGGCAGTACGGGTTATGGACCTGCAGGTGCAGGTGGAGGTGGAGGAAATTATAGTGGTACAGGAGGGAATGGTCCTTCAGGTACAGGAGGGGATGGGGGGTATTTAGGTTCTAACGCTAACAGCGATACCTCAACAGATACTTCAGTACAAATTGGTAGTGGTGGTGGAGGAGGTGGTGGTGCTAACGGGCAAGGAACTAGACCTCTCGATGGAGCAAATGGAGCAGTTGGGGAAGGATCAAATGGTGGCGGTGGAGGTGGAAGAAACGGTACACATAGGAGCAGTTATATGAATGCCTCTTCAGGTGGAGGCGGAGGCGGTGCTGGGGGTGAAGCAATTAAACTTACTTCCTCCACAAGTATTACTGTTTCAGGTAGTATTAAGGCCAATGGAGGCGCCGGTGGTGCTGGAGGTAACCAAAACGCAAGTATTGGTGGTAATGGCGGTGGCGGTGCTGGAGGAGGTATTTTACTTTATAGCGCGACAGTGGACCTAACCGGAGCAACTATCCAGTCAAAAGGTAATAGTCTAAGTGGTGCTGGTAGTACAACCAATGGGGGAACTATCAAAGTATTTTACAGTAGTTATATAGGGAATACTTTAAATACTACTAATTTTCCTTCGGGCAGGGTTTATTCTGAAGCTTTGCAGCCGCCAGGAATATATGTTATTGGAGGTATTGATGGATCAACGGCTCAATCCACGGTTTACAAAGCTACTTTAGACGCTTCGGGAAATATCGGTAGCTTTAGTACTACCTCCCAAAATCAATTACCCCAAGCTTTATATGACCATACTTCGTATGCCACAACAATATCAAATACAAACTATATCTATGTTTTAGGAGGAAATAACGGTACATCTGACCAATCAACAGTATATAAATCAACCATCGATGGGTCTGGTAATATTGGAACATTTAGTACTACCTCTCAGGGACAACTTCCTCAAGCTCTATCCAAACATACTTCAGCTACCTTAACTATCTCAGGAACCACATATATCTATGTCTTAGGGGGTAAAAATGGATCAACAACTCAAAGCGCAGTATATAAAGCAATAATTGATGGAAGCGGTAATATTGGATCTTTTAGTACTACCTCTCAGGGACAACTTCCTCAAGCTTTGCAAGATTTGCAGGCTGCCACAACAACTGTTGGTTCTGTCTACTACATTTATGCCTTTGGAGGTAATAATGGTTCTGCAGATCAAAGTACAATCTATCGGGCTACCATAGATTCTTCCGGTAATATTGGCAGCTTTTCAGCCACAGGTCATGATCAGCTTCCCCAGGTGTTATCCGGCCATACCGTCACACCTATTACTATCTCCTCTACTCCCTATTATTACACCATTGGAGGTATTAATGGATCTACTGCTCAAAGTACGGTTTACAAATCAACACTTACTTCTGACATGACCAACTTTAATATCACTAAAACTATCTCCTCTACTGATCTATCTAACAAAAATGATCTGCAGTTTAAGTTCTACTCCTCCTCCACAGCTTCTACTTTAATGGAGGCAGCTTTCTCAGAAGATGGTTCCACTTGGCAAACCACTACCTTTACTGCTTCTTCTGCCAATACCTGGGAAACTAAAACCTGGGATATTTCAGCTATAGCTGCAGCCTCCAGAAACGGGGTCACCAGACTTCGGTTTAAAATTAACTCTGCCCAAACTACTGAGGTCACCACTTACCTGGATGATTTAAATGGACTGATGAATGCCTCAACTATCTCCAATACTGCCTCTAATGCTTCAGCTATCTTAGGATCTGCCAACTTAACCTTAAATGCCCAGGGGACAGGAATAATCAGGGTCAACTATGCTGATACTACTGATGCTAATTTTCCTAACCTGGCAGGTTCAGGTGGGATGATAGTATATAACGGTTCTAATACAGCCCTCTTTACTGTAGGTAGTACCGGAGCTTTAACTGCTACCGGGGCTATCTCCGGGCTCACAGGGATCACTTCCTCCGGGACTATTACTTTATCAGGTCTGACAGCTTCCCGGGCCATCTTTACCGATGCTTCCTCAAATTTAGCTACTACAGCTTTATCTTCAGTCCTTTCTGCTTCCATCTCAGATGAACAAGGTTCAGGAGCCTTAGTCTTTGCTACTTCTCCCACTCTTACTACTCCAGTGTTAGGTGTAGCTACAGCTACCTCCATCAACAAAGTAGCTATCACTGCCCCTACTACCTCAGCTACTTTAACCATTGCTGATGGTAAGACTTTGACCTCCTCTAATACTTTAACTTTGGCTGGGACTGACTCTACTACCCTTACCTTCCAAGGTACTGATACTTATATAGGAAGAACTACTACTGATACTTTAACCAATAAAACACTGACTACTCCCAGGTTTGCTGATTTAGGGTATCTGGCAGATTCCTCAGGTAATGAGCTGTTAATCCTGGATTTAAATGCTTCCGCTGTCAATGAGATAACTTTGGCTAATGCTGCCACCACCGTTTCCCCTTCCCTTTCTGCTACCGGAGGAGATACCAACATCTCTTTGACCTTAAATGCTAAGGGTACCGGTTCTTTAATAGTAGGAACCACCACAGCCAATGCTGATAAATTAGCTTTACTCCCAGCTGCTGGTGGAGCCGGGAGTTTTACCGGGACTTTTACCTCCTCAGATCTCACAGATAACCGGACCTGGACCCTGCCTGATTCTACCGGCACTGTTACAGTTTTAGGTAACACTGTCACCGGTACTGGATCAGTAGTTTTAGCTACCTCTCCCACCTTGACCAGCCCTGCCTTAGGTGTAGCTACAGCTACCAGTATTAATAAAGTAGCTATTACCCAACCTGCCACCTCTGCCACCTTAACCATAGCTGATGGATCATCACTTGTTACCTCTGGAGCTTATGCCATCACCTTGACCTCTACTGGAACCACCGGGGTAACTTTACCTACCACTGGTACTTTAGCTACTTTAGCTGGAACTGAGACTTTAACTGGCAAGACCTTAGGAGCTACTTCCCTTTCAGGTAACCTGACAGCTTCCAATACTTCGGTAGTTTCTGGTTCTTTAGTAGATGCTCCCGGTACCGGTGATTGTACCTCTCAAACTACCGGTACTACCCAGGCAGTTTTACAAACTCCTACCTCAGTTACTTCCTCCCATATTCTGTATAACTCTACCAGAGGGAAACATAGTAGGGTTACCTCGGTAGCTACCTGTACTGATGGAGGAGCTTTAGTTTACCAGATTATGACTTTAACAGATTCCATTGGTTCCCAAGTAGCCACTGATTCAGTGGTAGTTTACAACCCTGTGGCTGATCTGGGAACATCTTCTGCTGGATTTATCAATAATATCTATGGTATCAATGGTAAATTTGTGACCTCCACAGCTACCGGTGGTTTTGATATAGCAGAGGAATATCCTACCGCTGACAGTAGTCTAGAAGCTGGAGAGATCGTTGTCATTGCGAACACCTTCCAGAAGAACACCTCGGATGGTGGCAGCGTGAGCGAAGCGAAGGCTGACTCCTCCGAGGTGAGACAAAGTGGTTTAATTACCAGATCCTCTTCTTCCTACCAAAAATCTGTCCTTGGGGTTATCTCTACCAATCCCGGTATTACCTTAGGAGAGGAAAAAGATTCTGCTGTCTCCGGTATCTACTGGAAGAAGGTAGCTTTGATAGGAAGAGTACCTGTCAAGGTATCTACTGAGTCTGGAGTAATCAAAGCCGGAGATTACCTTACTTCTTCCTCTATTCCGGGAGTAGCCATGAAAGCTACCAGACCCGGACAAATGATTGGTAAAGCCTTAGAGGATTACTCAGGAGAAGCTACTGGTAAAATCTTAGTTTTTGTTAATCCTTCCTTTGCTGATCCTACAGATCTCCTTTCTAACTTAACCTTAGACCAAAATGGAAATTTGGTTTCCTCTTCATCTTTAGCCCAAGCAAACACCTCGGGGGTGAGCCCTGGCCCGCTTCGCGAGGCGAGCTCCCCCGAGGTGAACCACCTGAGTGTCAGCACCGCTGGTCCATCACTGCTGGATCTT